>JBDHHX010000058.1:0-19669 GCA_039589155.1 Gemmatimonadota bacterium | reverse complement strand
CGGTGCGCACCTACCAGAACCTGCTGAAGAGCCCGTTCGATGAGCAGCTTCTCGACTATTACTTCACGGCACAGCTCGCTCTCATCCCGTTGGACGGCGAGCGCCAGTTGTTTGGCGAGCCGGCGATCTTCAACGACATCGATCCGGCTCCCGACGGTGCTCACCTCCTGGTGAGTCTCGTCGTGCGGCCCTACTCGTACCTGGTTCCGGTCTACCGCTTCCCACAGGAAGTCGAGGTCTGGGGTCACGGCGGCGAGGAAGTCCACAAAGTCATCTCGCTGCCACTGGCCGAGAACGTGCCCATCGGCGGCGTCGCCGAGGGACCTCGCAACATCCACTGGCGCGTCGGCGACACCCACACGCTGGTCTGGGCGGAGGCGCTGGACGGCGGCGACCCGAAGGCCGAGGCCGAGCACCGCGATCGGCTGGTGATGATACAGCCACCGTTCGACGGCGACCCGGTCGAGTTTGCGAAGACCGAGATGCGCATTTACGGCCTGCGCTGGACCGAGCACGGCAGCCTGGCGCTCGCCTACACGTACGACCGACCGAGCCGCCAGACCAAGACAGTCGTCATCGACGCCGCAGGACCCCAACTCGAGCCGCGCATCATCTGGGATCGCAGCTCCGAGGACGCGTACGGCAACCCGGGCAACCCGGTGATGACCGAGACCGCGAGCGGTAAGTATGTGCTGCTCCAGAGCCCTGACGGTCGCTCGATCTATCTGACCGGTCCTGGCTCGTCGCCGGATGGCGACCACCCGTTCCTCGACCGCTACGACCTGACCAGCGGCGCGACCGAGCGCCTCTGGCAAGCGGAAGATCCCTCCTATGAGGTCGTGGTCGAGCTATTAGACGCGGCGGCGACTCGCGTCGTCACGCGCCGCGAATCGAAAACCGAGCCGCCCAACTATTTCGTCCGCGACCTCGCCAGCGGCGCGTTGACCGCTTTAACCGACATTGCTGACCCGGCGCCCCAACTGACGGGCATTCACAAGGAGCGCATCACCTACGCCCGCGCCGACGGCATCGACCTGACCGGCACGCTCTACCTGCCGCCGGGATACGAGGAGGGAGAGCGGCTGCCTACCGTCGTCTGGGCCTACCCGCGTGAGTTCAAGTCGGCCAGTGCCGGCAGCCAGGTACGCGGCTCAGAGAATCGCTTCACCTTCTACCGCGGATACTCGCACCTCTTCTTCCTGACGCAGGGTTACGCCGTCCTCGACGGCGCCTCTATGCCGATCGTCGGTGAAGGCGAGATCGAACCCAACGACTCGTTTGTCGAGCAGTTGGTGATGAACGGACAGGCGGCGGTCGACGCCCTGGTCGAGATGGGTGTGACCGATCGCGATCGCGTTGGCGTCGGTGGCCACTCTTACGGTGCCTTCATGACCGCCAACCTGCTGGCCCACTCCGACATCTTCCGCGCCGGTATCGCCCGCAGCGGCGCCTACAACCGCTCGCTCACACCGTTCGGGTTTCAGAACGAGCAGCGCACCTTCTGGGAGGCGCCGGAGATCTACTTCGCCATGTCGCCGTTCATGCACGCCGAGGCGATCAACGAGCCGATGCTCATGCTGCACGGCGAAGCTGACACCAACTCGGGCACCTTCCCCATCCAGTCGATGCGCATGTTCCACGCAGTGAAAGGGCTCGGCGGAACCGTCAAACTGGTGATGTATCCCGACGAGCAGCATGGCTACCGAGCCGGTGAGACCGTGCTCGACGCGCTATACCAGCAGTTCGAGTGGTTCGATCGGTGGGTGAAGAACGCGCCACCTCGGGAGGCGGCAGCGGCGGACGCGACAGGATCACGGTAGTACTGATTCAACAGCCGACAGCCGATATTCGTCGCTCGACGCTGAAGTTTGTTTTCAACGAACGACGCCCGACTCACGGTTCACGACGCTCTGGTAACATGAGCGTAGTGAGTCGAAAGTCGAGGGTCGAACGACGAAAACAAACTTAAGCGTCGAGCGAAGGCTGTCGGCTGTCGGCTGTTGAACTAGCCCTCAGGCAGAGTATTGCCGTCGAAGATCAGCGGTTGTGGCCGATGAATCAGGTTCAACAACACCTGGACGGCGAAGTTCCCGATTCGCGCCATGCCCGTCTCGTCGATCAGTCCAACATCGTCCGCGATCGTGTGGTACTCGCCGTGGTCACCGGTGTGCAGGAATATGATCGGCGTGCCGTTCTGGTAGAAGCAGTACTGGTCGCTCCGGTTCAGAACGCCGTCAAAGTAGATAAAATCGAACAGTTGGATGTTTGCCACGTCGATCACCGGCTGCCAACCGTCCGATGACGAGGTCCCGATCAAGTAGACCGTGTTGTTCCTCAGCCGCCCCACCATGTCGAGGTTCATCATCGCCGTGATGTCGCCCATGGGAACGGTCGGCCGACTGCAGTAGCGGTTTGAGCCGACTAGCCCGATCTCCTCGGACCCGTACCCGTGGAACATCATCGAACGCCGCGCGCGCGTTCCCGACATACCGTTTCCCACGTACTCGCTGAAATAGCGGGCCAGCTCCAGCATCAGCGCCGTTCCCGACGCGTTGTCATCGGCACCATTGTACGGCTGGTCCTGCGAGTTCAGACCCAGGTGGTCGAAGTGCGCCCCGACCACCACCCATTCCAACGCCAGGTCACCAGACCCGGGCAGGACCGCCACCACGTTTCGAGACAGCAGCCCCGTCTCGCCGCCCACGGCGAACGGGATCGTGAAGACCTGATGGTAGTCCGGTACCCCGGCGTCGAGCCCATACTCGATGAACTCGTCTCGCAGGTAGTCCGCGGCCCTGAGCTCGTACTCGGAGCCGGCCCGGCGGCCCTGCATGCTGTCATGAGCCAGGGTCCACAGGTGGGCGTCCAGTGTCACGGCGCTGGGCGGCACCGGTGGCACCGGCGGCCGCCCGGCACCCCCCGGCGCCGCTGGATCGTCGTCACAGGCGGCGACAGGAGCCAAGAACAAAAGGACAAGAAATCTCTTCATCTCTTCACCGGGTTGTAGCCGGCCTCCAACCGACACATTGACGGGTATTCGAATCTACTACACCGGATACCGCAAGAGGATCGCAGCAGAATGGGCCCAGCCGCAAGCTCGACGCGGGGACCGGGACCGCCGAGCGGAGCTGGTGTTAGCGACCCGGCGCTCCGCGCAGCAGAGCGCCGGGGAGGCCGGAGCGAGCGGTCCCGGGCTTCGCGTCGAGCCGTCGGCGGACGGTCCGCTGTCGATTCCCCCCACCGCTTGCCTCACCGGGTAGTATGACGCGAACTTACCCGTCCCATGAAAGCCGCCATCTTCAGACAACACGGTGGACCCGAGGTCATCGAGATCGCCGACGTGCCGGCGCCCGAGGTAGCCACCGGCTACGTTCGCGTGGCCGTCCATGCCGCCGCGATGAACCACCTGGACCTCTGGGCGCGCCGCGGCCTGCCCGGCTTGCAGCTCGACTTCCCCCACATCGGTGGCTCCGACATCGCCGGCGTCATCGAGAGCCTCGGCGACGGCGTCGACGGCCTGCAGCCTGGCGCCCGCGTACTCGTCAACCCGAGTCTCTGGTGCGGCGACTGCGAGTGGTGCAAAAAGGGCGAAGAGAGTCTCTGCGAGTCGTACAGCATAATCGGCGAGCATCTGAACGGCGGCTTCGCCGAGTACGTTTCGGTACCGGCGGTGAACGTGCTGCCGATACCCGACGAGCTATCGTTCCAGGAAGCCGCCGCCGTCCCGCTGGTCTATCAGACGGCGTGGCGCGGCCTCGTGACTCGCGGTGTGCTGCAAGCCGGCGAGACCGCGCTCATCACCGGCGCGTCGGGCGGCGTCTCCACGGCGGCGATCAAGATCGCCAAACATCTGGGAGCCCGGGTCCTCGCCGTAACAAGCGGTGCGGAAAACGTCCGCCGCGCCGAAGCACTGGGCGCCGATCTCGTCATCGACCGGCTGACCTCGAGTTTCTCAAAGGAAGTGTGGAACGCCACTAGCAAGAGAGGCGTCGACCTTGTCTTCGATAGCGTCGGTGAAGCCGTTTGGCCCGACGCGGTCCGGGCCCTGGCCCGCAAAGGCCGGCTCGTCGTCTACGGCGCCACAACCGGCCCGCGAGGTCAGATCGACGTCCGCCTGACATTTTGGAAACAGCTCCAGGTCATCGGCACCACCATGTCCAGTCGCGCCGAGTTCAACGAAGTCATGTCGCTCGTATTCGAGAAAGTGCTCGAGCCGGTCATCGATGTCGTCCTGCCACTCGACGACGCGCGCGCCGGCCACGAGCGCCTCGAGGCCGGTCAGAGTTTCGGCAAGATCGTGTTCACGGTCCGTGAATGAAATGACAAGCACGGCCGCGGAACGGTCCGCCGTTATCAAGAGCGCAGCCAGCGAGCTCGGCTTCGACCTCGTGGGCATCGCGCCGGCGGAGCGGCCGGCCCACGCCGACTTCTACCGCGATTGGCTGAAACGCGAGTACCACGGCGAGATGGCGTACCTGGCGCGACCCGATGCCGTTGAGCGACGCCTGCGACCAAACGAAGCGTTGCCCGGCGCTCGCTCCATCGTCGTCGTTGCCATCAACTACGCCAGCAACGATCCCGGGCCCATCAACGATCCGTCACGCCCGGTCATCTCGCGCTACGCTCGTGCGACGGACTACCACCTCATCTTCGAGGAGAAACTCGAAGCCCTGGCGGAGTCGATTCGCGCCGCCGTCGGCGACGGCACCTCCACGAAGTGCTACGTCGACTACGGACCGGTCCTCGAACGCGACCACGCACAGCGGGCCGGACTCGGCTGGATCGGCAAGAACACGCTGCTCATTAATCAAGCGCTCGGCTCATACCTGTTCCTCGGTGAGATCCTCACCGACGCTGAGTTGCAACCCAACGACGCTTTCCTGCCCGATCACTGCGGGACCTGCGAGCGTTGTATCTGGGCCTGCCCTACCGGCGCCATCGCCGGTCCGCGCGATGTCGACGCCCGGCTATGTATCTCTTACCTGACGATCGAGCTCCGCGGGCCCATACCGCCCGAGCTCAGACCGTTGATCGGCAACCGCGTCTTCGGCTGCGACATTTGCCAGGAAGTCTGCCCGTGGAACAAGGACGTTCCAGAGTCGGCCGAGCCGCGCTTGCGGCCCCGTGACGACGTGACGGGCCCCGAGCTCATCGAGTTGCTGGGCCTGAGCGAAGAGGAGTTTGCCGAGCGTTACACCGGCACGCCGATCGAGCGGCCGAAGCGCCGCGGTTTTCTGCGCAACGTCGCCGTGGCGCTGGGCAATTGGGGCGACCGAGCCGCAGTACCGGCGCTGGTCGAGGCCCTGAACGATGAGGATCCGCTGGTTCGCGGCCACGTCGCCTGGGCGCTTGGCCGAATCGGCGGGTTCGCGGCGGCCAACGCGCTCGAGGTGCGGCTGGCGAAAGAGGACGACGGTTGGGTCAAGACGGAAATCGGGCTCGCCATGCAGGGCGAGGCCGATATCAGTAGTCGAAGAATTCTACGTTCGGTCTCTCGTCGATGAGTCGCGCCCGGTAACCGCGTTCCAGGAACTCTCTCACCGACTCACGCCCATCTTCACCCACATCCAGAGTCCGCCGGTTCACGTACATGCCGACGAACTCGTCGACCAGTTCGCCGTCCATCGCGCCGGCAAAATCCGCAGCATATTCCAGCGCCTCGCGCCGGTGGTCCAGAGCGTACCGGATGCTATCCCGCATGTAACGGCAAACCCGGCCGATCGTCTCCTCGCCGAGCGCGCGACGTGCAACGTTTCCACCCAGAGGCAACGGCAAGCCCGTCTCGCCGTGCCACCATTGGCCAAGATCGAGCAGTAGCTCGAGGCCAAAATCGGGATAGGTGAGCTGACCCTCATGGATGATGACACCCGCGTCGGCGAATCCGTCCTTCACGTACCCCATCACCTCGTCGAATCGGACGAAGCGCACATCGATGTCGGGCTCGAACAGTCTCAGCGCCAGGTGTGCCGAGGTCAGCTGACCCGGAACTGCGATCACCCGACCCTTGATGTCGCGCGGGTCCATCGATTCGCGGGCCACGATGCGCGGCCCATAACCGTCGCCCATCGCAAACCCGTGAGGCAGCATCACGTACTTGTTCGACACCTTCGCGTACGCGTGAATCGAGATCGCCGACACATCGACGGTCTCATTCATCACCCACATGTTCAGCGTCTCGATGTCCTCTAAGCGATGCTCGAACTCGATGTCGCCCGTGTCGACGATACCCTTCGCCATCGCGTAGAACATGAAGGCGTCGTCAGCATCGGGACTGTGCGCAAGCGTCAACTTCTTCAGTGTCATCAACTCTCCCTCACGAACTCGCCACCACCTACCACCGCACCACCTACCACCGCACCACCTACCACTACACCACCTCTGCCGACCGCACCAGGTGCACCGCGACCCCCGTCGGCACCTTGGGCCAGAAGAACGTCGTCTTCGGCGGCGTACGGTGACCCAGTGCCGCCGCCTCTCGCACCTGCGTCACCCGGGGCGCCGCCAGCAGGACCGCCGCCTGTGCGCCACCCGATTGAACCGTCTCGAGCGTCTCGGCCGAGTCTTTCAGGTAGCTCATCCGCTCGACCTGCTGCTCCGCCGTCAGTCCCAGGCCCTCTGAAAGGAAGACTTCGTGGAACGCAACCGAAGCGATCCCGGTGTAGACATCCGGGTTCTTGAGCTTCAGTAGCCAACCGCCCGGCCGGTCCCGGGCAACGAGAACGAAGGCCGGCTGACCTGCGGCCTCGTCCAGCCACCCGGCCGCCTGGCCCAGGTCCGCCGCGCCGACTTCGACGACGTCGAACCGACCACTGACGCTTTGCACGGCGGACTCCCAGTCCAACGGCTCACCGCCCACCGCCCGATGGGCCGGAAGCAGCAGCAAACCGGGATCGCTATCCGGCACGATGTACGCCAGCACGTATTCGTGCGCGTGCCCGCCGGTCTGTGGAGCGCCTTCGCCGATCAGTGCATCTCGATAGGTCTGCGCCGTCTCGTAACGGTGGTGACCGTCGGCAATCAGGAAGTTCTGTCCGTTCAGCATCGCGGCAAGCTTGACGGCCGCGCCGGTATACTCCGTTCGCCAGACCTTGTGGTGCTGGGTCGCCGGGAATTCGGTACTCTCCAACGGCGCCGTACCCACCACGTCCTTGATGACGTTGCTAACGCGACCGTCACCGTCAGAGCAGATAAAGAAGATCGGCGAGAGCTGAGCACTGCAAGCGCGCATCAGCGACAGGCGGTCTTTCTTCGGCCCTTTCATCGTCCGTTCGTGGGGCATCACCACGCCGGCATCGAACGGCTGCAGTCTGAGCAGCGCCCAGACGCCGGTGCGCACCAGGCGGCCGCCGGCGTAATCGAACTCGTGCTGATGAACAAAGAAGGCCGGCGTGTCGTCACGGGCCATGACGCCCTGCGCCATCCATGATTCGAGCGTGCGCGCCGCCGTGACGTAGCGCTCCGGCGCTTCGCCCTCCGGGTTAGTGACGTGCACTATGTTATAGGGACTCCGACCTCTCAGCGCCGCGGCGTCGGCTGCGCCGATGACATCGTACGGCGGCGCCCAAACGGCGCCGGGGTCGCCGACGGCGTCGGTCGAATAGCGCAGTGCCCGAAACGGAACGACGTTCGATTGATCCAAGTACGGCCCCTCAGTCCGTCGAACCCGACGGCGTCGAGCTCCTAAGTGCGTTGAAGATGAGCGGGTAGGTCGCGATCGTCTGGCCACGATATTGGGGCCGGAATCCGAACATTACCACCTTGCCGCGCCCCAATTCCACCACGGCGATCGCGCCGCGGCCGGCGATGTGCTCTTCGCCGTTGATCCAGCCGCTCAGTAACAGCTCATCGTCGCCGTAGCGGCCCACGATCTCCACTCTGTCGCCCGCATCGCCCGTCGGCTCAAACGCCAGTCCCCGTTGAAACCATGCGACGGTGCGCACCGGGCTACCCACCGCCATCGCGTGTCCGGGCTCCAGCTCCAGACGCAGAATCGATCCGGGGATATAGAAGTCGCCACGACTCAACTCGGCCAGTACGTCCACCACCGGCAGATCGAACTGCTCCAGGGGGAACGCCGAAGCACGATTGAACGTGACCAGCGTTCCGCCGTCCCTGACAAAATCCTCGAGACCGCGGACGCCCGCTTCGCCCAGGCCGCCCACGTACTCCGGCGGCATCGTGCCCTCTTCGTTGCCCTCGATCATCCGCTCGGACGAGAAGTCGGGCAGAATGATCGCGTCGAAGCGGCTCGTCAGATTTCCGGCCCGGGCATCGGCATCGCGCAGCTGCTCGAACGGAATCCCGTACTCGTCCAGCAGCCAGCGCGTCCAACCCGCATCCATCGAGGATGTCCACGGTTCGTACACCGCGACACGGGGGCGCGCCGCGCCGGTCAGACCCGGCGCTTCCTTGTCGTGGGCCGGCGCCTCGATCGGCTCCGACAGCACAACCTCGGGCAACTCATCCAGCGGCACCGCCTCTACACCCATCATCAGCGGCAACGTGTGAGCCGTCACATCGTACGGCGCGCGCAACGGGCCGCCCGGGTACTCTTCCAGCGCCGGGTACTGCTGAGCCTCCAGCAACGTCTTGGCGAAAGCGGAGTAGGGCTGTGCCATCGAGACCACGTAGGTACCGGCGGCATAGCGTCGTCCGTCGATGACGAACGCCTCGTTGGCACGCTGGACTTCCACGTCACCCGTCACCAGAATCCGCAGCATGTCGGCGAGTCCGTCGGCGTTACCCGTGTTCGCCGGGATGGCGAAAGCGCGCGGCCAACCTTCGCGGCCGCCGATTCCGCGCAGGCCGATCCGGTAGTAGTTCGATAGCCAGCGCTCGCGGTACATCGCTGCCTGCTTCAGCAAAGCCAACGCGCCCGCCTCCATGTAATCGACGATGTCTGCCAGGTGCCAGGCGCCGCCCGCCCACGGCTCCGGGAAACGCCACGACGACTCCTTCGGATCCAGCCCGCCACCTCCCTCCAACGAATCGAACGGCACTTCGATGGGTGTAGCGATCCTCGCACTCGCTGTCTCGGTCAGGATCCGCACGCCGCCGTGGTAGTGCTGGTACGCTCGTGCCGGCGTCCAGGCATCGAAGATCGCGTTCACCACGATTCCCGTTTTCCCCTGCCCGTACATCTCCCACGCCATCGCCGTGCCCAGCGCGTTGATCCCTGCCACCAGCAGCGGGTCGACGTTCGGTTCGACGGGGTCCGTCCACGGCGGTATGAAGAAGCGCGCGCCGCGTGAGCCCATCTGGTGGACGTCGTGAACGATCTGCGGATGCCAGACGTTGTGCAGCTTGCCCACCGTGTGCTGTGTCTCGACCTGCGTGAACGCGTACCAGTCGCGGTTGTTGTCGTGACCGACATAGTGATGATAGAGGAACGGCGGCCCCGAGCCCTCCCACGCCTCGCCCAATGTGCTCTCGTACCAATCCACCACCAGCTGGCTGCCATCCGGGTTCAGCGATGGAACCAGCAACAGGATGACCTCGTCCAGGATCTTTTCCGTCGTCTCGTCGACGCCGACAGCCAGTTTGTGCGCCAATCGCATCGACATCTGGTAACCGCCGACCTCCGTCGAGTGGATGCCGCAGGTGATCAGCACAACGGTCCGCCCCTCACGGATCAGTTCTGCCGCCTCGATCTCGGTTTCCACGCGCCTTGGGTCCGCCAGCTTGCGCTGGACCTCCAGGTAGTGATCGAGACGTCGCAGGTTTGCCGCACTCGAGATCGTCAGCGCGATGAACGGCCGGCCCAGCGTCGTTTCGCCCAACGTGTCCAGCTTCACCCGATCGCTGGCGTTTGCCAGCACGCTCAGGTAACTCGTGATCTCGCTCCAATCGGCCAGCCTACGGTCCGAGCCCACCTCGTATCCGAGATACGAAGCCGGGCTGGGAACGGCGTCCGGTTCCGGCGTCTGGGCCGAGGCAAGCGTCGGCGCCAACGCGATCGTCGCCAGGATGTGACAAACCGTGAATACCTTCATGCGATGACCTCGGGTTCGTGGGGCCCGCCGATCGGGATTGACGGCTGACTGTAGACGTGGCGCCCCCAGACCGCAAGGAGGCCAAGTAATACAACAACATGACCGCCAGGATGATCAACCCGGTGTGATACTGATCCGCTACTTGATCCTCACATGACCCGCGTTTCCTAACTTCACGTTGCGGGTTCAATCGGGAAACGTAGACCAACCATCATAGCGTTCGGGACGGGATCTCAGGCAGCGCTCAATGCGTTGTCGATGTAGACACCGGTAGAAATCGGGAGGAACCCTGATGAACTACGAGCCGAGGGCGAGCGTGGCTCAGATGTACCAGACGGACCTCGAGCGTCATCTGTTCGCGCCTCCAGCGAAGCCGGGGCGTGGGCGCCGTCAGGATCCGCTGGCCGACCGGTTGCGCGATTGGTTCATGGCGGGCTGGGCCCGCTGGAAGGAGCTGGCAGAGGCTGCGTCTTTCATGTAGTCCGGTAGCATAGCAGCCTCTGCAGTTCTCTTCCTATCCGCACAGTAGTTCTCAATCACATCCCCCAACGAAACGGCGCGTTCCAACGACGCGAGCGTGATTGCTTGCCCTGCCGCCTGCGGCGCTTCAACTTCATATCCTAAATGATCGAGATCGTCACGCTGGGAGGCGCCACAGCTCGCCGCGATGGTCAGGAGCTGCAGAAACTGGGCTCTCACAGGCAGCTGTACGCACTGTTCGTTTACCTGGCGATGGAGGGCCCGGTCTCGCGGACACGGCTGACTTCCGTCTTTTGGCCGGAACGCGACGAGGAGAAGGCTCGCCACTCGCTGTCGCAGGCGATCTATGCCCTTCGTCAAGAACTGGGCGAAGGCTTCCTGAAGATCGAAGCCGACAGCGTCTCGGTTCCCGACGGGGCGTTCAAGCTCGACGCCAACGAGCTCAGGGACGCGGTACGTCGCCAGGATTGGAGCGCCGTCATCGAGCTGTACGGCGGTCCGTTCCTCGAGGGTCTATCGCTGCCCGGCGCCCCAGCATTCGATGCCTGGCGGTCCAGCAACCGGGCGCGCCTTGCATCCGATGCGCGACTGGCAAGCGAACGCCTGCAGGCTGGGGCCAAGACGAGGAAGGGATCGAGCTCCGGAGGCTGGAACAGGCTGCTCGAGGGGTTGCAGTCCCGGTTGTTCTTCAGGACGGTCCTCGTCTACCTGGGCGCTTCGTGGCTGGCGGTCCAGCTCACCGACATCCTGGTGGACCGCGAGATTCTCCCGGATGCGGCCTTCCCCATCGTGCTTTACATCGTGGCCGTCGGCTTTCCCGCGGCGCTGATCATCGCCTGGGCGCAGGAGCGTCGACTCGAGACCGAGCCGGCGAAAGGGAGACGCCAGATCGGCTACGCCGTGGCCGCGGTGGCGTTGCTCAGCCTGTTTCTCATCCCGTTACTCGGGCGCTTCGGTGAGCCGCGCGATCGCGCCTCGTTCCCAGCGACCCGCATCGCCGTGCTCTATTTCGACGACCACAGCGCCGACGGCGAGCTGGGCTACCTGGCCGACGCGCTCACCGAACACCTGACCCACGAGCTAGCCCAGATCTCCGCACTCGACGTGGCGCCCCGCAACGCCGTGAAGCCGTACCGTGAGGCTGGTATTCCGTCGGACAGCATCGCAGCCGTGCTCGGCGCCGGCACACTGGTCGAGGGGAGCGTGCTGGGCTTCGAGGACAGTATCCGCATCAGCGTTCAGCTCATCGATGCCCGCAGCATGAGCCACCTGACCAGCGCCATCGTGGTCGGCGCCGCCGAGGATCCGTTCGAGCTGCTCGATGATGTGGGGGAACGGATCGCGGGCCTCCTGCGTCGCGAGCTGGGGATGGAGATCCAGATTCGCGAATGGCGAGCGGGAACGAGGAGCACGGCGGCATGGGAGCGCGTGAAGCGGGCGAACAGCGTTCTGAACGACTATGAGGCCCTCGTCATGTCGGGCGATGAGGCCGCGGCGGCCCGTAGCCTCGATCTGGCTGACACGCTGCTGGCCCGGGCCGAGGCGGCGGACCCCCGGTGGGTGGAGCCGATCATCCAGCGCGGGTGGATCGCAGCGAACCGCGCCATGCTGGTCGCGGGTCAAGGCCGTGATCATGACCCGCCGGGCCTCGAGGTCGGTATCGCTCACGCCGCGCGCGCGCTGGCGCTCGACCCCGAGAGCTCCGGCGCCTACGAGCTACGCGGTATCCTCGTCGCGCGGCTGGCCGGCGAGACCGACGACGCAGACGAAGCCGGGCACCTGCTGCGTCGGGCCGAAGCCGACCTGCGGCAGGCCACCGAGCTTGATGAGGCGCGCGCCCGCGCCTGGAGCCGGCTCAGCCGCATCCTTGCCGACCGCGGTCAGTTGTTGGAGGCCAAGCTCGCTGCTCAGCGCGCCTACGAGGCGGACGCCTTTCTGCGCGACGCCGATCTCGTGCTCGCTCGACTTTGCGAGATGTCTATCCAGCTGCAGGATTGGGATGAAGTCACCCGCTGGTGCGAACTCGGGCGGAAGCGCTTCGAGGATGACGAGTACTTCGCCGCCGCCGAACTGACGGCCCTGGCGGGTCCCGTGGGGCCCGAGCCCGACGTCGAGCTCGCCTGGGCGTTGGTCGATCGGACCCTGGCGCTCAGCCCGCCGCAAGACCGGGACGGGTATCGCCCCGGCCTGCTGATGCAGCTGGCGGCTGTACTGGCGCGCGCCGGCCGCGCCGATAGCGCTCGCGCCGTCATCGCCCAGGCCCGCGCCGCCGGTCGCCGCGACGATTCGGAATCGGACTACCAGGAAGCCAACGCCCGCCTGATCCTGGGAGAAGCCGACGAAGCGCTACGACTGCTCGAGCGCTTCCTCGCAGCCGAACCCGAGTACCGCCAATTCCTGGCCAGTGATTGGTGGTTTGAACGGCTCTACGACGACTCGCGCTTCCAAGCCCTGGTCGCCGACAACGGCTAGCTCTCGCCCTCTTCCTTCTTCACCACCACACGGGGATCGAGCGTGTCCGCCACGGCGCCGACCCACACCGTAATTCCGTACTTGTAGCTCCCCGTATCGGCGTCGGCCCGAATTGTCGTGGTCGCAGGCGTCCCCGCATCGCCCCGCAGCACGTTGTCCACGGCCGGGCTTCCGCGAACCGGATCCTCCAGGTCGATGAAGAACGAGTCGGCGGTCGGGTGCTTCCGGGATCACCGTGATCGCCGTCGCCACGCCGCCCGTCACGCCCACCGTCATCTGGCGCGTCGTCGTTACCGACGGGTGAGGATAACAGTAGCCGATCACGAGTCCGATGATCAGCGCTATGAGGGCCAGCAGGAACGCTTTCATAGTCCCTCCTTTTTGAGACCGACTACGATCACGATTACGATCACGATTACGAGCGCGAGCATGAGTTCGGTGGAATCCTGCTCGCGCTCGTGATCGTGATCGTCGTCGTAATCGTGATCGTAATCGTCTCCAGAATACATTCAGACTACAGCGCGTCACCTTTTACCGACAGAAGGGTCGGGGAAGCGCCCGAACCGTGCCGGACGCCCCCCCGCTGCGGAGTGCAGATGTCATGGTGGGGTTTTGGCGCGGCGATCCACGTCACCCACCGCGCCGGTGGGATCCCTCAGCTGAGCCCCCTCGGTGCCCGCCAGGGGGGCCCATGCTATCTGATCAAGCCCATCAACGAGTGGGCAAAGAAGGCGGCCAACACGGCATAGACCAACACCGCCGCCACGATCTTCGCGACGTCGCCCACCCTCAGCCTTTCCACCTTATGCCTCATCTCCATCACGTTCTCCTAACTGAGCGGCCACGCAGAAGAAATCTGCGCCAGCCAGGTAAACAGCCCACTTCTGGATCCACCCGCCGACGCCGCCCAGTGACGGCGCCGCTGCCACGACGATCGACACGGCCATCAGCCCGAGTACCGCCCAGTGCCATCTTTCCCACTCTCCTTCGATCTTCGCGGATTCCATCTATCCCTCCGTTTTCACCCATTTTGCACGAGGGCCTCGCGGCCTTCACCCGTGACCATAACCGGGTGGCCTCAGTCGATTCTCAGCCACGCATCAGACGAGCGTCTCATCCATCATCCGGATCTCATCTGGAATCGGCCGGCGCCGTAACACATTGTTATGTAAGAGCTTGTAAGACCGGATTTCCGCCGGCCTTCGGCCGCAAACCGGGGCGCCCGGGCGCGAACGGGCAGGCTAGGATTGAAACCAGGCCGCGCCGGCCATGTCGGGCGACTATTGGCCGGCGCCCCGGCTTCTGAACGCCAGACCACAAAATCTTGCGGCCGTTACGATTCGGCCCCACTTTCTCCCTTGCCTTCAAGGGTCAAGTTTCGCCGCCAGCCAGGGCTAAGCCCCGGCTGGCCGGATCGTCTTCAAAAACGTTCTTGCGGAGCGCAGATATGAGTCGCCCGGCCCCTTCGACTCACCACTCCCAGGGTCCCCGTACGTCCAAGGACCAAACGGCACGATGATCGAGCTCAAGACGCTCGGGCGTGGAGCCATCCGCCGCGGCGGTGCGGAGCCGGAGGGCATCGGCCGGCACAAGCAGAAGTTCGCGCTGCTGACCTACCTGGCCGTGGAGGAGCGAGCGAGCCGCGAGCGACTGCTGGCGATCTTCTGGCCGGAGCGCGAGGAGGAGCGAGCGCGGCACTCGCTGTCGCAGGCGCTGTACGAGATCAAGCGCGAGCTGGGGGAAGACTGCGTACGCGTCGAGGGCGACGAGCTCTCGACGGCGAGCGATGTGTGCACGGTCGATGCGCGCGAGCTGGAGCGCGCAGCGGAGAGCGAGGACTGGGAGACCGTAGTCGAGCTTTACGGCGGCCCATTCCTCGATCAGTTCTCGCTCGCTGGTGCGCCTGAATTCGAGAAGTGGCAGTCGGCGACGCGAACGCGGCTGGCCCGGCTAGCGCGTCGAGCGTTCCCACATGTGATCGACGCTCTCTCCGGCCGCGGCGATGCGTCGGGTGCCCTGGCCACGGCATGGCATTGGGCCACCCTCGAGCCCCTGGAAGACGAAGCCCAGCATGCGCTCATCCAGATGCTCAACCAATCGGGCGACCGTAGCGGAGCGTTGGAGCAGTTCGAGGCTTATCGCGACAGGCTCGTGCGGGAACTCGAAGTCGAGCCGCTCGAAGAGACCGTCGCGCTTGTCGAGCGGATCAAGGCGGGCGACGTCGTCGACTACAAGACGCTCGGCGCCGCGCCGCGGCCCGCGCCCAAGGTAGCAGAGCCAGACCCGGCCTACGCCGCGGCTTCGGTTGGCCCGGCGCCGGTGCTGCCGGAGCGCTCGTTCACGGAGAAGCTCCGCGAGCGCCACGTATTCCACGTCGGCGCCGCCTACCTGGCCGTCGCCTGGCTGGCTTTTCAATTCGCCGGCACCCTGGCCGACCGCGGAGTGCTCGCCGACCAGATGTTCCCGGTGATCCTGGTCGTTTTGGCCGCCGGGCTTCCCATCGCCCTCTCACTCGCCTGGGTGTTGGAAGCCGCGCCAGCGATGCCCGGTGAGCCGACGATGACACACCGCTGGTACCTGCCGGCCTGGGCCGAGCGCTTGCGCGCCGGACCCGTGCTCAGCTTCCTGGCCGTACTGGTGTTGGTTCTGGTGGCCGGGCTCGCAGTGCTGCGGAGCTGGGTGCCTGCCATCTCCGGGCTCGACGAGGGCCGCGTCGTCGTCTTCCCGCTGGCCACGACTCCCGATGGCTTCGAGGAGGACGCCGCCAACATGGCGGCCTGGATCGGCTACACGCTGGAGTCTTCGGGACGATTCAAGTGGATCGAGGGATGGTGGGAGCTGGAGAATCTCCAGCGCGCCGGCGTCGAAGACCTGACCCCACGCAGCGCCAGTACCACCGCACGCGAGCTGAGGGCCGCCTACTACGTCAGCGGCCGCGTGATGCTGGATGATGATTCCGTACGCATCCGGGCCGAACTGCACGACGTGCGCAGCGGTGAGATCGTCGAGCGAATGAACTACGTCGGCACGATGGACGCGACCTGGGTACCACGGGCCAGCGAGAACATCGGCCGCGGGTTTCTGGCCGTCCTGTTGCCGGAAGAACTGCCGATCGAGTTGGCCGCGGCCAGCGACACGTCGCAAGCGGTGTTGGAGTTCCTCGATGGCGAGTCCGACTACCGCAATGCACGATTCGCCGAGGCGCTGACGCACTACCAGACGGCCGTCGAGCTCGACTCCGGTTTCGCACTCGCCGCCCTGAAGGGAAGCATGGCGGCCGGTTGGCGCCACGACTACGGGACGGCGCAGAGCCTGATCTCTCTGGCGGCCCGGCATGCTGCCGTCCTCGAGCCCAGCCGCGCCCAGCTGGTCCACGGACTCGCTGACTTCGTGGTCGGCAACGCCGACGATGCTGTGATGCACCTGCGCTCAGCCGTCACCGCCGACCTGGACTACGTCGAGGCCTGGGCCCGGCTTGGCGAGACGTACCAGCACCTGTTGCCCAACCAGGCCCCCATTGACTCCCTGGCCGAGAGCGCATTCCTCGAGGCGCGCCGCCGCCAGCCCGAGTTCCGACCCGTCCTCCACCACCTGATGGAGATCGCCGTCCGCAGGGGGGAGATCGACAGCGCGCGGGCCTTCTTGCGCGAACTCGAGCAGACCCGAGCCGATCCCGGCATTCTTGCCGAGAACGAGCTCAAGTTCGCCTGCGTCGAACAATCCGCGCACGTGATCGATTGGCGCGAAGCCGTGCTAAACGACCCGGTAACCGTCTACTATGCGGGCCAGTCCTTGGCCAAGGCGGGCGCTCACACGGGTTGCGCCCGCGCCGCCTGGAGCAGCTTAATCGCCTACGCTACCGGCGGCGCGGGAGAGGCTTACCGGTTCGCATCGGTGATGGCACTGCAGAGTCTGCTGGTGGCCGAAGGCCGTTACGACGATGTCGATCAGCTCTGGGCCGAGAACGAGTTCTACGCCGAGTTTGCAGGTGACTTCTATCTGCTAAACGCCAACGCCGGCGCCCCGGTGACAGAACAAGCGCAGACCTACGCTGACAGTCTAAGGCAGACTTTCGAGGCGAACGTCATAGAAGCGCGCGAGCTTTGGATGCTGGGCGTCTGGGAATTCGAGCATGGCGATGCCGGCGCGATTAGAGCGATGGCGGATGCGCTGGCCGCCACAGCCGCGCTCAGCCAGGTTCCGGAAGACCGAATGCTTGCCGAGGCCCTGGAGGCGCGCGCGATCCTCGTCGCCGGCGATTCTGCCGACGCCATAGACAAACTAAGGACCCTTGCGCCCACGGAGACCCCGGCCGGTTACTGGTACCCGTGGAAAACCCTCGCTGCGGAGAAGATACTGCTCGCCGAATTGCTGCTTGCCCGCGGCGATTACGCCGAGGCGCGTCGCGTCGCCAGCACACTCGACGCGCCCGCCCGACCGGCGGCGGACCTCCCCTACTTGCCGACCAGTTTGGTCATCCGAGCCCGCGCGGCCCGGGAGCTGGGTGACGAGCAAGGGGAGCGAGTCTGCCGGGAGCGACTGGCGCGCCTCGGCCGAACCGACCTGCTGAGAGAGCTGGGTCAATAGACACGTGTTACCCGAGCACAGGAGGAGTCAAATGGGTAAGAAGAACGCATCCGAGTACAAGACGCAGCCGGCCAAGGACCGGCCGCCCTTCAGGCGCGACGTCGACACCCCGTCCCGTGAGATGCTAGGCCGGTTGATCGAATGGATGGAGGACCTCCAGGAATGGGGCGAGCAGGTGCGCCAGGACATCCTGCGGCTCGAGGCCCAGCACCCCGAGCTGGATACGGGGGATCCGGGTCCGCCGCCGCCGCCGCCCTGGAAGTAGGGGTAACGGTAGAAAAAGGAGTCGCCCGATGTTCAACAGCAATTGGAAACCTCGCGAGCGGCCCAGCGCCGTGTGGGGAGCCGGCGCCTGGAAGAAGATGGCCGATGACATGTACGACTGGGCCAAGGAGCTGGAACAGTGGGGCATCCGCGTCCGGCGCGACATCGTAGCTCTCGAGGAGCAGCGCGATTTCATGGTGGCTAACCCGGGCCTCAGCAGCGCGGAGTACGCGGCCAAGTTCGTCGAGATCTACGACAACATACCCACGACTCTGCAGGCGGACGATCCCGGACCGCCGCCGCCGCCGCCCTGGAAGAAGAGGTAGGGAAAGGCTCCTTACGGCAGGCTATTGCTGGGCCGGCAGCTCTTCGCTGCCGGTCAGCTCCTGCACCAGGCCGCTGATCAGCTGGTCGATGAGGTCGAAGAGACCGTCGCGCGGGCCACGGGCGTCGGCCCGCGCCAGGGCTGCGCCCGACTGCGCGTCGATGAGCTCGGCCACCACCCGGATCTCGTCGCCGCTCACGTGCACGTCTCCGAAGACGAAGGCGCTTGCCCCCAGGTCGCCCGCCAGCTCACGCAGCGAGCCCGCGTCCTGAGTCGTCGAGCCCGGGTTGCCGCTCTCCAAGGCCAGGAGCGTTTGCCGATGGCTGACCGTCGTGATCGAGACGTGGCCGTCGAGATCCACCGACAGTAGCTGTGCCACTCCGTCCGACAGCCCCTCCGAATCCACCGCGCTGCCGTGGAGTTGAAACGGCAGAACGGCGACCCGCAGACCGGACGCCGCAGCCACAGCGTCTGCCGGCGCACCGGCACCGGCCGCTGGCTCACTGCGCGGCCATCCCGCGATCACCAGCACGGTCGCGATAGCAGTCGCCGCGACGCCGACGACCCACCAGCGTCGGTCTCGCGAGGCAACGGAACGGTCCTCGTCTTTCGCAGCGGCAGGCTCCGGCGCATCGGCCGCCGCCGGAGCATCGACTTCCTCCTCGTCCGCTGTCAGCTCCGGCTCGCTCACCGGGACGCCCGGGACCGGTTCGGCCCGGATCCGAGCCACAAGCTCCCGCGTGTGCTCCAGCGGCTCGACCTCGAGCTCGCTCTCGAGCAGCGCACGGTACTTGTCGTACTGCCGCAGCGCCGCCAGCCGGTCGCCGCGCAGGTACAGGCACTCGATCAGCAGGTGTTGGGCCTCGTCGTCCAGCGGGTCCACCTCGATCAGTCGCCGGCAATAGCCCACCGCATCTTCGTGCTCACCCGCCGCTTTGCCATCCATGGCCAGCTGAAGAGCCGCCTTGCGGAATTTCCGCCGTAGACCCGCCCGCTGTCGGTCCGCCCAGTGATCGAACTCCGGTTCGCCGAACGCCAGGTCCGCCAGGAACGGACCATGGTACATTTCCACCGCGCCCTTCAGGTCGCCATCCTGAACCCTTTTCTCGAATTCCTCCACGTCGAGCCACACGTCGCTGCCGAAATCGACGGCGTCTTCCACGCTCTCCAGATCGAGTTGAGGGCTGGCTTTGCGAAGGGTGTAGAGAAGTTGGTTCAGCGCCCGGCGGGCACGCTTCTCGTCGCGGTCGGGCCAGAGGACACCAAGGATCTCCTCGCGCCGGTCCGGTCCCGGCTCCCTGGCCATGTAGACGATCAGCGCCAGCGACTTCGGCCACGCCGCCTCGCCGCTCAGCAGCTCGCCATCGACGGAGATCGACGTCCGCCCCAGTGTCCGGATCTCGATCATGCTGGTGGATCCTGCCCGCAACGAGTGAGCCCGGGGCGCTCTGGTACGTCGCCCCATCGGTTCAACGATCTGAAAATGCCCCGCGGCGCCCGAAACGACAAGTCGCCTCCGGTCCTCTTGGGCCCAGATTCCGCCTCCAGT
>JBDHHX010000057.1:0-13501 GCA_039589155.1 Gemmatimonadota bacterium | reverse complement strand
ATGAATATGGAAGGCCAGCCAGTAGAGGGAGCCGCCGTGGACACACCTGAACTCAACCTGTTCCAGCGCGTCATGTTGACGTTTACGGCGCCGTCGAAGCTGGGCGAATACGTGCGGTCCCGGCAGCCGTGGTTCTGGACGCTCGCCATCGTCGCCATCGTCAGCGCGGTCCTGTTCCTGGTCATGCCGGCGGAGCTCATCCAGTCCGCGATGGAACGCGGGGCACAGGGTCGTTCCGAGGGACAAGAGATGGACCCCGACACCATGCTACTGATGGGCAGGGTCTCCACGACGGTCGGTGCGCTACTGATGACGTTCGTCTTCGCCTTTGCCATAGCCGGCGTGGTGTACCTCACCTTCAACGTGATGCTGGGCGGCGACTCGACCTACAAGCAACATCTGAGCGCGGTCTCGCACATGTACTGGATCAACCTGCTGGCGTTCCTCATCGTGCTGCCGCTGTGGATCTCGAAGGGGGACATGAACGTGAGGCTGAGCCTGGGGCTGCTGTTGGCGGACGAGCCGTCGTCGATCCCGACCCATTTCATGAACAGCATCGGGCTGTTCGGGTTGTGGGCATCTGCGGTACTGGGCACCATCGAATCTGGCCTGTCAGGCGGAAAGATCTCAGTAGGCAAGGGCATCACGACGGTGCTGGTGCTCTATTTCATGATGGCGATCGGCTCCGCGGTCATCGCGAACGCCTTCGCGTAGAGGAAAGGTGTTGGTGGTGGGAATCGTGATTTTGGGATTCCCGGAATAGGGATTGTCGAAGTCGATTCGGGGATTCGGGGATTGAGGGCGGTAGGGAGTTTGGGAGTGCAACTCACCTCCCTAGCTCGTTTCTCCCTCAATCCTCGTGTCCCCGAATCGAGTTCTCCAACTCCCCACGGGTCCGGCTTGTGGTTCCTGGAAGTCCGAGTTCCCAGAATCCCGAATCCCACCGAAACTCTTGACTTGGGCCGCTCGTACGGCTAAGCAAAAGCGCCGCATCCACCTAAGTGAGCGGAAGAAAGCGCGCCCCCGGGGAGTTCGTCGGGGCCAGCGCGCGGGCGGTGGTCGAGGTCGAAACCGGCCCGGGGGTGGGTTGCCGGGCTCATCGATCCAGTGCGGACGGCTGTTATCGTATCACAGAAGCTCTTGAAGCCCATTCGAAAAAAAAACGGGTCACTACGAACCCCAAGCTTGGAGTTGGGACATGAAGTGGAGAGCGGTTCACCTCACGCTCGTAGCGTTTCTCATCGGCACCCCCCTGAACGCCCAGCAGATCGTCGAGCTAAGCCTCGATGAGGCGATCGAGATCGCCCGGGAGAACAACCCGAGCTTCCTTGCGGCACTGAACGACATGGGGCCGGCCAGGTGGGGAGTTCGGGCGGCCAATGCCAACCTGTTCCTGCCCGACGCCGGTATCAGCTTCAACGCCAGCTGGCAGGACGCGGGTATCGACCGGGTGGGCGGCGCGACGTTCCCGCAGCCCTCGGTGCTGATCTCGAACTACTCGTTCGGGCTGTCCTATAGTCTGAACGGAACGACGATCTTCTCGCCGGGTCAGGCGAAGGCGCAGCGCACCGCGACGGAACGCCGGATCGACGACGCGGACATCCAGCTGCAGAACTTCGTCACCCAGGCCTACCTGGAAGTCATGAGGCTGGAAGCCCGGGCCGAGCAGTCGGAGCGCGAGTTCCGGCGCACGGAGGAGCACCTGCGGCTGGCCGACGCTCGCGAGCAGGTCGGCGCCGGCACGCGGTTGGAAACGATGCAGGCTGATGTGGCCCGCGGCCAGGCCGAAGTGGACATGGTGGTGGCGTTCAACCGGGCGCGGGTCGGCAAGCTGCGGCTGATCGAGGCGCTCGGAATTCAGGTCCCGTCGGACCAGGTGCAGAACATCGAGCTGGTGAGCGAGTTTCCGATCTTCGAGCCCGATCTCAACATACAGATGCTGGTCAACGACGCGCTCGTCCGGAATCCCAGCCTGATCGCCGTCCGCGCCGACCGGAACGCGGCGAACTCGACGGTGAAGGTGGCGAAGTCGGCTTACCTGCCGACGCTGTCGCTGCGGGCCGGCTGGGCCGGCTTCACCCGTGAGGAGACCGACATTAACGGCCGGGTGGACCGCAGCCTCTCCAACGCCGAGGAAAGCTCCGCGACCACCGTGGCTCTCTGCAACACGTTCAACGAGCTGTACGACGCATCGACTGGCTCGGTACCGCCTGAGTTCTCGAATTGTCAGGGTGACTTCGGCTTCACGCCCGCAGACGCACTTCTCCTCGACCAGACGATCCGGCGAGCCAACGATCAGTTCCCGTTTTCCTTCAGCAACAGTCCGCTGACGATCAGCGCCTCCTTCTCGATCCCAATCTTCACCGGGTTCGACCGGCAGCTGAGCGTCGAACAGGCGGTCACGCGGCGGAACGATCTCGACTACCAGACCCGAGGATTGGAGCTGCAGATCACGGGCGACGTGACCGAGGCGGCCCACAACCTGGAGACCGCCTACCGGGCGGTCGTGCTCCAGGAGACGAACCGGGAGCGGGCCCGCGAGGAGCTGCGACTGTCTACCGAGCGCTACCAGCTGGGCGCCGGAACGTTCCTGGAGCTGCTCGACTCGCAGACACTGACGGCGTTGGCGGAGACTGACTATATCGATGCCATTTTCGGGTTCCATCTCTCCATGGCCGCGCTGGAGGCGGCCGTCGGGCGCACGCTCGACTTTCAGCAGTGAATAATCCGCGAGCAGAGCGGGTAGTCTGGAACGGAACCCTGACTGGAGCGTGTTGTGAATAAGAAGAAAGTGATTATCGCGGTCGGTCTCGCCATCGTCGTTATCGTCTTCATAGGGCTGGCGATGCGACAGGGGAATCGTGGAGGGACCTCGGTGCGTACGGGTGAGGTGGAGCGGCGCGATCTGGTTCAGGTCGTGACGGCGAGCGGCCGTATCAGGCCGCACCTGCGGGTCGAGATCCAGGCCGACGTATCCGGCCGAATCGTCGACCTGCGCGTCCGCGAGGGCGACATGGTGTCGGCAAGCGACACTCTGCTGATCATCGACCCCGCCACCTTCCTGGCCGCCATGGACCGGTCGCAGGCGGCGCTCAGTTCGTCCCAGGCCTCGGCAGCGCAGTCCAAGGCGAGCCGCGATCAGGCGGACCGCTTGCTGCGGCGTACGCGCCGGATACGCGAGCAGAACCCCGAGCTGATTTCGGAGCAGGAACTGGAGGACGCCATCACCAACCAAGAGGTCCAGGAGGCGCTCTACCAGGCATCACTTCACATGGTAGAGCAGGCACGAGCGAGCCTTCGCGAGGCGCGCGACCGCGTGGCCAAGACGGTGATCATAGCGCCAATGTCGGGCCGCGTGGTCCGGCTCAACGTCGAGCAGGGCGAAACGGCGATCGTGGGTACGATGAACAACCCCGGTACCGTACTGTTGACGGTGGCGGACCTGTCGGAGATGGAGGCCGTGGTCGAGGTCGACGAGACGGACATCCCGCAGATCGAGTTGGGCGATAGCGCCGCCATCGAGATCGACGCGTTCCCGGACGAGGTGTTCACCGGCCAGGTCACGGAGATCGGTCACAGTTCGATCCAGGGCGGTGCGGCGGGCCTCTCCGGCCTCACGTCCGACCAGTCGGTGGACTTCGAGGTCGTGATCCGGTTGGACAACCCGCCGCCGTCTCTACGCACCGACCTATCGGCCACCGCCGATGTCGTCGCCGAAATGCGCGACAGCGTCCTATCGATCCCGATTATCTCGCTGACGCTGCGCGTTCCAGTGGTGGAGGAGGATGAATCGCCGGGCGACGTCGGGACCGAGGAGATCGAGCTGGCGGAGGAGGACCCGGAGGAGGACCCGGAAGAGGAGCTGGCAGAGGTCGAGGGCGTGTTCGTACTCAACGAGGACAACACTGTGAGCTTCCGGCCTGTTAAGGTAGGTATAGCGGGTCGCGACCACTTCGAGGTCCTGGAGGGGCTGGAGGAGGGCGACGTGCTCGTCGCCGGCAGCTTCCAGGCGATACGCGACCTGCAGCACGGTGACCTGGTCCGAGCCCAGGGTAGTGGAAACGGTCAAGGGAGGAACGAGGATAGATGATGCAGCCACCGGACAGCACGGTCATCCTGACGCGTGAACTGAAGAAAGACTACGAGCTGGGCGCTGAGACCGTCCACGCCCTGGCAGGCGTCGACATCCAGATCGACAAGAACGAGCTGGTCGCGATCATGGGGCCGTCCGGGTCCGGCAAGTCGACGCTGCTCAACCTGATTGGATGCCTGGACACACCGAGCCACGGTCAATACTGGCTGAGCGGCCAGGAAGTATCGAAGCTCGACGACAACGACCTGGCACGCATCCGTAATCGCGAAATCGGTTTCGTCTTTCAGACCTTCAACCTGCTCTCGCGGACGACCGCCCTGCATAACGTCGAGCTGCCGCTGATCTACTCCGGCATGCCGGCGAAGGAGCGGCGGGCGCGGGCCCAAGAAGCGCTGGACGCGGTGGGATTGGCCGATCGGGTCACGCATCATCCCAACGAGCTGTCGGGCGGCGAGCGCCAGCGCGTCGCCATCGCGCGGGCGCTGGTCAACCAGCCGTCGCTGGTGTTGGCGGACGAGCCGACGGGCAACCTGGACTCGCGCACTTCCCAGGAGATCATGGACATCCTCGTCAAGCTGCACGAGCGCGGCGAGACGATCCTCCTGGTCACGCACGAGCGCGACATCGCAGCTTTCGCCGAGCGGCTGATAACGCTGCGCGACGGGCTGGTTGAAACCGACGAGCTGCACAAGATAGGTGAACCGGTAGGTTGATTTGAACGTTCTCGACTCCGTCGTCCTGGCCCTGCGAACGGTCTGGGCCCAGAAGCTGAAGTCGTTCTTCACGCTGCTGGGCGTGATCGTCGGGGTCACCTTCCTGATCGCGGTGGTCGCAGTGGTCGAGGGGATGAACCGGTACGTCCAGGAGGACTTCGCCGGTTCGATCTTCGGCATCAACACGATCACGATCAATCGCGTCTGGTCGCGACAGGAGGGGCGCGAGGATCCACAGGCGCGCCGGCGGGAATCGCGGCGGCCGTGGGTCGAGGTCGGTGACGCCGAGGCGCTGCGCGAGACGGTACCAGATCTCCTGTACCTGGCCTACCACAGCGACCGCTTCATGCCGGAAGTGTGGGCCGAGCAGAACCGTCGCAAGAACGTGCGGCTGATCGGTGTCACGGACCAGTACCTGGCCTTGCAGGGATGGGATGTCGTCGAGGGTCGTGGCGTCACCCCGATCGACGACGCTCGCGCCATCCGGATCGCGATTATCGGAGACGCCATCCAACAGAAACTCTACCCGGACGAGTCGCCCATCGGCCAGGAGATCCGCCTTGGCCCATTCAAGTACCGGGTGGTAGGCGTTCTGGCGCGCCAGGGCGGCCTGATCGGCAACATCCGTGACGCCGCGGTGGTCGTCCCGTTCGGCGCGTACCAGGCCGATTTCTCGCGTCGCCGCAACGTGGTGGAGGACATCCAGCTCAAGTTCGAGACCGAGGCGCAGATGGTGGCGGGTCTGGAGGTCACGGAGGAGACGCTGCGTTCCCGGCACGGGCTGCGCCCCGGCGAAGAGAACGACTTCTCGATCGAGACCGCCAGCGAAGTGCTGGAAGCCTGGAACGGAATCAAGAAGGTCTTGTTGGCGGCGGGCCCAGGGCTGGTGGCCGTGGCGTTGGTTGTCGGCGGCATCGTCATCATGAACATCATGCTGATGTCGGTGCTGGAGCGGACGCGTGAGATCGGAGTCCGCAAGGCGCTGGGCGCGCGACGGATCGACATCACTCGTCAGTTCCTAGCCGAGTCCGCCACGCTATCGGTGGTGGGCGCCGTGATCGGGATGTTTATGGGCGGCGGCCTGGCGAAGCTGGTCGATGTAGCGACGCCGCTGCCGGCGACGGTTCCCATGTGGGCGATCATTGTGGGCGTGGTGCTAGGACTGGTGGTGGGGATCGTGTTCGGCGTCTATCCGGCGCTCCGCGCGGCGCGGTTGGATCCGATCGTCGCGCTCAGATACGAGTAGAGGTAATAGCCATGCGAATCAGAGGTCTTCAGGAAGGCGTCGCTATCGCGCTTGAGTCGCTGCGGCAGAGCAAGATCCGCACGGGCCTGACGATCCTCGGAGTCTGCATCGGTGTGCTGGTCGTGGTGGCGATGGCAAGCGTGATCCAGGGCATCAACGGCAGCTTCGAGGAAGCGATCGAATCGGCCGGACCCAACACGTACTACGTGGTGAAGTCATACGGCGTCGAGATGAGCACCGGCCTCGAGGAAGAGGACCCGACCTGGCAGCGCCGGCCGGAACTGAAGAAGTGGTACGCCCGCGAGCTGGAACTCGCCTCCACGGTGGAAAACGCCTACGCGTCCGCCGATCTATCCTGGCTTAGCATGACGCTGAAGGCGGGCGGCAACGAGACCCGGGCCAGCATCCTGGCCGTGCCGCCCGACTTCATGCAGACCGATGCCGGCGATATCGTTGCCGGCCGCTTCTATACGCAGCCGGAGGAGGACGCCGGCTGGCCGGTGGCGGTCATCGACAGCTCTACCGCACGCGACCTGTTCGCGCCCCTCGACGCCGTGGGCCGCACGTTCCGAATCGGCAATCACGGCTTCAAGGTGGTCGGCGTCTACAAGGCGCCGCCCAACCTGTTCGCCACGCTGGGCGGCAACCGCGTATTCGTCCCCTACAACACCGGGAAGAAGTACTTATTCGGTGACGTCCGTTGGATCTCGTTCGAAGACCTGATCTGGATCACGGTCGTGGCGGACCCGGCGGTGCGGCTGGCTCGATCGCTCGACCAGATCACCGGCCGCATGCGGGCGATACGCGGGCTGACGCCGGCCGAAGAGAACAACTTTGACGTCGTCACACAGGACCGGGTGAACGAGCTGTGGAACCAGCTCACCGCGGCGCTGTTCACCGTGATGTTCGCCCTATCGAGCGTGGGCCTGATGGTGGGCGGCATCGGCGTGATCGCCGTCATGGTCGTCTCGGTGACCGAGCGCACGCGCGAAATCGGGATCCGCAAGGCACTGGGCGCCACGCGTCGCGACATCCTCTGGCAGTTCCTCGTCGAGGCCGCCACGCTGACGACGATCGGCGGCGCCTTCGGGCTGGCGGCCGGTGGCGTCATCGCCTGGGCTCTGAACACGTTCACTCCGGTACCCGCCGTGATCCCGATCTGGTCGATCGTGATGGCGCTGGCCGCCGCGGCGTTCACCGGCATCGTGTTCGGACTCTTCCCCGCGATCCGGGCGGCCCGGCTCGACCCTGTTGCCGCTCTCCGCTACGAGTAGACCCAGTCCTTCGCATCTTACTCGTACTCGTACTCGTTATTCTACTCCTGATCGTACTCGTACTCGGTGCAAGCCAAACGCACCGTTTCGAGTACGAGTAGGATCACCCGTACGAGTAGGAGTACGGGGGGGGTGGGTGTACAGCTCATCCTGTTTCGTCGATATTCAGTCGTCAATCTGAAACCGGAGAGTGAACCCGCATGATCGACCTCCTGGCCATAATGCCGCACCCCGACGACGCCGAGCTGCTTTGCGGCGGCACACTGATCAGCGCCGCCGACCAGGGCTACAAGACCGCTGTGCTCGATCTGACGGCCGGCGAGTCAGGCTCGCGGGGTGACCGCGAGACGCGGCGGCAGGAGGCCGAGAAAGCGGCGGAGATCATGGGGCTGCTCGAGCGTCGCAACCTCGGCTTGGCCGATGCGGCCATCCAGAATGACGAAGACAGCCGAGTGCGCCTGGTGGAGGCGATCCGTGAACTGCGGCCGCGCACGGTGATCCTCCCTTACATTGAGGGCCGGCACCCAGACCACCGAGTCGCGTCGCAACTGGGATACGATGCCTGCTACCTTTCGGGACTGAAGAACTACGCGGCCGGTGGTGAGGCGCACCGACCGGCGAAGGTTCTTCATGCGCTAGCCTATCGCGAGCACGCCGTCAAACCGACGTTCGTGGTCGACATCAGCGACGCGTTCGATCGCAAGCTCGAAGCCGTTCGTTGCTACGCGTCCCAGTTCGATGGCGTGAAGTCGTTGGGCGAACTGTTCCCTGCCGAAGTCCCGCTCTACGACCTGGTCCGGATCCAGGATGCACACTATGGTTCGCTGATCCGCGCCGCCTACGGTGAGCCCTTCAACACGCGTGAGACGATGCAGGTCGACGACGTGGTGAGTCTGCCGGTGAGCAGCTTTTAGTCGATGCCCGAGATCGTTTACCTCGATTACGCCGCCACGACGCCGCTGCGCCCGCTGGTCCGTGCGGCGATGCTGCCCCACCTGGACGCCCGCTTCGGCAATCCATCCAGCATTCACAAGTACGGTCGCGATGCACGCAACGCGGTGGAGGAGGCTCGTCGCAAGCTGAAGGCGATCCTGGGCGCCGACGACGCTCGATTGGTCTTCACCGGCTCGGGCAGCGAGGCGGACAACCTGGCCGTCCTGGGCTTCGCGCGATGTCACGCGAACGGCTGCGTGATCCACTCGAGCATCGAGCACAAGGCCGTGATCGCGGCAGGTGCGGCGCTGGCGGCGAACGGTTACGAAGTCCGGGTCGCGCCGGTCGATAGCCGCGGCGTGATCGAGGTGGACGAACTGGCCGGCCTGCTGCCGGAAGCTGGGCGGCCGACGCTGGTATCGGCCATGTGGGCCAACAACGAGACCGGCGTGGTGCAGCCAATGGCGGAGATCGCGGCGCTGTGTCGCGAGCGTGGCGCCGTCCTTCATTCCGACGCCGTACAGGCGTTTGGCAAGGTGCCCATCGCGCCAGCAGCCGCTGGAGTCGATCTGGCTGCGTTTTCCGCTCACAAGCTGGCAGGACCCAAAGGAACCGGCGCTCTGCTGATCGCCGGCGACGTGGAGCTCGAGTCTCTGGTCCTTGGCGGCGGCCAGGAGAGCGGCCTGCGGGCCGGGACGGAGAACGTGGCAGGCATCATCGGGTTCGTGGAAGCGGCGGCCATCGCCGACGGCGAGCTGTCTGAAGAGGCACCGCGACTGCGGGAGCTCCGTGATGGCCTGCAGTCGGGATTGAGCGCGGCCCTTCCCGAGATTGTGGTGAACGGCGGCGACGCGCCGGAACGGCTGCCCAACGTGTTGAGCATCTCGATCCCCGAGATCGATATCGAGGGACTGCTCACGTCCCTCGACCTCGAGGGCATCTGTGTTTCTTCCGGCTCCGCCTGCACGACCGGCAGCGTCGAGCCGTCGCACGTAATCACGGCTATGGGCCGCACGGGCGAGCTGGCGGGGAACACGATTCGGATGAGTCTTGGTTGGGGAACGACGGAAGACGAGATCGGGTTCGTGTTGGACAGATTCCCGAAGATCGTGGGGCGAGTTCGGGAGTACACGAAGTGATGAGGCCGATTACGATCACGATTACGATCACGATCACGAGCGAGAGCAGGATCGACGGCCCTCCTGCTCCTGATTCTGATCGTGATCGTGATCGTAATCATGATCGGCTGTAACCAAGATGGGTGAGCAGTTTAAGGTCCTGGTCGCAATGAGTGGTGGGGTGGACTCCTCAGTGGCGGCGGCGCTGATTAAGGAGCGCGGCCACCAGGCGGTCGGCGCCACGATGAAGACCTTTTGCTACTCCGAGGTCCCGGGGTCGGCGAAGAGTTGCTGCGGGCTGGAGGGGATCGCTGACGCGCGCGCGGTCGCCCATGCGCTCGACATCCCCCACTACGTCTACGATCTCGAGGAAGAGTTCACCCGCGACGTCATCGACGATTTCGTCGCCGAATACTCCCGTGGCCGCACGCCGAACCCCTGCGTTCTGTGCAACTCGCACACGAAGTTCAGCGACCTGCTGCGCCGGGCGCGAATGCTGGGCTGCGATCGCATCGCTACCGGCCATTACGCAAAGGTCGACCGAGCGAACGGCGCGGCACGACTGCTGCGTGCCGCCGACCGCTCGAAGGACCAGACCTACTTTCTTTGGGGGATCGATCGCGAGGTGCTCGAAGCACTCGAGTTGCCGCTGGGAGGCCTGACGAAGCCGGAGGTCCGCGAGCGGGCTCGAGAGTTGGGGCTCGCGACCGCCGACAAGCCGGAGAGCTTCGACATCTGCTTCGTGCCCGACGGCGACTACGCCGGTTTCCTGGCCACGCGACTCGACGCAGATCACGCCGCTTTC
This sequence comes from Gemmatimonadota bacterium, assembly GCA_039589155.1. Lineage (GTDB taxonomy): Bacteria > Gemmatimonadota > Gemmatimonadetes > Palauibacterales > KS3-K002 > Kutchimonas. Next base: position 3,319 of record JBDHHX010000057.1, on the reverse strand, counting down.
CGGAGCGGGCCGATCCTCACAGTGGACGGCGATCCTGTGGGCGAACACGACGGTTACTGTCGGTACACAGTCGGTCAGCGAAAGGGCGTGCCCGGCGGTTTTTCGGAAGCGATGTACGTCGTCCGCATCCAGCCAGAGACATGTACGGTGTTCGTCGGGCCGCTGGGTGCCCTCGAGTCAGGTCAGGTGGAGGTGAGTGACCTCAACTGGCTGAGTGAGTCACCTGCACCGGGCGCCGAGGTGAGCGTGCAGATTCGGCATCGTGGGGTGGAGGTCGGCGGTCGTGTGGAGCGGATCGATGCGGAGCTGATCATGATAGAGCTGGATGGTACGCATCGGGCGGTGACGCCGGGGCAGTCGGCGGCGGTTTACAGCGGAGACGAGCTACTCGGTGGTGGGAGGATCGTGTAGACGCTTCTTCAACAGCCGACAGCCGTTAGTCGTCGCTCGACGCTGAAGTTGTTCTCGTCGATCGACGCACGATTCGCGACGGTCAATTCGGATTTGGGTGTCGAGGGTCGAGAGTCGGTGGTTGAGGAGTACTTCGGAGTCGAGCGACGACCAACGGCTGTCGGCTGTCGACTTTCAGCAATCGACATTCTAGAGTTCAACGTCCTCTAGTACTTGATCCCCTCCGCCTCCGCAAATTCCCGAATCGCCTGCTCACCCTTCTCACCCAGCTTTCCGGGAACGCTGATCTTTACCTCGACATACTGATCGCCCATGCGGCCGTCCTTCTCGACGCCCATCTTGGGAATGCGGAACTTGGTCCCGCTGCTGGTGCCGGGCGGCACGCGGAGGACGACGCGCTTGCCGTCCACCGTGCGGACGCGGAGCTTGGAGCCCAGCGCTGCTTGCGCGATGTTGATGGGAACCGTGCAGTAAATGTCGAGGCCGCGTCGGCGGAAGAAGCGGTCCTTCTTGACCTCGAATTTGACGATCAGATCGCCCGGAGCGCCGCCTCCCGGACCCCGCTCTCCCATACCGGACATGCGGACGCGCGATCCGTTCTCCACGCCGGCGGGAACGCGCAGGCTCACGCGGCGCTGGCTGGTGACCTGGCCGTTCCCCCTACAGCTGGGGCACGGGTCTGTCGCGATCTCGCCGCGGCCGAAACAGGCCGGGCAGGGCTTGTTGATGGCGAAGTCGCCCTGGCCGAAGCTCACGTGGCCGGCGCCTTTGCACTCGGGGCAACGGGTCGTGGTCGTGCCGGGCCGGGCGCCGCTTCCATCGCAGGTCGCGCATTCTTCTGTGACCGGTACGTGAACAGTGATGTGGCCACCGCGTGCCGCCGTACGGAACGGTACCTCGACCGTATGCTCGACGTCACGACCCCGGGTCGCCGCTTGCTTCTTGCGGCCGCGACCGAAATCGAAGATCGAGCTGAAGATGTCACCGATTCCACCCAGATCCTCGAACGAGAAACCGCCTTCGTGGTCCGCCGCTCCGGGCCTGGCCGTCCCGACGTAGTCGTCAAAGGGCGAGAACTTGCGCATGCGATCGTAACGCTTGCGCTTCTCGTCGTCCGAGAGGATCGAATAGGCCTCGGAGACCTCCTTGAACTTGTCCGAGGCTTTCGGGTCGTCAGGATTCGTGTCGGGGTGGTACCGCTTCGCCAGCTTGCGGTAGGCCTTCTTGAGCTCGTCCGCCGAAGCCTGCTCCGAGACCCCGAGGATCTGGTAGTAGTCTTTGGTCGTGGCACCCGGCATCAGGACTGGCCCTCGGTCTCCCCACCGGCCTCGAGCGGCTGGTATTTCTTCACCAGGACCCGGGAGGGACGCAGAAGCGCATCCTTGAACAGGTAACCCCTGGCGATCTCCTGTGAGATCACGCCGTCCTCGTCCAACTGGTCCGTCGGCACGGTTACCATCGCGTCGTGCAACTCGGGATTGAACGGCTGACCGACGGCCTCGATGGGTTTCAGGCCAAGCGCCTCCAACGTACGCCGCAGCTTGGCCTCCACCAGGTGAACGCCCTCGAGGATCGCTGCTGCGTCGTGATCGGTCGAGCCCAGCTCTGACACGCGGGACATGTCGTCCAGCGACTCCAGCAGCTGCTTGGCCACCTCCGCCTGCGCCCGGTCCGACTGTTGGGCCCGCTCGCGGATCGTTCGCTTGCGAAAATTGTCGAATTCTGCGACCAGCCGCAGGTATCGGTCCTCCAGCTCCTCGATCTCGTCGGAGAGCGCCGCGACCACCTCTTCGTGCGTCGGCGACTCGGGAGCTACGGCCGGCTCCTCGAATGCTTCAGTTTCGGGGCCAGCCATATCGGCAGTGGGCGGGCTCTCGGGCTTGTCCCGTGGCTTCTCTGTCTTCTTTCGCGGATTCATGCCTGTATTCACACCGGTTCAGTATCGATGTAGTGTCTGAGACTCATCGCTAGCCGCCCGGGCGTCAAGTCCCAGCGGCCAGAGCTCAGTTTCCACGCCAAAACGACTGTAACAGCACGTGTATTGTGCAGGGAGCGTGCCAAGCAACGCCTAGGCCCCTCGCGCCACACCTTCATGCGCCGCCGGACTGTCCGTGATACGCCGCTCGATCCAGCCCAGCAGATCCGCCACGACGCTCGAGCGGGTGGTCTCGTTGAGGATCTCGTGATAGAAACCGGAGAAGGTGGCAACCCGGACGCGGTCTTCGCGGTTCACCGCTGCGGCGAAACGCTGCATCTGGTCAGGACGCGTGATCCTGTCATCGCTTGGCACCAGCATCAAGATGGGCAGCCGAAGGCGCGGTGCCTTCTCCATGGCGGTCTCCATTTCATCCTTCATCTCGCCATAGAGGCGCGGCGTGATACGATCGTGTACGAGCGAGTCCCGTTCGTAGGCCTCGACAATCAACTTGTCGTGGGTCAAGTACCGGGGCTCCAATCCCGTGCTCATCGGGAGAGCCGGCGCCACGTAGTAGAGCAGCCTGGCCAGTTGCACTTTCCAACGCGGGACATCCATGGCCAGACCCAGAGCGGGCGATGAAAGGATCGCGCCGCGGGCCGGGACCGCCGGGTACTCCTGTAGGTAGCGAATCAGGATCAGGCCGCCCAGCGAATGGCCGAGCAGGACGAGCGGCACATCGGAACCGACTGAGCCCATGACGCGCCGGCGGAATTTCTCGAAGTCATGGACGTAGCGTGTGAAGCGACGCACGTGCCCGCGCCGGCCGTCGGAGCGGCCGTGACCCCGGTGATCCAGTGCGTAGGTGCTGACTCCCGCCCGGGCCAGGTCCTGGGCCAACTCTTCGTAGCGGCCCGAATGCTCTCCAATCCCGTGTGCTATCATCACGACCGCCCTGGGCGTCGGAACGTCCCAGCAGCGATAGTGGAGACG
>JBDHHX010000056.1:0-13651 GCA_039589155.1 Gemmatimonadota bacterium | reverse complement strand
GGAGACGCAGCTGCAAGCTGTCGACCACCCACATGGCGACGGACAACGTCGAGAGTTGCTGCAGCTCCGACTCGACCGGGTCGGTCCACAGCATGTTCGAGCTGACGTCCTGATCGCCCAGGTGACCCATCCGGCCTCTCGGGTCACCGACCTGCAGCGTTAGAGATGTTCGAAAGAGCTGGGGCCGCCGAGACGCGGACCAATAGGCCGCCACCAGGGCGAGAACGGTGGTCAGCACCACCAGCCAGAGACGACGCCGCACCACGCGCCAATAATCCTCCAGATGGACGCGCTCGTAGCCGGTCTCGGTCTCTCGACCCTGGGTCGTCTTGGATGAATTCACCGGATCCTACACGCTCCCCACCACACACCCTCCACCGGCTTAGTGCTGAGTGTTTCAGCGAGGGAAGGATCTGCACTTTGTCCCAGCATTAATGTGTCTTGGCGCGGCCATCGACGCAACACCCCTGGTGCTGCCAACTTGGCGCCATCGTTGACGTTGACCGCCTTCGGGGCTGTAGGTAGATTTGAGAAACAGTCTCAAGTACGAAGGCGACAGCGATACTCGGGGAAGACGGAATGGCGGCGGCAACGATCTGGGACAAGATCGAGGAGGTCATCGAGGAGATTCGACCGGCGGTCCGGGCGGACGGCGGCGACATCGAGCTCGTTTCCTTCGATGAGGAGGAGGGTCGCGTCGAGTTGCGCCTGGTGGGTGCCTGCCACAGCTGCCCGTACTCTCTGATGACGCTGAAGGGTGGAATAGAGCACCGGCTCCGCAGTCGCCTGCCGGAGGTGAAGACGGTCATCGCCCTCTGAGCGTGTGTGGTCTCGGGGGGCCTTTATCGAGAAGAGACAAAGACGAAGAGAAGAGAGAAGGCCGGTGGCACCAGCTCTCTTCTCTTTTCTCTTTGTCTCTTCTCATTATGCAAAGTCAGGAGTCCAATCGGTGAAGGGCAAGACAAAATCGGAGGGCGGTGAGGCGGCCGGTGGCCGCAAGCTGCCAGTGATTGACGCGGCCCCCGAAGCGCGCCAGGCCGCCAGCCCCCGTCCGACCCGTGCGCCGCAAGAGGTGCCGCAGCCGCAGCCGGTCCCGGGCGTCAAGCGAGTGATCGCAGTGAGCTCGGGGAAAGGCGGCGTGGGCAAATCCACGGTGGCGTCGAACCTTGCCGCGGCCCTGGCGGCGCAGGGCGCCAGGGTCGGGCTCTTGGACGCCGACGTCTACGGCCCCGATATCCCCATCATGTTCGGTGTGCATAGCCGACCGGGGATTACGGCCGATGAGCGGGTCGTCCCCATCGAGGCCCACGGCGTCAAGCTCATGAGCATCGGCTTTCTCATCGACGAAGACACGCCGGCCATCTGGCGCGGGCCCATCGTCCAGGGGATCATCCGCCAGTTTCTTCAGCAAGTCGTCTGGGACGAGCTCGACTACCTTCTCGTCGACATGCCGCCGGGAACCGGCGACGCCCAGCTGTCTCTGGTCCAGCTCGCCAAGGTCGACGGCGCCATCATGGTCACTACCCCACAGGGCGTGGCCACCGCCGACGTACTAAAGGGCATCAAGATGTTCGAGCAAGTCGAAGTGCCTCTGCTGGGCCTGGTCGAGAACATGAGCGGCTTCGCTTGCCCCCATTGTGGAGAGGAGACGGACGTGTTCGGCCGCGGCGGTGGTGAGAAGCTGGCAGCGTCGGCGGGCGTCCCGTTCCTCGGAACGGTCCCGCTTGGTGCCTCGGTGGTGAAGGACGGTGACTCGGGCCGGCCGACGGTGGTCGCGGAACCGGACTCGGTGGAGGCGAAGGCGTTTGTTGCGCTGGCGGGGAGGGTTGTTGAGCGGTTGGAGGACACGGAGTGACGTGTCGAGATACGATATCGAGAATCGAGATGCGAGAAGGCGAGAGGCGTTGATGAATAGATGATTGTGCAGCTTCATCATCTGCCCATGTCATTTGCACACGAACGCCTCGATCTTTATCAGTTGTCCCTGGCCTTTGTGAGCTGGAGCCAGCGGCTTTCCGTTATGCTGCCCGCAAAGGGACCCATACGGGGCCAGCTGGAAAGAGCCTCGACGAGCATCCCGCTGAATATCGCTGAGGGGAATGCGAAGGCTTCCAAAAAAGACCGAGCTAAGTATCTACGCGTGGCGCTCGGGTCGACGTACGAGTGCGCGGCGATTCTCGATGTCCTGATAGCTCGCGGTTCTGCGGATGGGGCTCAGGTACTAGAAGGGAAAGAAACGTTGGAGAGAGTATCAGCGATGATCGTCGCGCTTTTGCGCGGCCTCGGCTCGACACTTCCTGACTAGAACGCCAGTCCTTCTCGTTTCTCGCCTATCGATTTCGCGTCTCGATACAGTCGCTACGCGTCCTATTACAACCGGGCAACAGTAATCCCCCCCAACGCCCCACTGATCGTGATCGTCAGGTGGTGCCGCGCGTTCTCCCAGTTGTTGCTGATCCAGACTCCGCCCTCCTGCTCCTCGAAGCCCGGTGCGTCGAAGGACATCAGGAACGTGCTCTTCTCGATGCGGACGCCCAGGTCGTCGGGCACCCGGAGATCGATGCCGCCCAGACCGACGTTGATGTCGGCCGTGGCGTCGTGCGACCACTCGCCGGAAAAGTCGAGTTCTAGCTCGCCGACCCCGCCCGACAGTGTGATTCGCCTGCAACCAGAATTACCCAGGTCGTCGACTCGAAAAGAAGCCGCCGCCGCCTTGAACGAGCAATACTCGGCGACCCCGGGGTTCGGTTCGCTGAACCGGATGTGCGTGTCGCTGGCACCGGTCTCGTAGATGAGCCTCTCCAGGAGCAGACCGCCCAGGTCCAGCTTGGCCTCCGCGGCGCCCAGCTTCACGCTCACCGACATCGGCGTGTTGCTCGGCAGCCCGACGGAGAGGCTGCCGCCCTTGTATTCATAGTCGTCGCCGAAGTCGTAGTCGTCGTCGATACCTTCGATCTCGATACGCAGGCTGCCCCGGCCATCGGACTCGAAGTACTCGTTTCGCATCTCGAAGATGTCTTCGTCGTACTTCGTGTTGATCTGGTAGAGCAGCCGGTCCGACCCCCGTTCGAGGTCGAATCGACCCACCCCGTACTTGATTCTCACGTCGAGGAAGTCCTGTCCCCGGTTCTGACGACTCTTCGACTCGGTCCGCCAGCTCTGTGCCGCCAGCGGCGCAGCCGACGCCAGGGTCAGCAGGACGACAAGTATGGATGCGATTCTCGTCTTCATCATGTCAGCTCCAACGCCTCAGCTGGCCTTGTCCATCGGCATGTCTTGCGGGACCTCACGCGGCCGCGCGTATGTCCGACGGGTGCCGGCGCGCGAGAGCAGCGACGCACCGAGGCCGGCGGTCGATGCCACCCAGGTGAGGATCCAGGCTGATGCAACCAGCAGATCGTGGGCCCAGCCGAGGACAGGCGACGCGACCTGGGTGAAGGCGGCGCCGACGAACAGCGCCAGCAGCACGCCCAGCCCGTTGAGGACGTAGTAGTACGAGTTGGACCGCCGCATGCGCGATGCCCACGACGGGAAGCGATAGCGCGTCAGATTCTCGCCGGCGGCGTGCGCAACGGCGATGTAGCCGAACAGCCCCAGCAGCATGGCGCCGATGATATAGAACGGGACCGCGATCGCCGTGATGATCAGCACTGCCATCACGATAGCGATGGGCAGGAAGAGGATCTGGCCCGCCACTCCGGCCAGGAAAGAGCGCCCGAAGCTGTACGATACGGTGTCGCTCACAGTCTCGAGATGACCGCGGAAGAAGTAGACCGATATCGCGCCCAGGAAAGCGAAGAGCGCATACATGGCGATCGTCCGGGCCAGGTCGCCCAGGCCGCGTCCGATGTTGCTGGCGAATCCAGCCGGTCCGTGGCGACGTCGGATCACCACGTTGGTCGGCGTCCGCACCCTGACCTTGGGCGCGATATGATCCAGCGAGCGAAGCTCACCCGCGATGACGCCCTGGTTGTGGACCGTCGCGTCGACGCCGATCACGTCGCCCTCGATGACGCCGCTCGACGTGATCAGCAGCGAGCCGTCGGCTACCAGGACGTTGGCGCCCACCGAGCCGGCGATCACCGCATCGGTCTCCACCAGGATCAGCATCTCTTCCAGACGCACGCCTTCGGGGAGACGGTACTCATCGGCTTCCATCACGACTCGGACCGGCATCTTCAGGTCGCCGTTAAGCGCTCGGGACAGCTCGCCCGTCAGTCCGATAGTCTCGAACGAGCGCGCCAGCCCCTCGATCTCGGAGAGCTCGACCACCAGGCCGCCGACCACGACTTCCTCCAGCGCATCGGCGATCTCCTGGGCCACGTCCTCCATCATCTCGGAGACGTCAACGTTCTCGGCCACGGCGACGGCCGCGGCCTCGGCCGCCACGGCGGCGGCTTCAGCCGATACTTCGGCATAGAGCGGAGCCAGCGCTTCAGCGATCCGGCCGGCTGCATCCTCTTCGCTGCCGAACTCGGCGCTCAGGAATCTCGACCATGCCGCATCGAAGTCACCGCCGCCGATGCCATCCAGTAGATCACGCCAGGCCGAATCGAGGAAGCCACCTTCGTCGTAAGCGCCCACCTCGTCACCGCCCACGTACACGATCCCATCCGCCAGCCCGATCTCCAGCGAACGACCGCTGGCGAGCTCGAGTTCGAGCAGCGCTGCATCCCGACTCGTTGTCACCGAAGTCTGCAGGATCTCACTGGAGGCATCCTGACCGGCCAGGACGGCGGGTGCCGCCAGCACAGCCGCCAACATCACGGTAATTCGCATCCACCTATGCATTGACCTGATTCCTCGACGGTTGATAACCGGTCACGCGATACAGCATCCAGATCGCTAGTCCGGAGACCACGGCCATTAGGGCCAGGGCGCCCACCACGCCCAGCCCGCTTACATCGCTCGTCACATTCCACAGGTCGGCGACACCGCTCAGGTGCAGGAATGCACCCACCCGGATCACCGCTTCAAGTACCAGCTGTCTGATGTAGCCAAAGAAACCGCTGAGCAGCGTCGTCACCGGGACACCCAGGCGCGTCTGCAACAGCGCCGTGCCGAACAGCACCGTCACCGACCAGGCGGCCACCGCTCCCACCGCGATCGGCCGCAGCCGCCGCACAAGCCCGGGCAGCCACGCCGTGGCCACCACCTCGTCTTCCGCCGCCAAGCGCAGCTGAGCCATCACTGCCGCGTCGAACGAAGTCGACGGCTCCACGGGCTCCAGCGACGCCAGGGCATAAAACAGCCCTTGCCACTCGGCTCCCTGGGCCCGACAGGCCTCGCAGGTCTCGAGGTGACCTTGAGTTGCCCCGGTGTCGTGGGCTTCGGTTTCACCCGCCGCCCACCTCTCCAGGGCCAGATCGGAGAGGTGTCCCTCAGTAGTCCAATTTTTCATTTCTTTCCTGCCCGCTGTGCCCCATTACGCGCCGACCCGCCAAAAGGTTTCATGTGGGTAGTGGGAATTCTCGAAGCCGATTCGGGGACTCGGGGAATCGGGGAGTTCGGGAACCGAGATGTATGTTGTAGTACATATCGCCATTCCCTTCTTCCCCGAATCCCGGGTTCCCCGAGTGCTATTCGAGAATTCCCAACGGCGATCCCCCATTCCCACTTCATTCCTCTTCCTCTCTCAAATGCACGAGCGCCGCGCGCAGCTCCCCCCTGGCCCGGTGCAAGTACGTTTTGACGGTGCCGATGGGGACGTCCATGATCTCGGCGATCTCCTCGTAGGGCCGGCTCTCGATGTGGCGGAGGATGACGGCGGTGCGGTACTCGGGTCTGAGGCGGGCGATGGCTTCTTCGATTTCGCCGCCGAGCTGTAGCGCCATCATCTCTTGCTCTGGCGACTCGTCGTGTGCCTCGAGGACGATACGGGTCTCCTCCTCGCGCTCGGCGTTGGCGGCGTGTGGAGATCCGTGGATCGATACGGTGGGTAGCCGCGCCCGTCTGAGGTGATCGATGGCGTGGTTGTTGGCGATCTTGAATAGCCAGGAGGAGAAACGGTAACTGGGGTTATAGCTGTCGAGGTTGTTGAACGCTTTGACGAAGGATTCCTGGGCAAGGTCTTCGGCTTGCTCGCGGTCACCGATCATCCGGTAGATGAGGGAGAAGACGGGTCGGCGGAAGCGCTCCAGCAGTTCGCTGTAGGCCGCCTCATCGCCGTCGAGTGCGCGGGCGACCAGTTCCTTGTCATCGACCGGGTCGACGCCGGCGTCCCGCGGCGCGGTGCCCAGTTCGGCCTTACGGCTGGGTATGCGATCCCGACTCACCGGGTTGCCGAGGGCCTCCCACTCCCGTAGGTTCGCGTCCCATCATGAAGCCATCCCCGCCGCGAACCCCCCTGGAAGCAGAGTCGCCGGACGAGCGAGCCCAAGCGGTCCGTGAAATGTTCTCCGCGATCGCGCCGCGCTACGACCTTCTCAACCATCTGCTCAGCCTCAACATCGATCGCTCCTGGCGGCGCCGGGCCGTTGATTGTCTCGATTGGGAGTCCCGGCCCGCGGGCACATACCTGGATCTCTGTGCCGGGACGTACGATCTCGCGCTAGAGCTGACACGGCGCGTCGCTTTCGACGGCCACCTGATCGCGGCTGATTTCTCCCGGGCCATGTTGCGCGCCGGCCTGGCGAAGATCGATGACCATCCCGTGATGCCGACCTGCGCCGATGCCCTGCGAACACCCTTCGCTGCCGCCAGCTTCGATGGGGCAATGGCCGCCTTCGGGATTCGGAACCTGGCGGACATCGAAGCGGGCTTGCGGGAAATCATGCGGATTCTGCGGCCGGGCGCCCGGCTGGTGATCCTCGACTTCGCGATGCCGACGCGCCAGCCCCTCAAGTCGCTCTACCGCTTCTACTTCACGCGCGTGCTGCCTTCTGTCGGGCGTCTGGTGTCGAAACATAGCTACGCGTACAGGTACCTACCAGAGTCGGTCCTGCGGTTCGCCGAGCCGGCGGCGCTGGGTGAATTGATGACGGCCGCCGGTTTCCGCGACGTCGAGTGGCACCCACTGACGGGCGGAATCGCGTGCATCTGGTCGGGCAGATCGGTGTAGACTCTTCTCGTTTCTCGTTTCTCGCTTCTCGCTTCTCGCTTTCGCCATCGTTATCGTGTTGTCGGCAACGAAATCGATAGCGAGAATCGAGATACGAGAGAAGAACCCCTCGCCAGCGAGGTGAGAATCGAGGCCATGGCGTACAAGAACCTTGGTGAGTTCATCGACGATCTGGACAGAGCGGGCGAGCTGGTCCGGATCAGCGAGCCGGTCTCGGTTGACCGGGAGATCACCGAGATCGCCGATCGCTGCATGAAGGCACCGGGTGGCGGCCCGGCGCTGCTGTTCGAGAACGTAAGGTTGCTGGACGGAAGCGCCAGCGCCTTCCCGGTGGCGATCAACATATTCGGCAGCTACCGGCGGATGGCGATGGCGCTGGGCGTCGAGGCGCTGGACCAGGTGGGTCAGCGTATTGAATCGCTGCTGCAGATGGAGGTGCCGGACTCGCTGGTGGACAAGATCGCCATGATCCCCAAGCTGGCGGAGATGACGAAGTACCCGCCGCGCTCGGCCCGCGGGAAGCCCGCCTGCCAGGAGGTGGTGCTGCGCGGTGAGGCGGCCGACGTTACCCGGATCCCGCACCTCAAATGCTGGCCTGAAGACGGCGGCGCCTACATCACGCTGCCGCTGGTCGTAACCCGCCACCCGGAGACCGGGCTGCTGAACGCCGGGACCTACCGGGTCCAGGTGCTGGACGAACGACGCCTGGCGATGCACTGGCAGCGCCACAAGGTGGGTGCGGCGCACTGGCGCGAGATGGCGCGGCGCGGCGAGCGGATGCCGGTCGTCATCTCACTGGGCCCCGACCCGGCCACGATGTACTCGGGCTCGGCGCCCTTACCTCCGCAGGTGGACGAGTTCATCTTCTCCGGCTTTCTGCGCCGCGAACCGGTGAAGTTGGGGCAGGGCGTGAGCTGCGATCTACCGGTCCCCGCGGAGGCGGAGATCATCATAGAGGGGTACATCGATCCGGCGGAGGATCTGGTGCTGGAGGGTCCGTTCGGGGACCACACCGGCTTCTACTCGCTGGCCGACCACTACCCCTGCGTCCACGTGGAGGCGATCACTCACCGAAAGGAAGCCATCTATCCGGCGACGATCGTCGGCCGGCCGCCCATGGAGGACTACTATCTCGGTCACGCCACCGAGCGGATATTCCTGCCGCTGCTCCGGCTGACCCTGCCGGAGGTCGTCGATTACCACATGCCGGCCGAGGGGATCTTCCACAACCTGGTCTTCGTCAGCATCGACAAGCAGTACCCTGGCCAGGCCTGGAAAGTCATGAACGGCCTCTGGGGCCAGGGCCTCATGTCGCTGGCCAAGGTCATCGTCGTCCTCGATGCCGACACCAACGTCCGCGACGCTCGGGAGGCCTGGTGGGTCGCTCTCAACAACATCGACCCCGAACGCGACGTGCGTTTCAGCATGGGCCCTGTCGATGTGCTCGACCACTCCTCCCGCGCCTTCACCTACGGCAGCAAGATGGGCATCGATGCGACCCGCAAGTGGCCAGAAGAGGGCTTCGACCGCGAGTGGCCCGACAAGATCGTTATGGATGAGGAGACCCGGCGAAAGGTCGACGAGATCTGGTCGCGACTAAGAATCGACTTGACTGGGGACAAATAGTTAGGTAAGTTGTTGTCCTCGTAGTTCTTACCCCTCCCCCTCTCGTTCTCTCCCCTCGGCATGCCGAAGCCATCCGGAGGCACCGGTGTCCATACTCTCGTGGTGGAAATCTGTCGACCTGACGCGCTCGCTCTATATCGCGGTGGGCGGCGCCATCCTCATTTCTATCGTCGGCTTCTTCGGCCTCGCCTACGTACAGGCGGGCGCCCTGGTCGAGCCGACGGTCAAGCGTCAACTGGAGGAGCGAAGCGCCTCCGCCGTGACGGTGATCGAAAGCTCGGTCGAGAGTGCTATCAACCAGGCCGAGCTTCTCGCGCTGTCGCCGTCGATTGTCGATGTCGCCGTGCGCGGCGCCGACCTGGCGCGGCGCCGCGGCCTCGACCGCATGACGATCGACGCGCTCGAGCAACGCATGTCGGCGACCCGTTCGCTACAGGTCAGCCCCGCCACCGACCGTTATCTGAAGACGGTGGTAGAGCGCTCGCTGTTTGCCGAGGTGTTCGTGACCGATGCCAACGGTTTCGTGGTCGCGACCAGCGGTCAAACCTCGGACTTTGTGCAGCGGGACGAGGACTGGTGGCGGCAGGCGTACGCCGGACTGGCCAACGTTTCTGACGTCGAGATCGACCAGTCGGCGGGCACCATCGCGCTCTCGGTATCGGTTCCGTTGCTCGATATCGATGGGGAGACGGTGGGTGCGATGAAGGGTGTCATCGACCTGCAGCGGCTGAAGCCGGCGCTCGCCGCCATGGCGCGCGGCTGGGGCTACGTCCAGGTGATCGATGACCGCGGCTTGTTGATCAGCGACCCGAATCGCGAACGGCTGCTGGAGCCGTACGAAAACCTCGACGCGCTCTCGATTGGCGAGATCGTCAGCCGTGAGAACGGCAACGGTGTTGAAGTTGTCGGCATGGTCCGCCCGGCCCTCGGCCGGCGGTGGACGGTCGCCTACTGGGTGCCGGCAGCGGAGGCGTACGATCTGCTGATCGCGGCGCGCCGGGCGGTGCGCTATGGCTTCGCGATCGCGCTGCTCATTTCGCTGGGCGGAGTTCTGATCGCCGGCTTCTGGATGAGTCGCCAGATTGGCCGGCCGGTCCGGCAGGTGGCCGCGGCGGCCGATCGAGTCGGCGGCGGCGACCTGCGTGTCACGGTCCCCACCGTCGGCAAGGGCGAGGTGGTCAAGCTTTGCCAGGCGGTGCGCAGCATGGTGCGCCGGCTCAACGAGCTCGTCGGCGCGATTCGCGAGGCCAGCCGACACGGACAGGGTCGCACCGAGGAGATCGCCAGCGCCGTCGAGCAGCTCTCGGCCGGTGCCCAGGAGATGACGAGCACGCTGGCGCGGCTCACAACCGAGGCCGCTCAGCACTCGGCCACCATCCAGGACGTGAACACGGGGATGACCGAGTTGGGAGTCGGCGCCCGCCAGTTGAGCGAGGGCGCCAGCGCTTCAACCGAGCTGAGCCAAAAGATGCGGGCGATCTCGGAACAGAGCCGGAAACAGCTGAACGAGAGCCGCAGCTCGGTGGAGCAGATGGCCGAGCGGTCCGACCTGGCCACGGCCCAGTTGCTCGAGTTCGTAGAGGCCTCCAAGAGATTCGGCGAGTTCGTCGACCTGATCCGTCAGTTCGCCCGCCGCACTAACTTGTTGGCCCTCAACGCCGCCATCGAAGCGGCCCGCGCCGGCCAGGAGGCGCGTGGCTTCGGCGTGCTGGCGGACGAGATCCGCAAGCTGGCCGGCCAGGCCGGCGATGCGGCCGAGCAGGCCCAGGAGACGAGCGACGGCATCATGGGCCAGTTGGAGAGCGTACAGAGCGCGATCAAGGAGACGCAGGACGCCACCCACTCGATCGGCGATGTCGTCGACGTGCTGAGCGAGAGCTTCGGCGAGGTCGATCGCGCCACCATCGAGGCCGACGAATGGGCCCGACGTGTGGATGAGGTGAGCAGCAACGTGGACGGCAGCGTTCGTGTCACGGCCGAGCGGCTTCAAGAAGTCGCCGCCGGAATCGGCGACTTCGCCGCCGCGATGGAGGAGTTGGCTGCCGGAATGGAGGAACAGAACGCCTCCACCGAGGAGATTGCAGCGGCCGTCACCGGACTCAATACTTCAGCGTTCGAGTTGGCCAACCTTTCCGAGTTCTTCATCATGGAGGAGAAGCGGCTGGCGGATGCCGAAAAAGCCGACAGGCAGCAAGAAGCCAAAGAAGAAGCCCAGGAAGCGTCCCGAGCCGTCCACGCCGCCGCCAGCTGACGACAAGGAAAGCGACGTCGACCGGGCGTGGCGCGACGCCGCTCAACGTCAGCGGCAAGCCGTCACGCGAGCTCCCTACATGCAGGCGCTCGCTTGGGGCACGGTCGTCGCTCTCGTTGCCGCAGTCCTCACCGGCTTCCTCCGCATCTGGGTCTGGGTGCTTGCACTCGAGGCCATCGCCATCGGCGTCGTGATTGGTGAGGCCGCCGCCTTGCCGTCATCGGTCCGCAGCCGCCAGCCACCTCGTTGGAGCTACCTCTACGTCTTCGGCCTCGCCTCCTTCTCTTACCTGCTGGTTCACATCACCTTCTGGCTGGCCAGCGGCGGCTTCCGACCGGAGCAGTCGTTCTTCGCTTTTCTGCACGCGGTTCCCTCCGCTACGGCCACGCCGTTCTTCCAAAGCGTCGATCTGGCCCGCCAGATCTCGCTGGCCACCGGCGGCGCTACAGTCATCAAGTACTGGCTCTGGGCCTTCGAGGGCCTGCTGATGGGGCTTGCCGCCATGCTGGCCTACCGCGGCGGCTCGGTGCGCAAGCTGAAATCCTGAGCGGTTGGCAACCGCTTCGCGGTCTGATAGACTGTTTCCTTCGTTGCGATAACAAGTCGAAGGGCGAAACGCCAGCGTGAGCGAACCCCAGACACTGCAGGGGACGAGTCGGCTCGTCCTGTACAATAACCTGGTCAAGCTGCCGCACACGGCGTTCGCCTTGCCGTTCGCGCTGGTGGGAGCGGCCCTGGCGTCGTTCCGCCATCCGGTGACGGCGTCACAGATCTTCTGGGTCGTGGTCGCGTTCACCGCGGCGCGCTTCGCCGCCATGGCGCACAACCGGGTCGTCGATCGGGAGATCGACGCGAAGAACCGGCGGACGGCGGCGCGCGAGATCCCGGCGGGCAAGCTGTCGGCGCGCGAGGCGAAGATCGCCATCGTCGTTGCCTCGGCGGTCCTCTTGTTGGCGGCCTGGATGTTGAACCCGCTGGTGTTCGTCCTGGCGCCTGTGGCGCTCGCCTGGCTGCTCACCTACTCGTATCTAAAGCGCTACACGACGTGGACGCACCTGGCGCTGGGGATCGCTGACGGGATCGCGCCGGCGGCTGCGTACTTGGCGATCTCAGCGCGCTGGAGCGACCCGTGGTACCTGCTACCGCTCCTCGCCATGGGCGTCGCCCTCTGGGTGGGCGGCTTCGACATCCTGTACGCGCTGCAGGATGAGGAGTTCGACCGCCAGCATGGACTGCACTCGATCCCGTCGCGTTACGGTAGGAAGACGGCGATCCGGGCGGCACGCATCTACCAGGCACTAGCCGTCGTCTGCCTTCTGGCCGCCGGGGTCGCGATGCCGGAGGTGGGCGCTTTCTACTTCGCGGGCGTCGCCGTGACAGGCGCGCTGCTATTATACGAGCACTCGTTGGTGAGCGCTGACGACCTCTCCAAGCTCGGCGTGGCGTTCTTCAACGTGAACGCGCTGATATCGGCCCTCTTTTGTGTCTTTGTCATCCTGGACCGGGTGATCAGATGAATCCTCCTCTCGTTGTCGGCGTCACCGGCGCTTCGGGCGCCGCCTACGCGGTACGGCTCATCAGTGCGCTCGTCGATCTCGAGGTCGACGCCCAGCTCATTGTGTCCAGCCACGGCTGGCGGCTGCTGCGATATGAGGCGGGAATCGAGGACGAGGCCGGGCTACGCGATCGCATCGCGGGCGATTGGAGCCATCTGCAGATCTTCAACAACTCGGACCGGGGAGCGATTCCGGCCTCGGGCTCGGCGCGCAGCCGCGGGATGGTCGTTTGCCCGTGCTCGATGGGAACGCTGTCGGCCATCGCGCACGGCAGTTCGCGGTCGTTGATCGAGCGTGCCGCCGACGTGACCCTCAAGGAGCGTCGCAAGCTGGTCCTGGTGCCGCGCGAGACGCCGCTGTCGGAGATCCACCTGCGTAACATGCTCACGCTGGCGCAGGCGGATGTCGTCGTGATGCCGGCGGCGCCCGGCTTCTACGGTGCGCCGGAGAAGATCGACGACCTCGTCGACTTCATCGTGGCGCGCGTCCTCGACCAGGTCGGCATCGAACACGATATCGGGAAACGCTGGAGCGGCGAGTGAGCAAGTCGCTGCGCATTGGCCTGGTATCCGACACTCACGGCCTGCTTCGCAACGAGGTCTATGCTGCGTTCGAGGGCGTGGACGAGATCTTCCATGCCGGTGACGTCGGCGATCCCGCGATCCTCACCGAGCTCCAGGTCATCGCGCCCGTGCGCGCCGTGTTCGGCAACGTGGACGGCTGGGATATCCGCGAGGAAGCCGGGGAGAAGTGTGAGCTCGAGCGACTGGGCCACAAGATCGCCGTCGTGCACGGGCACCAGTGGGGCTCGCCGCGGGTAGGAGACTTGCTCGAGGCGTTCCACGATTTCGCGGTCGTCGTCTACGGCCACACACACATCCCGCTCATCGAAAAGACCGCCGGGCCGCTGGTCGTTAATCCGGGGAGCGCAGGTCATCAGCGGTTCGGGAAACCGGTGACGGCGGCGCTGCTCATGCTCGAGCGCGATCTTCCGCCGGAAGCGAGGCTCGTCGATCTGGTCGGCTGAGCGTCACTCGCTGCGAAGCGCTGAAGCCGGGTCGAGCTTCGCCGCCCGTCGGGCCGGCAAGTAGCTCGCAGCCAGCGCCGCGGCAACCAGCGGCAGAGCGATGCCGGCAAAGAGCAGCGGCCCGGGCCGCT
>JBDHHX010000055.1:0-20427 GCA_039589155.1 Gemmatimonadota bacterium | reverse complement strand
CCATGCGCGTCTATCACCTGACTCGCCCCGGCGTGCTGCGCCTCGAGTCCGCTCCGGTCCCCGAGCCGACCGACGGCGAGCTGGTTGCACGTGTATCCATCGCGCTCACCTGCGGCACCGACCTCAAGACGTTCCGGCGCGGGCACGCTCGCCTGAAGGTGCCGGGCCTGCTCGGCCATGAGTGGGCCGGGACGGTCGAGGCGATCGGGGCCGGCGTCACTGACTTCCAGCCAGGCGATCGGATCGTCGCCGCGCCGACGGCGCCCTGTGGCGACTGCGCCTACTGTCTGAAGCGCCTGGAGAATCTTTGCCTTCACCTGTTCGACGACATGGCCCTGGGCGCCTACGGCGACTACATCCTGGTCCCGCGCCAGGTCGTCAATCGAAACGCCTACCGGATTCCCGACTCGCTCTCCGACGTTCACGCAGCGTTCCTCGAGCCGCTCGCCTGTACTGTGCACGGCGCTGACTTGTTGAATCTGGGTGGCGATCGGTCCGTCGTCTTCGTTGGTGACGGCTCGATCTCTCTGCTCTTCGCTCAGGTCGCCAGGTTGCGTGGCTCCGGTCGGGTCATCCTCGTGGGCAAGCATGCGGAGCGGCTCGACATCGCGAGGAACGTTGGAGTCGATCACGTGATCGACTCGAGCGCGACGGATGTGGAGGCAGCCATCGAGATGCTGACTGACGGACTGGGCGCCGATACGGTCGTCGAATGCGTCGGTCGACCGGAGGCGTGGCAGTCGTCGGTGGCGCTGGTCCGCAAAGGCGGCGAGGTACTCTTCTTTGGAGGTTGCGAGAAGGGCGCGCTGGTCGCCCTGGACAGTGAACGAATTCACTACGACGAGATCAACCTGAAGGGCGGCTTTCACTACACGCCGGACAGCGTGCGCCGCGCCTGGGAGCTCATCGGCAGCAGCGCGTTGGCGCTGGACCCGCTGGTAACCCACGAGATGAAACTCGAGGAGCTCCCGGATGCGTTCGAGCGCATGTCGCGTCGCGAGGCAGTGAAGGTCGCAATCAAGCCATGAGCTCGAAGAAGACACCGATGATGGCCGCGGCCCGCGCCTACGCGTTCGACGACGTCCGGGTCGAGGATGTGCCGCGCCCCGAACTACAGCCCGGTGACATCCGCGTGATGGTGACGCTCTGCGGCGTCTGCTCCAGCGATGCGATGGACTGGTACGTGAGCACCAAGGTGCCGGTCGTACTGGGCCACGAGCCGGTTGGCGAAGTGCACGAGGTGACGCCGGAAGTGGAAGGGCTGGAAGTCGGCGACCGCGTCTTCTTCCACCACCACGTGCCCTGCATGGAGTGCCGCGCCTGCACGCGCGGTATGTTCACCTCGTGCAAGCGATTTCGCCAGACGTCCCTCGACCCCGGCGCCTTCGCCGAGTTCGTGCGCGTGCCGGCCGAGATCGTGCGGCTCGACGTGCTCAAGATTCCTGACTCGGTCTCGGACGAGGCGGCGGCGTTCATCGAGCCGCTGGCCTGCAGCCTGCGCGCCTTCGGCAAGATGAGCATGGAACCGGGCAACAGCGTCTGGGTCATCGGCGCCGGGCCGATGGGGCTCTTGAACCTGCGGCTGGCTCGCTACTTCGGGGCCGAGCCGATCATCGTCACCGACCCGGTGGAGGTGCGGCGCGACTACGCTATGAAGGCGGGCGCCGACATGGCGCTCGACCCCAGATCAGAAGACTTCGACGAGGAGATGCAGGATGCGACGGGCGGCTGGGGCGCTGAGAAGATCATCGTCGGCCCCGGCTCGGCGGCGGCGATCGAGGACGGCCTGGCCCATACCGCGCCGGGCGCCGTCGTGATGGTCTTCACACCGACGCCGCCCGACGAGACCGTGGCCTACCGACCGCACGACCTCTACTTCAAGGAAGTGACGATCACGCACAGCTACTCCGCCGGACCCATCGATACGCGTGAGGCGCTGGACCTGATCGCCTCCGGCGCGATCGAGGTCGAGGACCTGGTCACGCATCGCTTCGGGCTGGAAGGGGTGGGCGAGGCGCTGCAAATGGCGAAAGTGGCGGATGAGGGGCTGCGGACGGTGATTTATCCGCATGGGCTCGGCGTGGAAGTAAAAGGTGTCTGATCCAGCTGAGCATTGAACATTGGACATCCGACATTGAACATTGAGAGGACTCGGCGCTGGCGCGCCTCGAATGGCCGAGCGTTTAACATCGCACGTTGGACATTGAACATGTCTGAGATGTTCGATGTGCGATGTTCAACGTACAGAGTTCAACGCTCGGCAGTGTCTTCAAGGTCCAACGTCGGATGTCCAATGTTCAATGTTCAATAAGACAAGAACGATGCCTGATCCAACCGAAAGCAGGATTCTCCGCTTCTCTGACTACACCTGGACCGGTGTCGATCCCGTCGCCTACAAGAGTCCCAGCGACGACTGGCGCGACGTGGCGCGCCACCGCCTGGTCGGCGCCGACGAAAACACACCGTTCCACGTTCGCTACTTCGAGATCGCGCCCGGCGGCCACAGCACGTTCGAGTGCCACCAGCACCAGCACGCGGTCATCGTGATCCGCGGCCGCGGTAGGATACGTCTGGGTGAGCGCTGGGAAGAAGTAGGCTTCGGCGACGTCGTCTACGTGGCGGCAAACGACCCGCACCAGTTCCGGTCGGCCGGCGACGAGCCATTTGGGTTCATCTGCGTGGTGAGCGCCGAGCGCGACCGGCCCACCGTCCTCGAGGACTGAGCTACAGCCTCCAGATCGCGCCCAGCCCGATCACCACGCTGTCGCCTTCGCCGTAGACCCCGTTCCCGAAACGAAAGTCGAGCATCGCGCCCAGCGACGGCGTGATCGTGAACACGCCGCCCAGGTCGAGGACCAGCGCCGTGTCGGTGCTGGGGCTGCCCGAGCTGATGCCGAACTCGAAGCGCGGGTAGGTGAAGATCTCGGAATCACCGCCGGCGAGCTTGAACCCGATGCCGGCGATGAAGCCGAGTGGGACCTTCCATACCGTGGAGCCCGGCTCGCTGACACCGATTCCGACGTCGAAGCTCAGGTTCAGCAGGCCGCCGCCGTCGGAGAGCGTTCGCGCCATCAGTCCATAGCGCAGGTCGACGCCAGCGAACGGAGTGTCTTTACCGCCGTCGATGAGCCAGAGGCCGGCGCGGCCGCCGATGTCCACTTCGCCGGAGATCGGGAAGCGGATCATCCCGCCCAGCACGAACCCGTTATCGGGGATAGCAACATATGCCAGCAAGGTCTCGCCGGAGGGGATCCCGGCGGTGAGCATAGCCGGCTCGGCGACGACTTGCGCCTCGGAATAACGACCGGTGATTAGAAAGCAACCGGTGGCGAGTACAGCCGCCGCAAGTCCGCGAGATCCGATCATCACATCCAGCCCTCCCCGCAGCCACACCGAGGTTCTGTTTGTTAGCAGTCTGAATATAGGTAAGAGGGGACGTGGCTGCGACTAGGACTAAGACTAAGACTGGACTAAGACTATGACTACAACTACGGATGCCGGTCCTAGTTCTAGTCCTAGTCGAAATCCTAGTCCTAGTCATAGTCCTTTAACATCCAACCCACCTTGAGCATCTTACACCGGGATGGACGAGAACCTACTGATCGAGCGGGCCAGGGAAGGCGACCGCGAGGCCTTCGGGCAATTGGTGAGTCGTCACCGCGACGCCGTGTACCGGTTTGCGGTGCGCTGGCTGGCCGACCCGGACCAGGCGCTGGACGTGGCCCAGGACGTCTTCGTGCGGGCGTTCGATGGATTGAAGGGCTATCGCGGAGACAGCCGCTTCCGGACCTGGCTGTTCTCGATCACCTTGAACGCCGCGCGCTCGGTGGCGCGCAAGCACAAGCGGCGCGGTGAGGTGCGGCTGAACACGGGTGCGGAGTTTCCCGACATCCGCACACCACCCGACGCGAAAGCGGCTCGCGCCGACGCCTATGCGCGGGCCGCAGCCGAGCTGTCGGAGCTACCGGAGAAGCAGCGGGGCGCGGTGACGCTTCGCATCTACGAAGGGTTGAGCTTCAAAGAGATCGGCGAGATCATCGGGTGCTCGGAGGGCTCGGCACGGGTGAATTACCATCACGGGATACAGAAACTGAGGGAGACGCTGACATGACGGGCCGCGAAGTCTGTGATCGGATGGCCGATCTGCTCCCAGAGTTTCTGGCCGGCCGGCTCAGCGAGACGGACGATACCGAGGTCCGCAAGCACCTCGAGACCTGCGTCGAGTGTCGCAATCGCGCCAACGCGGTCAGCCTGCTGCAACAGACGCCGATACCACAGCCCGATCCGGATCGCTGGGGCGGCTTCGTGAAGGGCGTCGTCGACGAGCACGATCGCCGGCACAAGAAAGAGCGCAGGATGATGACGATCCTGACCGTAGTCGCCGTCGTCGTACTGATCGCCGTCATCGCCTACCTTGTTGCGTTCTGATCCCCACACAGACGGACCGCTTCTGCTCGGCGCCCATGTCTCGGCGGCCGGCGGCATCGAGCTGGCGCCGGCCCGCGGCGCTGAGATCGGCGCCGACGCCATACAGATCTTCACCAAGGGTGTCCAGCGCTGGGCCGAGCCGACCGTAGCGGAAGAGACCGCCGTCGCCTTCCGCGAGGCGCGGCGCGTGCACGGCATCCTGGTGGCCGGCTCTCACGATTCATACCTGATCAACCTGGCGAGCCCGGACCCGGCGCTGCGCGACCGCTCCTATCAGTCCTTCTGCCGCGAGCTGGAGCGTTGCAGCATCCTGGGTCTCGATTTCCTGGTCACACATCCCGGCAACGCCACCGACGGCGACCGCGAGGCCGGCCTCGCGCGCAACGCCGAGGCGATCCGCCGGGCGCTGGACGAGATGGCGCCTAAAACGCCGGTGCTGATCGAGGCGACGGCAGGACAGGGGACGGCGCTGGGCTGCAAGTTCGAGGAGCTGGCCGTTCTGTTGGAGCTAATCGGGCCCGATGGCGAAGAGCGGCTCGGCGTGTGTATGGATACCGCCCACCTCTTCGCCGCCGGCTACGACCTCGCCGGCGACTACGACGGCGTCATCGATAGGCTCGATGACATCGTTGGGCTCGACTGGGTGCGGCTCTTCCACCTTAACGACTCGAAGACGGCGCTGCGCAGCCGCGTCGACCGCCACGAGGGCATCGCGCAGGGCCAGCTCGGTCTCGAGCCGTTCTGCCGCATCATGCGCGACCCTCGCTTTCGTGGTGTTCCCAAAGTGATCGAGACGCCGAAGGGCGATGACCCCGTGGCCTTCGATCGCCGGAACCTGAGCCGCCTGCGTCGTTGCCTGACTACTTGACAGCTGGCGCAAACCCACCCACCCGGATCGTCTCGCCAACTTGCTTCGGCCGCCGCCGCGCGATATAAAATGTTCTCTGGGCGCGTTGCGCCGGACAACGAAAATGGAGAAGAACGTGGATTCCGGAGTTGGCTCCAACATCGAGGCACGCCTGGCGGCCATAGCCACGGTTCTGGGTCGCGAGATGCCTGTACGGGCGACCGAGCACACACCAGAGGATCACCACCGGCACCTGCTCGAAGAGGCCCAGCAGCTCTACGAGAACGAGTTGGCCTGGGAAGAGGAGACCGGCGAGGAGTCGATGGAGGAAGGCGCCGTGGTGGCGCTGGTCTTTCCAGGTACGCTGGCCCTGGTCGACGCCCTGGTCACCTCCCACACGGCAAGCGAGCTGGGCGAAGGGGCCCCGCACAGGGATGTGGTGGCGGCGTTCGCCGGGTGGTTGTCAGAGCGGCTATTGAAGCTGCGCAGCGGTGAGATCCGGGGAAGCGCGACGGACCGGGCGAAGGAGGCCGATCTAACGGATCGACTGATCGACCTGGTCCTGTTCCGCTACTGTAGTCTGAGCGCTGAGGACATTGAGCAGGTCGAGGCATCGCGGGACTAGATGACGGCCGCCGCCGGCGGCATCCGAACGAATCTCAATCCAATCACCACGATGAACATCATAGTATGCGTGAAGCGCGTGCCCGATTCGGAGAGCAGGATCCCGATCGCGAGCGACGGCTCTATCGACACGCAGGGGGTCAAGTACGTCCTCAACCCGTACGACGAGTTCGCCGTCGAGGAAGCGCTCAAGCTCAGGGAAGCGGCTGGTGAAGGCACGGTGACGGTGATGACGCTGGGCGGTGACGACTCCAAGGAGACCCTGCGTACGGCGCTGGCGATGGGGGCGGACCAGGGTGTCCTGCTGAAGGGCGAGCCCTCCGTCGACGGCTTGGGAACGGCGGAGAAGCTGGCCGAAGCGATCCAGGGCCGCCAATTCGAGCTGGTGCTGTTCGGCAAGCAGGCGATCGACGATGACAGCCTCCAGGTTCCGGCGATGGTCGCCGAGCTGCTGGACATTCCCTGCGCCACAGTTGTTGTCGAGCTGAAGGTCGAGGGCGGCCAGGTCACCGCAAAGCGCGAGGTCGAGGGCGGCCACGAGATCTACGAGTTCGCGACACCGGGCGTGATCGCTGCGCAGAAGGGGTTGAACGAGCCACGCTACGCGAGTCTCAAGGGGATCATGCAGGCGAAGAAGAAACCATTGGAGGAAGTCGAGGCCGGCGACGCGGAGTCGCGGATCGAGGTGCTGAGCGTGATGCCGCCGCCGGGTCGGTCTGCCGGCGAGATCGTCGGCGAAGGACCCGACGCGGTCCCGGAGTTGGTGCGAAAGCTTCGAGAAGAAGCCAAAGCCATTTAGATCCAGACACAACGATATGAGCGTTCTCGTTTTTGCAGAGCAAAGAAGCGGCGCGCTTCGCAAGGCAGCGCTGGAGACAACGACGGCCGGCCGCAACCTGGCCGATACGTTGGGAGTCGAGCTCACCGTTGTCGTCCTCGGGCCGCCCGGCATCGATGGCGCCGCGGAAGCGCTGGGCCGACACGGCGCCGACACGGTGTTGGTCGCGGCTTCCGATGCGTTTGCCAGCTACGCGCCTGAAGGCTACACCGACGTACTCGCGAAGGTCATCGGCGAGCGGTCGCCGGTGGCGGTTCTGTTCACCGCCGGCGCGCTGGGCAAGGATCTGGCGCCGCGCATTGCGGCGCACGTGAAGGCGGGCCTGGCCAGCGACGCGATCGAGGTCGGCGTCGAGAACGGACGCATCTACGCGGTTCGACCCGCCTACGGGGGCAAGGTCCTGGTCCAGGTCAGTTTCAAGGGTGAGCCGGCCATGGTCAGTGTTCGGCCCCGCGCCGTCGCCGCGGCCGAGAGCCCGCGCGAGCCGCACATCGAGTCCATCGCTGTTGAGCTCGACCCGGCGCGGCAACGCACATCCGTCCAGGCGGAGGCCGGCGTGCAGAAGGAGCGGCCCGACGTCGCCGAGGCGGAGATCATCGTCGCCGGCGGTCGCGGAATGCAGGACCCTGAGCGGTGGAAGCTGCTGGAAGATTTGGCCGATGCTCTGGGCCCGAACGCCGGGCTAGGCGCCAGCCGGGCCGTGGTCGACGCGGGTTGGCGACCGCATTCCGAGCAGGTCGGTCAGACGGGCAAGGTGGTTTCGCCGCCGCTCTACTTTGCGGTCGGGATAAGCGGCGCGATCCAGCACCTGGCGGGTATGCGCACGGCCAAGTGCATCGTGGCGGTGAACAAGGATCCTGAGGCGCCCATCTTCAAGCTTGCCGATTACGGGATCGTGGGCGACGCACTGGAGGTCGTGCCGCGGTTGACCGAGGAGATTCGCAAGCTCCGCTCCGAGGGGTGACTATTGTGAAGAAAATATCGCGGACGGCTCTCGGGCTGGCGGTATCGTGCATCATCCTGGCGGCCTTGGCAGCGCCGGCCCTCGCCCAATTCGAGGAAGCGGACACGATGCCGCGCTTCGCCGCCGGAATCTTCTTCGACCTCAACTTCCGCGGCTCCAGGGGCCAGACGGTCAGCGGCGTCAAGATAGACTTCACCAACAGTCCGGCCGGTGGCTTGCGCCTTGACTATCGAATCACCGGAACCCTCGCACTGGGCGTCTTCGGCAGCTACACGCGTGTACAGGAGAAGCTGACGGACGTTTCGGGCGACATTATCATCGGTACAGCCCACTTCAACATCTTCCAATTCGGTGGAGAGCTGGCGCTGAGGGTGAAGCCGCAAATTCCTGGCTACTTCCTGCTGGGCGGCGGTGCGCAGCTGGTGCAGCCGGCCGGCGATGATCCAGCCCAGATCACCGGGACCGATAGTTTCACGGAACCGTTTGGGATCGTGGGTGCGGGCTACGAATTCGCCTCCACTCGCAAGCGCGCATTCCGAATCAACTTCCGCCTATTCCTGGTCAACCCGTCCGACCAGGGTGGCTACGAGCCGAAGTCGATCGAGGTCGATTTCGTTGTGGGTGCTGCCTTCATTCTCAGGTTCTGAGGTCGGTCTCTGCAGGGCTCGCCTGCTACACTTCACGCATTACGATGGCGTCCACCTCGGCGCCGCTGGCCAGCTGGCTGTCCGCCGGTATGATGATCAAGGCGTCCGCCTCCGACAATGAAGTCAGGATTCCCGAACCCTGCGGTCCGGTGAGCCGGGCGAGCCAGCCGCCGCCCTCTCTTTCTAGCGTCGCCCGGTAGAAGTGGGTCAACGGCCCTTTGGTTTTCACCGGCTCCGCCAGACGCACGCGGCGCAGCGGCCGGTCGTACCGGGTCAGGCCGACCATCTTGCGGAGCGCAGGACGAACCAGGACCTCAAACGTCACGATAGATGAGACCGGGTTGCCCGGCAGCGCGAAAACGGGCATCTGGCGCAGCATCCCGAAAGTGAACGGGCTGCCGGGCCGCATCTTCACTCTGTAGAAGAGAAACTCCATCCCCAGATCGTCGAGGGCTTCCTTGACGTAGTCGTGATCGCCAACGGCGAGGCCGGCGGAGGTAACGAGCGCGTCGCAGCCGGCGGCGGCTTCCAGGTGCCTGCGGGTGCTCTCAGGGTTGTCGCGGGCGATGCCGAGGAGCTCCGGCTCGCCGCCGGCCTCGACGACCTGTGCGGCGAGCGCGTAGGAGTTGGAGTTCATGATCCGTTTCCCGGCGTGCACCAACTCGAGCTCGTTGAAGTCTGCCAGCTCGTTGCCAGTGGACAGGATGCCGACGAGCGGTTTGCGGTGGACGGGCACCGACGGCTGGCCCAGCATGGCGAGAACGCCGACCTCGGCGGCGCGAATCAACGTACCCGCTTCTAGCGGCCGCGCGCCCAGCTTCAGGTCTTCGCCGCGGCGACGGATGTTGCGGCCGGCGTCGCTGCCGTCGAAGACGCTGACCGTGCCAGGCTCGGTTCCCGTCGCGGTGTGCTCGAGGCGCGTCACGCCGTCGGCGCCGGTAGGGACGGGCGCGCCGGTCATCACGCGGATCGCCTCACCGGGACCCACCGACGCGGTGGGGAATTCACCGGCGGCCACTTCTTCGATGACCCGGAGGACGACCGGCCGTTTCTTCGTCGCCCGCGCCACGTCCCGAGACAGCACGGCGAAGCCGTCCATCGCCGAGTTGTCCCATGCAGGATGCGTGACCGCGGATTCAACGTCGGCCGCCAGCACTCGGCCCAGCGCCTCCGTCAGCAGCACGCTCTCGTGATCGAGGGGTTGGAGGCGCGAGAGGATCAGCTGCCGCGCCGCTTCGACGCTGAGCCAGTCCGCTTCCCGGGGCTGACGCGCCGGGCTCATCCGGCCGACTCCAACCGCCGGGCCAGGGCGTCCGCCCGCTCGCGCTCCGCCGGCGTGTTCACGTTCAGGAACATGAGCTCGGGGTCGCCGTAGTCGGCGACCTCGGCCTTCGGAAGTGCCGTGACTTGAGCGTCGGAGTAGAACGAGACGACCCGCAGGTCATCCCGTTCAATCGCGGCCTCGATGGCCGAACGGCACCCCGTGCCGTAATAGGCGCAGAGCGGCTCGAGCCCGCGCCTCGAGTCGCTCTCTGGCGCCACGATGTCGTCCGGCCCCGCGTCCCACGCCAGCCGCTCGAGCAGCGCCGCCGAGAGAAACGGCATGTCGCACGCGGCGACCAGTGCCCCGCGGCATCCTTCTTCTTCCGCCCAGACTACTGCCGTGTAGATGCCGCCCAACGCGCCCAGGCCCGGCCGCAGATCGGGCTGCGTCTCCAGGCCCAGCGGCCGGTATGTCTCCGCATCGTTGGCCACCAGCACCACGCGGTCCGCTGCCTCGCGCATGGCGCGAACGGCGCGATCGGCGATTCGCTCACCGCCGACTTTTTCCAGTGCCTTGGGTTGACCCTCGTATCGGGTGTTGCGGCCGCCGGCCAGGACGACGCCGAGAACGGGACGCCGGGCGCTCGCGCCTTCGCTCACAGCAAGCGCTGGCGCCGCAGCTCTTTGTGCTGAGTTCGCAGACACTGGTCCATGACGACGGTGACGCCTGCCTGGCGGGCGCGCAGCGCGGCGTCTTCGTTGACGACGCCGAGCTGCATCCAGATCAGACGGGCGCCGATCTCGATCGCTTCCTCCACGTGCGGCGTCACGTGCTCCGGCGCGCGAAAGATGTTCACGATGTCTATCGGGCCCTCGCCTTCCCGCGCGGCCAGCAAATCGGGGTAGGCCCTCACTTCAAGGATGACGTCGTGCTTCGGGTTGACGGGCACAACCGAGTAGCCCTGCTCCATCAGGTAACGGACCACGGCGTTGCTGTCGCGATACGGCTTGGGCGAGCAGCCGACCACGGCAATGGTCTTCGCGTCCTTGATGATCTCTATCGTCTCTTGGTCTAGTAGCATATTTGTTAAAGACGTTCCTTCAGGTCGAGGGTCGGCAGGCCGTACTTAGGATCGACGGCCCGCTCCAGCGTGTTTGCTTCCGGGCGGAGTATGATCTCCAGCGTCGGACGAACGACCCCGCTGAGTAGATGCCCGCCCAGTACCGAGTAGTCCTTTCGCCCCAGCGTGATGTGGGCGTGGACTAGCGGCTCGTCATTGTGCATCGCGACGTTGCCGACGACAGCAAGAACCTCCATCTGCTCGTCGAGTTCCCGGTCCAGGTACTGCTTCTTCTCTATGTCGAAGAAGGCGATCGTCGATCGGCTCATGGCGCCGATACCGGTGAAGCTTCCGCCGCCTATCGCGTTCGCCGCAAGGAACTCGAGGAAACGGTCCGGGAAAAGCTCTCCCTCCTCGAACCGGATGACGTACCTGTCGCCGTGACGAACGTAGAACATGACGTGACTCTTCTCCGCCGGCGCTATGGTAGCAGTGATGGCGTAATGCCGAAGAGTAGCTCCAGCAGTATCTTGCCCAGCATGTAGGGCACGAAGCCGGCCAGCGCCGTCGCCAGCGCCCGCCCGGTCGAGAAGTCGAGCGCCTGACGGATCGCCACCAGCACCGTGGCCACCATCCAGGCGAGCACCGCCAGGTAGAGCGGAAGACCGACGCCCGGCAGAAGCCGCAGGGCCAGCAGAACGCCGGGCGCCTGGGCGAAACCGACGGTCCGCAGCAGCTCGCCCCAGTCGGCGGTGCCCTCGAACAGCTGGACGCCCACCAGGTAGCAGGTGCCGGACCAGAGCGCCCAGCCCAGGTAGGCGCTGAGCAGGCCGGCTATGAGGCCGCCGGGTCCCAGCGCCAGGCCGCCGATGGCGGCGGCCAACGCCACGATGCCGACGACGATCGCGGCCTGGCCGGTGGCGGTCTGGTCGTGCTCGACCTCTTCGTAGACGTCGATCTTGAAGGTCGCCGCACCCAGCGCGCGGCGGCCGAAGCTTGTTCGCGTCTGCGGCGCCGGCTCGGAATTATCCATCGATGGGTCTCCTGATGGCTCGGGTTGGCTTCGGCGCCAATATAAGCGGAGGGCCCGCACCGTCGATACGGTGCGGGCCCTCGCGCTCGAAACCGGCCGGCTGCTACCGCTTAGAAACTGAAGAAGACACTGGCGCTGATCGGCAGGGGCTAGTTGAAGACCACTTCTGCCTTCAAGACGCAGCTGATCTGGTTCTCCCGCAGATCGAAGTAGCGCCGATAGGCGGCTTCTAGGCGCAGCCCGAAGAAGTCGTAGGGCAGCATACGGTAGCCCAGAGCCGCACCGGCAGCGAAATCGGTCTGGGCGCTGTCAGCGCCCAGGTCCCAGGCCAGGAACGCGCCATTCACGGTGATGTACAGGGAGGTTTTCGTGACTCCGCTGAAGTGCCAGTCGATACCCAGGTCGAGGCCCAGGCCGTAAGTCGACTCGGCACCATCGGGGTTGGAATAGGCGAACGCCAGCCCAGGCGCCACGATCAGGTTCGGGTGAGGGAAGAACCCGACGTAGACCTCGGGCGCAGCGCGAACCGCCGACTGGCCGGCGAAGAGCAGCGGGCCGCCGCCGGGCAGGCCGGCGTCCGCGACCTGGGTCTCAGTGAGGTAGGTGACGCCAAACAGGGTGCCACCCAGCGACCACTTCGGAGTCGTTTGAGCCTGGGCGACGGCTGGAGCGAGGAGCATCAGGCAGGCAATCAACGTACTGCGCATTTCCTTCTCCTCCGTGCGCTCAGAACCGGTAGGTGGCGATGAAACTGAGCTGCCAGTTGTTCGTCCAGTCAGTATCGGGTGGGAACGGGACGATGTTCGGTGCCGAGAAGACCCAGCCATCCGGCCGCGTAAGCCTCCAGATGTCATCCTCGAAGGTGATCCTGGCGCCGATGCTCTTGCTGATGATGATCGCGGTACCGATACCGACCTGCCCCATGAAGCTGGTCCCGAAATCGAAGCGGTCCGGAGCCTGGATTTGGCACGTCGGCCGGTCGCGGTCGACCACGCAGTTGATGTCGCTGCTGACGTCAATCGCGACCCCGATGCCGCCGATCAGGTAGGGGACAAGCCGGTTCCAGGAGCGGGCGCCCGTCAGGTTGAACTGAAGGCGGCCGCTCAACAGTAGCAGATTGAACGGCTCGGTTCCGACCGACTGGGGTCCGCCCTCGGCGGTGGGGTCGATGACGTCCCGGGTCGTGGGGAAGTATCCCACGTTGGCGCTCACTTGTATCGGGTCACTCACGCTGAGGGCGAACTGCATCCCGAACACGGGGCCGTCGTTGGCGCCGAGGTCTACCTGGCCGGCGTCGGCGAAGATATAGCCGACATAGGGCCCAACGTCTTTCTTCCGTTCGACGAATCGGTAGGGCGAGTCGATCGTCTGGGCCGCGAGCCCGGCGGGAGCAGCCATGAGTGCGACGACCGCCGCCAGCATTGTAAGGCGACTGCTTATCATGCTGGGCAGTTTACACGGCAGCGCCCGGCGCGCAACAGCTAGCGGCGATTGACAACGACCCTTCGAGGCATTACGCGTGGTGTGGGCGGCCGGCCGGCCGCCATGGTGTGGGGAGGGAGATGATGCGATTCGCGGTACCTAATTCGATAGCCTGTCTGGCCGTCCCGCTGATCCTATCGGCGGCAGCGCCTATAGCACTCGAGGCCCAGACCACCGCTCGGGTCCTGGTCGCCGAGGAGAATTTCCGGCGGGACCCAAACGGAACGCCGCTCGCTAACGTGCTGCGGGGCGCAGAGCTGCCCGTCGTCGGCGAGCAAGGAGGCTGGACCCAGGTCGAGCTCTCCGGATGGATCTGGGGGCCTTCCGTGGCCACCGCCAACCGGGACGGCTTCAATCTTCGGGTGAGCGCCCCCAATGGCGAGAACCTGCGAGCCCAGCCGCAGGGCGCAGTCGTTGCCAGCAGCGGCAACTGGGTACGAGTGACCCGGCGCGGCTGGCTCTGGCGCGCGTCGCTGGAGTTCAGCGGCCAGCCGGCTCCCGCCGCCAGCGACGGCGGACCACCCACTGCCGAGGCCGCCGCGGAGCCGCCGCCGCTCGTCACCGCCGCGGCACCGCTCATCGTCTACTCGACGCCGGCCGGCGACACCATCGCCACCTTCCAGCCCGGCGCCCAGGCCCAGGTCCTCGGACGCACCGG
This sequence comes from Gemmatimonadota bacterium, assembly GCA_039589155.1. GTDB lineage: Bacteria > Gemmatimonadota > Gemmatimonadetes > Palauibacterales > KS3-K002 > Kutchimonas. Next base: position 6,582 of record JBDHHX010000055.1, on the reverse strand, counting down.
TGACTGGATCCGCATCCGTCTCGACGGCTGGGTCTACGGGCCCGAGGCCCTCGATTCGGCGCTCCGTCTGGCCGACACCGGCGATCTCACGCCCGCACAATTGCGGGCCGATCCCGGCCGCTATCGGGGAGCCCTCGTCCGCTGGCGAGTCCAGATCATCTCCCTGCAAAGGGCCGAGCGCACTCGCCGCGACTTCGAGGAGGGCGAGCCGTTCATCCTCGCTCGGGGACCGGCGGGCGACGCTGGCTTCGTCTATCTGGCCGTCCCCGAACAGCTGGTCACGGTAGCCGAGAGCTTGTCACAGCTGGACTATGTGACCATCGTCGGCCGCGTGCGAATCGGCCGTTCCGCTCAGATGGGCGGCCCTGTCATCGATCTTACCGATATCGAGCCAGAGGAACCTGGAGAGTAGCCGATAGTAGTAAGGCGTAGTCGCCGCGGCGACTTAACGTTCACCGGTGGGCGGTGATCTCACTTAGACGGGCCGCCGTACACCGGGTCTCCCCCGATCCGAAGTTCCCAAACGGTAGCGCCCGGGTATTTTTGTAGATCTGTGAGCTCCAGCTGTGTCATCGCTGCGAGCTGCCGAGACATAGAGAGATCGGTCGCGGGGTAGCGCGGCCTTATCAGGAGCGAGGGAAGCATGTCACTGCGTCGGTTCACTGTACCGCTGATCTTGTCGCTGGCCGTCACCGCCATCGCCGCCTGCAGCGGTGACGATGGCCCCACGGGGCTCGATCCCAACGTCTTCCAGTTGAGCAGCGTCTCCGGGGGAGGCCAGAGCGGTCTCGCCGGCACGGTGATCGATGAGACGTTCGTGGCGGAAGTGACGCGCAAGGACACGGGCGCTCCCGAGACGGGTGTGAGCGTCAACTGGCGTGTGATCAGCGGCTCCGGAGTGCCGACGCGATCCAGCTCGGTGACGGATGGGAGCGGCGAGGCTTCGACGCGGGTGGAGCTGGGCTCTACGCCCGGCAGCGTGATTCTGGAGGCGTCGGTGCCGGGGCTCAGTCCCGTGACGTTCACGGCGGTGACCGCGCTGCCCGCACCGAGCATCGCCTCGCTCTCTGTCAGCAGTGCCGATCCCGGTGACACGATCGAGGTGCGGGTGAACGACCTGCCCTCCGGCCAGGCCACCGATGTTCTGTTCGACGGCGTAGCCGCCGAGGTAGTCGATCAGACCGCCGGCGCGCCGGCCGTGCTAGATGTCATCGTCCCGGCCCCGGTAGGCGTTTGCAGCGCGACCAGCACGGCCGTCGATGTTCGGCTGCGCAGCGACGGGATCACCACGGATTCCGAGGTCCTTAACGTTTCGGTACCCGCCGACCCGTTCCAGGTGGGACAGGTCCTGGTGATCGAAGGCACCAGCGACGTTCAGTGCGCCTTGCTGCCGGCGGATGGTGGGAACGCCAGGTACTTGCTCGTGGCGCTCAGCGCCGAGCTCGAAGTGAACGCCAGCTTCCAGGTGACTCTTGGTGCCGGCAACGTGGCCTTTGGCGCCGTTGATGGTGCGCCTGCGCTGGCGCCGGCGAGCTTCCACGACGGGCTTCGGGCGAGCGAGGCGCGACTGGCTGCTTCCGGTTTGCCTGCAGCACAGCCGCCGACGGGCCCCCAGCTGCTGGCCGGCCCCAGTATCGGCGACGGGCGTGATTTTTGGGTGGTCAGCGATCTCGATGCGGTGAACGCCGGTCAGATCAACGAGGACGCGTTCGATCGGATCAGCGCCACGCTGCGTTTCGTCGGCGGCAACACGCTGCTCTACATGGACAATGCAGCGCCGCTACCTGGCCTCACCGCGGCCGACATCGAATCGATCGGCAAGCTCTACGACCAGCGACTCTACGAGGCGGACGTCGACTATTTCGGCGAGCCCACCGACGTCGATGGGAACGGTAAGGTCGTCGTCCTGTTGTCACCCGTAGTGAACTCGCTCACCGAGCCCGGCTCCAACGGAGTCATCATCGGATTCTTTTACGGGCTCGATCTCTTCGCGCCCAATGCCAGCGGTTGCTCGGAGTGCAGGTTCTCCAACGGCTCCGAGGTCTTCTACGGATACGTCCCTGACGAGAGCGGCATCTACAGCGACCCGCGTTTCCGCACGCGCGTCCTCGAGCTGCTGCCCGGCGTCATGATCCACGAGACCCAGCACATGATCGACTTTCGTTACAAGGTCTTCGAGACGCCGTTTATTCCGGCGGTCGAGACTCTCTGGCTCAGCGAGGGCCTTGCTCACTTTGCCGAGGAGAAGGGCGGCGACGTTCTGTTCGACGACGGCGATGTTGATCTCGCCAACGAGATGTATGCCTCCAACTTCAACCGGCTCGCCGTCTACCTGGTCGCGCCCGATTCCTTCTCGCTCACCGCGACCAGCGGCGGCGGCTCGCTGGGCGAGCGTGGCGGCTGGTGGGTCTTCCTGCGCTGGATAGCCGAGCAGTATGGCGACTTCATCATGCGCGACCTGACGCAGGAACCGGAGCGCGGCGTGGAGAACCTGGAGATGCGGACGGGCGAGTCGTTCTTCCGGCTGTTCGCCGACTTCAGCGTCGCTATGTGGGCGGACGATCTGGTTATCCCGGGCCTGGCGGATCGCTACCAGATCCCCAAATGGGACATGCGGGATCTCGTTCAGATCGATCCCGGCCCCTTCTACGCGCTACGCCCGAGGCAGATGACGTTCGCCAGCTTCCGCGGGGACTCGATCCAGCAGTTCATGGCCGCGACCAGTGCCTTCTACATCGACCTCGATGCGGCGGGTGACGGGACGGCGCTACAGCTGCAGCTTAACTCGGCGACTGATGCAGGGCTAGCGATCCTTCGCTACGAGTAAGTGATTTGGAGGTTGGAGGCTGGATCTGGCTTCCAAGTGCCTTGGGGACTAGTTAGCTGCATCCAGGCCGTCCAACACCTCTCGTATCTTCCAGAACTGCTTCTCCATCTCCGGCTTGAGATCCTGCCGCCGTATGCCGAACGCGGGATGGTAGAGCGGCAGGAAAGCGACTTCGCGGCCCGCAATCGCCTTGGTGCGCGGCAGGGCGACCGCTTCCGAGATCTTCTCCTTGGGGAAGAAACGCTCCAGGGCGAAGCGTCCCAGTAACACCACCAGATCCGGCTTGATCAACGAGAGTTGCCGCTCCAGGTACGGCGCGCAGTTGTCCATCTCCGGCGTTTTCGGGTTGCGATTCTCTGGCGGCCGGCACTTCACGATGTTGCTGATGAAGACCTCCGAGCGCTTGAGCCCGATCTTCTCCAATAGCTCGGTCAGGTACGTCCCCGCATCGCCGACGAACGGCTCGCCTTTCTCGTCTTCCCAGCGGCCCGGCGCCTCGCCGATGAAGAACACCCTCGCGTTGCCCGGTCCGACGCCCGGGACCGCCTGGCTGCGGTACTCGGCCAGCTCCTCGCACTTGGCACAGCTTCGAACCAGCCCGTGCAACTCGTCCAGCGTCGTGCAGCTGACGATGGGATCGGGCGGGGAGAAGAGGTCGCCCTGGGAGAGGTCGTGCTCTTTCATAGTCAGCTCGTCGCTCGCGTAGGTTCCTTTTTCGTCAGCCGACAGTTCGCGAGTCGTAGACTAGATCAGTAGACAAGTAGACAAGTAGACAAGAGACCGACAGCGAAGTCTCGTCTACTAGTCCACTCGTCTACTCGTCTACTTGCGCCAGCTGTCGGCTGTCCAGTTCCCAAACATCCAGCGGAATTCCCTTAGCCTCATCCAGCACCAGTGTAACTGCCTCCATCTCGCAGCCCGCTTCACACACGCCACAGCCCATGCACTTTTCCCAGCTGACCTGCGATGAGCCGTTCACCGTTATCGCCTCGAACGGGCACGCGGTCTCACAATCGCCGCAGGCGATGCAGGCTTCTTCATCCACCTGTGCCACGTAGCCGGACGAGGCGACCATCGGGACCTCGTACTTCACCATCGCCTCGATCCCCCCACAGCAGCACTTGCAGCAGTTGCAGATCGCGTAGAAGCGATCGCCGCAGGCGTCTTTGAAGTAAGCCGTGTGTACGTGTCCGCGCTCGCGTTCAGCCTGCAGAATCTCCAGCGCTTCTTCCTGCGACGCGCGACGCGATCGTTGCGGATGGTGCTCGAGGGTAAACGAACCGTCGCCCACGACCATGCACACGTCGGTGGGCCCACACGGATTCTCGCGCGCGTGCCGGCACGGGCACTCGAGCAGCGTCACACCCGGCGGCCCCTTCAACACGATATCGCGCGCCATCGGATAAGGGATGATCCGTTCCAGGTCGGTTCGCTTGATCTCATGGTCAAGCGTGATGATCCGCCGGGCCAGCTCCGTGGGCAGCACCTTGCCGTGGTAGCGATCGGCCCACCAACGCTTGAGCTCCGGCTTCTTCATCCGCGGGAGTAGCACGTGGACCAGAAAGTTGATGTACTGGTAGGTCCAGCGGCCGTAGACGTAGCCGTGCAGCAGCTTCAAGCGGCTGCGTCGCTTCCTGGCCACACCAGGTCCACCCGAGGTTCGCGCCCGGGTCGACGGCAGCATCAGGTGGCCCCGCTCGCCGATCAGCCACAGCGTCGTCAGCAGAACCAGCGGGATGACGGGGATCAGCAGCAGCCATGCCATGGGTCGGGCTCCGTGTTTGGAGGTCCTGGATGGGAGGCGCTTTGTCCAAGTTAGGCCGGCTGGCGGTCAGCCGACAGGCCGAAACCGCGGCTCCGCTCGCCTCGTATTGTCGGGTGTGATTCGAGAGGCAGTTTCGCCTCGGGACCGGCGCGGGTCTAGATTATGAGCTGTTCGCCGTCACCCGGAGCCCGTCAGGAGGAGTCCGTTCGGCCTATGTCCGGTCAGATAATCCGACGCCATGCCCCTTACCTCGCGACGCTTGCCCTCGCCGTGCTGGCGGGCGCTTGCTCATACGAGAGCGATGGTCAGATGACTGGTTTTCAGAATTTCGCGGTGTACATGCAGGGTCCCAATCAGGTCGTGGATGCGCTGACCGATGTGCTGGTCGGCCAGGGCGCCCTCCCCGCCGATTTCATGGATTCGCTCGATCCCGGTCTGCTCGACGCGCTCAACACGCAAAGGCTAGCCCGGCTGAACAGCGAGTCGGTCAGCCTTGCCACGGATGAGTTGGCGCGACTCGTACCGGAGGAGTTCCGGCACTTCATCGGGGAGCAGGGCGGTCGCTACGTCCTCGAGCTGACGGTGGAGCCGGCGGCCGACGGCGGCCTACGGGTGTCCGTGACGCCGACGATCATCGCCACGGTGCGGGGCGGCGAGGGCCCGCTGGGTGGCCGGCCGCTGCCCTCGAACGGAACGCTCGAGAGCACGATACTGGACGCCCTCAGCCGCCGCCTTGGCGGGTAACGAACCGGAAGCAGAGACCTGGATCATGCGCGATAGAATCTCCTCATCTTCATGCTCATCTTCATCGTCATCTTCGTCGACCTTCTCGATGGCGATGAGGATGACGATGAAGATGATGATGAAGAACTTCGGGGTTCCGCTCATCCTGGTGATCGTCGGTGGATGCGGGGAAGTGGCGGAGAAGCCGTCCGACGATGTGCTGGTCAACGATCCATCCCTGGACAGCGGCAACAACACGACGCAGAGCGAGACCGCGGTCGCGCGCTACGACGACATCGTGGTGGTCGGCTACAACGATTCCGGCGAGTTCAACCGCGCGCGCAGCATGACGGGCTACTCCTACTCGCTGGACGGTGGCAAGTCGTTTGTAGATGCCGGTGTCTTGAAACCCTCCGGCGGCGGCCAGAACCTGGGCGACGCCGCGCTGGCCGTCGATCGTGACGGCAACTTCTACTTCGCCACGCTGGCGTTGGACGACCGGGCGCGCTCGTACGTCGGTGTCGCGCATTCGAAGCGGACCGACGGCGCGGTGGAGTTCTCCGAGCCGGTACTCATCCCCGGCACGGACCCCAACGCGTTCCAGGACAAAGAGCTGATCGCCGTCGATGCCAGCGGCGGCCGACGCGATGGGTACGTCTACCTGGTCTGGACCGAGTTCCCGGCCCGCGGAGCCAACCACATCCTGTTCTCGCGCTCCAGCGACGGAGGCCGCAGCTGGTCGGAGGCCGTCAAGCTTTCCACATCGGGCAGCGGTGTGCAGGCCGCCATGCCCGTGGTGGGATCGGGCGGCGAGCTCCTTGTGGCCTGGGAAGATCGCTCCGGCGCCGTCGACGGCATCATCCGCTTCCGCCGTTCTGACGATGGCGGCGCCAACTGGGGGCCGGAGATCACCGCGGCTCGCTTCACCCGGATGCAGGACGCGACGGCGACGGCCGCCTGTTTCCGCCCGGCGCTGAATGGCTTCATCCGCGTGAGCGAGTTCCCCAGCATCGACGTCGATCGCAGCGACGGATCCGGCGCCGGCAACATCTACATCGCCTATTCCGCCGACCCCGGCCGCCAGCACCGCGGCGACGTATCCGACGTCTTCTTCGTCCGCTCCGAAGACGGCGGTGTAAGCTGGAGCGACCCGGTGAACATCGTGAAGGGAAGGGCGGTGAAACGGGACGCCGACGAGACCACCAACGACAACTTCATGCCCGTGCTCACCGTCGCTCCGCATGGACAGGTGAACGTTTTCTTCTAC
>JBDHHX010000054.1:0-13750 GCA_039589155.1 Gemmatimonadota bacterium | reverse complement strand
GATGCCACAGCTGTGTCCCCGTCTCGCCATCCGACCCGACGTAGACCAGCTCCGAACCGTCTGGCGCGATGGCCAGGCGGGAAGGGTTGCCCTGGCTACTGAAGAAGATCGCTTCCTCTTCCTCCATGGCGACGGCGAAGCGCGTGATCGGTGCTGGTGGTTGAGGCCGCAGCGTGGCGATGAGAGCCAGCGGAAGAAGAACCGCGGCCAGCGCCGCCGTCGCGATGCTGAGCGGGTTCCACATCGAGTGCGCGTCTCTGCCCGCATCGGCGGCGGCCGCCGCCGGCATGGTGAACGACGCGTTGGCCAGCGACTCGGCGAAGCGAGACGCCGAAGTGAAGCGGTCGGCCGGCAGCTTGGCCAGCGCTTTCTGGATCGAAGCATCGACGTGGGGCGGCACCGTTTCCCGGGTCGCCGTCACCCGCGGCGCCTTCTCGGTGATCACCTTCGCCACCACGGCCTGGGCTGTGCTACCCGTATACGGTGGATCACCGGCCAGCATCTCGAACAGCATCGCGCCCAGCGAGTAGACGTCGCTGCGCGCGTCCACCTCGCGGTCGCCCATCGCCTGCTCCGGGCTCATGTAGTGCGGCGTCCCGATGCTCAGTCCCGTCTCGGTCAGCCGGTTGCCGCCGGCCTGGCTCACGGCCAGCGCGATGCCGAAGTCGGCGACCAGCGCCTGACCGTCGTGAATCAGGATGTTCTCCGGCTTGATGTCTCTATGTATGACGTCCTGCCGGTGGGCATAGTCGAGAGCTGCTGCCACGCTCCGCGTGATATCGACCGCCTCATCGATGCTCAGCTGTTTCTCCCGATCCAGCTTATCGCGCAGCGTGTCGCCCTCGACGAACGGCATCACGTAGAACAGGAAGCTGTCCGCCTCGCCCGAGTCGTAGAGCGGCAGGATGTTGGGATGCTGCAGGTTGGCGGTGACCTTGATCTCGTTGAGAAAGCGTTCGGCGCCGATCACAGCAGCCAATTCGGGGCGTAAGACCTTCAAGGCGACCTTACGGTCGTGTTTGATGTCGTGGGCCAGGTAGACGATGGCCATACCGCCCTGGCCTAGCTGCCGTTCGATGCGGTAGCGGTCGGCGATGGCGGTGGTCAATCGGCCCGTGATCTCACTCATATCCTCAGTTCCCCTGTCTTCTCTTCAGTTTCGCGTTCGTTCCTTCAATTCATCGAACCAGTTGAACACCATGATCACCTGCTGCGCCTCACCGACGCTGCGAATGAACACGAAAGTCTCATCATCCGGCATGACGTCGTACCCCGCGTGGTTCGTGTTCGGCAAGTACGACCCAGTCGCGAAGAGTTGCCTTCGGCTTCCCACGGCGAGCGAAGAATCGGTGCGAATCTCGACGGCGATGAGGTGGGTGCCGCTTCGATAGAACAGCTCGCGCCCGCTGTGAGCCCAACGGGGCTCCGATCCTCCCCCGGACGAAACTTGCCAGCGGCCGCCCGGGCCCGGGAACGGCCGGATGTACACCTCGTCGCGACCCGACTCGGTGGAAGCGTACGCGAGCCATCGGCCGTCGGGCGAGAATGTCGGCGACCGTTCCATGAACGGCGTCGTAAGCAGCTCCTCCGGCGGATCGTCTGATCCGATCTTCAGAGCCGCGAGATCGGCGTTCTGCCCTCGGCCTCGGTCGCCTTGCCGGAGAACGAGCCATTCACCATCGGGCGACCAGAGCCCCTCGACCTGCGACATGGGTAAGTCGGCGACAACCTCTGCGACGCCGCTGCCATCCGCAGCTTTCATGACGATGTTGCGGTCGGTGCTCGCCACGGTGCTTCGCGAGAACGAAACCATCCGGCCGTCCGGCGTCCACTCCGGATAGATGTCGAAGCCCTCGAAAGTGAGGCGCGACATGGTCGAGTCGCTGAAGTTGTAGGTCCAGATGTTGTTCCCTCCCGAGGCCCGGACTTCCAACGCCAGGTAGCGGCCATCCGGGGAGACCCGAGGGTAGAGCACAGACGACTCGGTCGTCGGGAGAAGCTTCTCGTTTCCGGCACGGTCGACCAGCGCGATGCCAAACTCTCCGCTGCCTACTCCGTAGATCAGCGTACCGTTCTGCGCCAGCGCGAACTCGGCCTCGCCAAACGTCTTGACCGGGATGTTCTCCGTGAGGGCGACAGGCGAGCCGGTAACCTCGAGCTTCTCGTCATCGAACGCTACCGCGAGGAGCGCACCATCGGCGCGCGCGTAGATCAGATGTCCAGAGGACGCATAGCGTGCGTACACACCCGCGAAGAGCGCCTGGGACTCGCCAGTACGAGGGTCGAGTACGGCAATGTTGGCATCCACAAGCGGGAAACGCAGCGACGTGTAGATCACACCGCGGCCACCGGGAAGGACGTCGGGCCAGATATGAGCGAACTCGGCGGAGCCGGTGTCCGGCGCGGTGAGTTGTTCGACGGTGCCGCCCGCCTCGGGAACGCGCGCGATCCCGCTGCTCGCGTGCACGAAGTAGATCCAGCCGTCCGTGCCCCACGATCCCGAAGAGGCAGCGGAGTCAGCTACGGTTACCGGCGGCCCACCGATGATCGCAACGCGCTTGATCTCGGACTGATCGGCGAGAAAACCGATGTGCTGGCCGTCGGGGGAGAAGAAGGGGCCAAGGCCTTCCTCCGTTCCCGAGAGTGGGGTGGCACCAAGTTGCGACAGGCGGCGCACGGCGAGCGGTGTCCCAGCGCCTTCGTCGGCCATGCGGTAAACGAGCACAGAGCCATCCCGTGAGAGCGCCATCGATGGACCGAACGGTGTCCCAGTGAAGTCCGGCAATGTCACCGTGAGGCGGATGGGCTCCGGAGCCGGCGGCTGTGGGCGAAGCGTGGCGATGAGAGCCAGCGGAAGAAGAACCGCGGCCAGCGCCGCCGTCGCGATGCTGAGCGGGTTCCACATCGAGTGCGCGTCCCTGCCCGCATCGGCGGCGGCCGCCGCCGGCATGGTGAACGAGGCGTTCGCCAGCGCCTCGGCGAAACGGGACGCAGAGGTGAAGCGATCCGCCGGCAGCTTGGCCAACGCCTTCTGAATCGAGGCGTCGATGTGGGGCGGTACCGTCTCCCGGGTCGCCGTCACTCGCGGCGCCTTCTCGGTGATCACCTTCGCCACCACGGCCTGCGCCGTGCTACCCGTGTACGGCGGGTCGCCGGCCAGCATCTCGTAGAGCATCGCGCCCAGCGAGTAGACATCGCTGCGCGCGTCCACCTCGCGGTCGCCCATCGCCTGCTCCGGGCTCATGTAATGCGGCGTCCCGATGCTCAGTCCCGTTTCCGTCAGCCGGTTGCCGCCGGCCTGCGAGACGGCCAGCGCGATGCCGAAGTCGGCGACCAGCGCCTGTCCGTCGTGGAGCAGGATGTTCTCCGGCTTGATGTCTCTATGTATGACGTCCTGCCGGTGCGCGTAGTCGAGCGCCGCCGCCACGCTGCGCGTGATTCCGACCGCCTCGTCGATGGCCAGCTGCTTCTCGCGGTCTAGCTTGTCGCGCAGCGTGTCACCCTCTACGAACGGCATCACGTAGAACAGGAAGCTGTCCGCCTCGCCGGAATCGTAGAGCGGCAGGATGTTGGGGTGCTGCAGGTTGGCGGTGACCTTGATCTCGTTCAGGAAACGCTCGGCGCCGATCACGGCGGCCAGTTCGGGGCGCAGCACCTTGAGCGCGACCTTGCGATCGTGCTTGATGTCGTGGGCGAGGTAGACGATGGCCATGCCACCCTGGCCCAGCTCACTCTCGATGCTGTAGCGGTCGGCGAGCGCCGCCGTCATTCGTTCGAACATATCAGACAAAGCTTCTCACTCCCGGTTTGTGTCCTACGTCTAGCGATCCATCCGCTGCTTCAATTCTTCGAACCAGTTCAGCACCAGCACCAGGTCCGTGGGATCGTTCGAGCCCTTGATGAAGACGAAGCGGTTGTCGGCCGGATGCTGGTCGTAGTTCGCATGGCTCGAGTTCCGATCGTACTTGTCTTCGAAGAGGACGATGCGTTGTCCGACGGTGAGCGTGGGGGAGGTCTCTATCCCGACGGCGTAGATGTTTCGATCCTGGCCCCGGTAGTAGATCTCACGACCGTCGCGTGACCAGAGCGGCTCGGTCCCCCCGTCCACTGATACCTGTCGCTTGCCGCCCACGGCGGCGACCGGCCGTACGTAGATCTCATCGTGGCCCGACTCATCGGAGCAGTAAGCCAGCCAGCCACCGTCGGGTGACAGGGTGGGCGAACGCTCCTCGAACTCCGTGCTCAAGAGCGGCTGTGCTTCTCCGCCGTCGAGTTGAGCGAGCGCGATGTCCCGCGCGTTTCCCACGACAACTGAGCGGACGATGAAAGACTGACCGTCGGGCATCCAAAGGGATTCCCAGCGTTCGCCGGCCCCCTGATACAGCGGCTCGGGCGTTCCACTTCCGTCCGATGGCAAGACGAACAGGTGGCGGCTGGTTTCGCCCTCGGCGATCGAGGTGAACGAGATGGACCGATCGTCCGGCGTCCAGGCGGGATAGTAGCTGCGCCCCCAGAACGTCATGCGAGTCATGGTGCGGGTTCGCAGATCAAAGGCCCATACGTCGGTGCTCGACCCATCGTCGAGCTCCAGCGCGATGCGCGTACCGTCGCCGGAAACACGTGGCGCGCGAGGTTGATTGAGCTCCTCGACGAACACCTCTTCGAGGCCGACCCGGTCCACAGCGACCAGCGACAGCTGCGGCGCCGTTCCTTCGAGGTAGGCCAGGGCGCCGGCGCGAGAGGTCGCGAATTCTGCCGTGATCGAATTGCGGACCATTACGCCCTCGAGCAACGAGACGGGGGCGCCGGTCGCCTGCAAGCGGTCCACATCGAACGGCACAGCGACCAACGAACCATCTGCCGTGCCGTAGACCAGGTGACCTGTGGCCGTGTACGTGGCGTTCAGCCCGCGCAATTGCAGCCGGGTGATCTCACCCGTTTCGATGGAGACCGCGGCGAGCTCGGTCTCCTCCGTTGTGCCATTGTAGATGGCAAAGATGGCCGCTGCGCTGCCGGGTAACATGTGCGGCCAACGATGGCTGATATCGGCTGAAGTTGTGTCCAGCGTCGTCAACTGCCGCGCTTCGCCGCCCGCCGAAGAGACGAGGTAGAGTGGCTCGGTAGTACTCGGTGTGAAGACGATGCTGCCACCATCTCCCCAAGCACCGCCGCGGAAGCTTGATTGGACGCTGGTAATCCCCAGCGGCGGCCCACCGCTGAGCGCCACACGGCTGAGCCTGTTTTCTGAGAAGAATCCGATCCATTCTCCGTCCGGCGCGAAGAAGGGAGCGCGAGCGCCTTCGGTCCCTGGCAGTGGGTAGGCCTGCAGATCATCGAACGCGCGAACGAACAGTCGTTGGTCCGTTCCGACGTAGACCAGTTTCCTGCCATCCGGTGACAGCGCCAACGTACTACCGGCCTGGTTCACGGTGAGCGCCTGCTCCCGCGGAAGTGTCACGGCGAAACGCGAGACCTCAGGATCGGGGCGCGATAGAAAGCCGAGCACCGTCAGGGCGCCCATCACGGCGACCAGGACCCAGGGCAGCGTGCTCTTGAGTGACGGCAGTCGGATGGCGAGCGTTCGCGCAGCCTCCGGGACCTCGACGCCGGCCGTGCCGGTGGCGGTAGTGGCGACGCTCGCACCTGGGCGGCCAAGCGCGTCGGCGAAGTCGGCGGCCGAGTGGAAGCGATCGGCGGGGAGCTTGGCCAGCGATCTCTGGATGGCTGCCGCCACATGTGGCGGCACCGTGTCGCGGGTCGCCGTCACTTCCGGCGCCTTCTCGGTGATCACCTTCGCCACGATCGCCTGGGCGGTGCTCCCCGTGTAGGGCGGATCGCCGGCCAGCATCTCGTAGAGCATCGCCCCCAACGAGTAGACATCGCTCCGAGCGTCCAACTCGCGATCGCCCATAGCCTGCTCGGGGCTCATGTAGTGCGGCGTCCCGACGCTGAGCCCCGTCTCGGTCAGCCGGCTGCCGCCGGCGGCGCTCACCGCCAGCGCGATCCCGAAGTCGGCCACCAGCGGCTGCCCGTCGTGGATGAGCACGTTCTCGGGCTTAATGTCTCTATGAATGACTCCTTGCCGGTGGGCGTAGTCGAGTGCCGCGGCCACGCCACGCGTGATCTCGATCGCGTCATCGATGCCCAGCTGTTTCTCGCGGTCGAGCTTGTCGCGCAACGTGTCGCCCTCGACGAACGGCATCACGTAGTAGAGAAACGTGTCCGCCTCGCCGGAGTCGTGGAGCGGCAGGATGTGCGGGTGCTGCAGGTTGGCGGTGACCTTGATCTCGTTCAGGAAGCGCTCGGCGCCGATCACGGCGGCCAGCTCGGGACGCAGGACTTTCAACGCGACCTTGCGATCGTGCTTCTCATCGTAGGCGACGTAGACCGTTGCCATGCCGCCGGCGCCGATCTCCTGCTCGATCACGTAGCGATCGGCCAGGGCGACCTTCAACGCTTCAGTGATGCTCGCCATCTATTCTCCCAAGCTGTTCTCGCTCATCGGCCTCCCGGTCCTCCCGCGCTCAACTCGCTCAGCCAGTTCTGCACCAGCACGGCCGTCAGGGTCTGCGGGCCGGTCTCCTCGATGCCGACCTGCCGCTTGAAGACGAAGCGGCGGTCGTCGGGGGTGATGTCGTATTCCGTGTTCGATGCGCTAGACAGGTAGCCGCTCGCCGAAAACAGGACACGCTGCTCCCCCGCTCTGAAGCCCGTACCCGGCTGCACGGTCACGGCCATGAGATCGCCGTTGGCGCTGAGATAGAACAACTCCTGCCCGCTGTGGGCCCAGAGTGGCCCATTGCCTCCATCTCGCGATACCTGCCACCGTCCCCCATCAACTTCGGGAAATGGCCGCACGTAGACCTCGTAGCGCCCCGACTCGTTTGACGCGTAGGCGAGCCAGCGGCCGTCGGAGGACAATGCGATGGACGCTTCCTCGTAGCCGGGGTTGGCGACCAAGGGCGTGATGGCGCTGTCCGCCGGGGTGACGCCTCGCTCGAACAGGTACACGTCCCGAGTCGGTGGCACACCCAGGCGCACGATGTGAAGTGAGGTGTCAGGCACGGGACGGACCTGCCAGACCGCGCGGGTGGCATCCAGCAGGGTCTCGGCGGTCGAGGTCCCATCCGCCCGGCGGCGGCGCAAGTCGACGTTTCCTCCTTCTGGTGACGACAAGTAGAGGACGAAGTCCCCGTCGGCGGACCACACCGGGCGGATGTTGGTTCCCTCGAACGTGAGCCGCGTGAATGGCCCGTGATCGAGTTCTTTGATCCAGATGTCGGCGCTGCCGGAAGCCTGGATAGCGAGCGCCAGACGCCGACCGTCAGGCGAAAGGGCGATACCACCATTCCCCGCCGGCACGAACGCCCAACCCGAGTCCACCGGGGTCGCGAGCCCATCGCGGGTGACCCATACGGCTTCCACAGGCGCCCCTCCGCCCAACGCCTCGCCCGGAACGAACATAAGGGTCCCGTTGGCAGCGAGCGCCATGTCCACCGCCGTCACGGTCGCGCGAACGCCGTCGAGTACGGGGACCGGCGCGGACGCGAACTCCAGGCTCCCAAGATCGAACGGGGCAGCGAAGACCCCTCCGTCGGGGCGCCCGAAGACAACACGGCCATCGGACACATACCACGCCTTGAGGACATCTTCACTGAGCTGGTGCCAGACATCGGTCTCCAGATCCACCACCATTAGAGCCGAGCTCGGACATCCAAATGCGCATACCACAACCAGTGCGCCGCGGCCATCCGGCAGGCCCGTCACCGACACCACGCCCATGGTCAGAGTGTCCAGCCACGTCCAATGTCGCTCGGGACCTCCGTCCTGGCTCACGACCCGCAAGCCGAAAGCCTGATCGCTGAACGCGATCGTCCCGTCCTCCAACCATGCGACCGAGGCGAAATCCGCGTTGGCAAAGTCCGCGATCGTGACGGCGGATCCACCGCCGCTGGGTACTTTTCTCAGCCGCCCGTCCGCAACGAAGGCGATCCACGCGCCGTCAGGCGAGAACGCGGGGGCCCGCCCGCCGGCCGTGCCGCTGATCGGTTCGGCAACGGCGCGATCGGCCGTCTTGACCCACAACTGCCGCTGTCCGTTCAGGGTATCCGAGAACGCGATCGTTCGGCCGTCCGGCGACAGCGCCAGGTCGTGACCCACCAGGCCCGCCGGAATCGGACGATCGCTGAGCGCTATGCGGAAGCGAATCGATCGCGGCGGCTCCGACGTGCGAAACCATCCCAACGCCGCCACGACCAACAAGACGGCCGCTACGGCTGCGAAGGGCAGCGCCCAACGCCGTCTCCAGTCGGCCGCGTCGGCGGGTTGGGCCGCTGACATGGCCGCCGACAGCGTGAATGACGGCTCCGTCAACGCTTCGGCGAACCGCGCCGCGCTCTCGAACCGATCGGCGGGCAGCTTCTGCAGCGCCTTCATCAGGGCCGCGGCCACGTTCGGCGGCACCGACTTCCGCAGGTTCGTCACCGCGCTCGCCTCTTCGGTGACGATCTTCATGATGATCTGCTGTGCCGTCGAGCCCGTGTGCGGCGGATCTCCCGCCAGCATCTCGTAGGTCACGCAGGCCAACGAATAGATGTCCGCCCGGCTCGTGATCTCCTTCTCCGCCGTCGCCTGCTCGGGACTCATGTAGTGGGGCGTACCGAGTGAGAGACCCGTCTCGGTCATGCGGCCGCCCGCTGCGGCACTCACCGCCAACGCGATCCCGAAATCGGCCACCATCGGCCGGCCGTCGTGCAGCAGGATGTTTTCCGGCTTGATGTCGCGGTGGATCACCCCGTTGCGGTGCGCGTAGTCGAGTGCGTCGGCCACCTCGGTCGTAATCCGGACCGCCTCGTCGACACCCAGCTGCGTCTCGCGGTCCAGCTTCTCGCGCAGCGTCTCGCCTTCGACGTAAGGCATGACGTAGTAGAGGAAGCCGTCGGCACTGCCCGAATCGAACAGCGGCAGGATGTGCGGATGCTGAAGGCTCGCGGTGGTCTTGATCTCCTGAACGAAACGGTCGGCGCCGAGGACGGCGGCGAGCTCGGGCTTCAGGACTTTGAGCGCGACTTTGCGCTCGTGCTTGAGGTCCTCAGCCAGGTAGACCGTGGCCATACCGCCGGCGCCGATCTCTTGCTCGATCGCATAGCGATCGGCCAGCGCCGCCTTCAGTGCCTCGGTGATGCTCTCCATCTAACTACTCTCCTGCTCCTGCGTTAGCCGGTTTGACCGTTCGTCCGATGACCATGGTGATGTTGTCGGTGCCGCCGCCGTCGAGAGCGTCCTGTAACAGTTCCTTGCACGTCTGCTTGGCGCTGGTCAGCAAAGCCAATCGCTCGGCGATCTTCTCGTCGGAAACGTGCTTGGTGAGGCCGTCGCTGCAGAGCAGCACGATCGTGCCCCATTGGCGGACGATGCGACTGACCACGGGCTCGGCCTCCTGGCCGCCGATGGCGCTGGACAGCACGTGCGCCCACTTGGTCGCCTGTGCCTTTTGCTGCGTCAGCACGCCGCTGTCGACGAGGTCCTGCGCCATCGTCTGGTCGCGGGAGATCTGCGTCAGCTCGGCGTCCCGGAACAGGTAGAGCCGGCTGTCTCCTACCTGCAGCAAGTAGGCGTGTGGCCAGAGGCCCAGGAACAGGGTGAGGGTGGTGGCGAAGCCCCTGGCGCCCTGCTCTTCGTGCGACCGCTCCTGCAGATACTCGTGGCAAGCGAGCGCGGCGCCCTCGAGCAACCGAGGGAAGGCGTCGGGGTCGGTGCTCTCGGCGGCGTAGGCGTCGGCGAAGCCGGAAGACACGTGCTGTACCAGGGCCTGCACGGCGGCGCGGCTGGCCTCTTCGCCGCCACCGCCCTGGCCGACGCCGTCGGCGACCATGGCGAACGATGCGAGGCGCTCCGGCTCGACAACTGTTAACGGGTTTGAAGAAATGCTGGTTGCGTCCACTACGATGCCCCGTGAGAGGGAGCCGAGGAAGAAATGGTCCTCGTTCTCCTCCCGCACGAGTCCGGAATGGGTCAGGCCCCAGGCATCGATGTCAGAGTGCCGGGGCTTCTGCGGTCCTTCGCTGTCAGGCAAAACGGCGCACTCCCGCTGCGGGTGCGGCCTCGGGTAGGATCCGGGGCCAGGGCTATGTCATCGCACAAGTCAAGAAGATGGCAAGCCCGGTGCCCCTTTTCAAGCGCAGGGCGAAACCTGTAACGCTACTGACGCTCCCAGGTCACCTTGAATTCCTCGGTCACGAGGAAGACCAGGGCGTCGATCAGCTCGCCGTAGGCTCGCTCTGGATCGTCGGCGTCGAAGGTGAAGTCGCCGCCGACGAGGCCGACCTGGCCGACGCGTTTGGTGACGCTGGCGGAGCGGCTCCAGATCGAGGCGCCCGTCTCGGTCTCCACCATCTCGACGGTGAGCGTCGCGTCGACATCGGCGGCGGCGCCCAGGTTGCTGAGGTCCGTCGTGATGTTGATCGTCGGCCGGATGTCCGAGATCACCAGCTCGCCGGTGAACACCGTCTTCACGTTGCGTCGGCGGCCGATCGTCCGGAAGGCGCCCTGGTTCAAGCGCTGGCGATCGATGGCGCTGAGGATCTCCTCCTCGGTGCCCAGGTCGACGATGCGGACCATCCCCTGGTCGGTGCGCGCCTCTTCCACGAAGCGCGCCGTCGCCAGCGGGCCCAGCTCGCCCTTGTTGGTCGAGCTGAACTCGATGATCCCCAGCATCTCGTGTTCGGCGAGGTCGATCCGCGGCGGTACCATCACCTTCGTCCCGCACCCGAGCGCGATGAGGGGCAAGCTCGCCAGCAGGCAAAGCAACGCATGTCTCATGTGGAACTCCTTCGGCGGACGCGGGGCGGTGAAGAGGGGGGAGGTGTGTGGACCTGTCACCAAGAGTAAGGAATACGGGCGGAAGTGCAAGGCGCCGAGAGCGGTCTTTCAAGAGATCCTTGCTTCTCGGCGAGCGCCGCGCATCTTGGAGCGAGGTTCTCGTGCAACCAGTCGTGTGACCGCCCGGCCCCGGCGGCCCGCCCATCAAGCCCAGACCCACCCAACGCCAGGGAACGCCCTGGATCCGGCCAAAGGGGAACGCGCGGCGCCCCAGCCAACGGAGGGACACCATGAACCGCGCGACACTCCTCAGTGCCGTACCTCTGCTCACGTTGCTACTCGCACCGGCCGACGAGGCAAGGGCGATCGAGACAGGCGAGCAATGCTGTCCCATCGTTCTGGTCGACCACACCAGCCGACTGGTCTCCGCCAAGAACCCGGAGACGGATCAGGTCTTCCACTTCAGGGCCGATATTCTCGACATTCGTAGCTTGCGGGTCGGCGACCTGGTATCGGCGGACTTCGAGAGCGGCCGTATCACCGGCATCGCCGGGGCGAACCGCGATTATGCGATGCTGATGCGCGATGGCGATGACTGCTGCGTCGTTCGCGACATCGATGAAACGAGCGGCATGGCGGTGGCGATCGACCCGAACAGCGGGGAAGCGTATCGCTTCAAGGTCGCCGCCGACGATATCGGCAGCGTCACCGAAGGCGCCACCGTCGCCATCGACCCGAGCAGTGGCGGCGTGACCGTCGGATCGTTCGAGCCCATTCATGGCGCCGCCGACAAGATCGAGGCACACCTCGAGCCGGATTGGCAAGACATCTGCTGCCCCGCAATGCCGAACGCGCAACTGACCGGCGCCACCGGCCGCCTCGCGATCGCGACCATGGAGGACTCGAAGGCCTTCAGTATCCAGGTCTACAAGGCAGCGACCGACGAACGCTCTAAGTCGTGGTATTCCAACGAAGGACTGACAGCCAACCTGCTTCCAGGCAAATACGACGTCGTCGTCAACGGGATGAAGCTCGAAGACGTCTACCTGGGGCGCGGTATGGACACCCAGATCCGCACCGGCGCGCTCAACATCATGCTGGAGAGCGGGACCTCGTGGGCGGTCTATAGAAAGGACGGCGAGACGCGCGTCGCCGCCGACTACGGCAGCGCCAAGATCGTCCTGCCCATCGGCACCTATTTCGTAGCGCTCGCCGGCGACATGATGGAAGTCGCCATCATCGACGGTCGCGTGACCGACTTCTAACCGGCGAAGATCGGGTGGCGGTCTCTGCTACGCTCACACGTAGCGGAACGCCGCCATCCCGACCACCGCGACCAGCAACAGGCTCGCCACTACGCGGCCACCCACCGCCATCCGCCGACGCAGCCGCTGTACTTCCGCCATCAGCGCCTCGCGCTCGGCGCCCTCGGGCAGACCTTGCGCCTTCTGGGCCAGCGGACCGGCTCGCTTCGCCGCCGGCCGCAGCGTGCTCATGCCGATGGTGAAGGCGACCAGCGCGGCGATGCCGCCTATGGTCAGCGACATCCCGGGTCCCGAGCTGATCCAATCCATCGAGAAGTTGCCCGAGGCGCGGCGATAGAGCTCGATCCCGGTGAGGATCGTGAGGATCGCCATGACGGGGATGATCTCCAGGAAGCGACGCCGCATCAGTGCCTGAGTCACCCTGGCGCCGTCGGGACCCGCCTCGGCGACGCTGGGCTGCAACAGCGTCGCCAGGAACATCAGCGTGCCGGCCCAGTAGACGCCGCAGATGATGTGGAGCAATCGCAGAACGAGGGTGGCCGTGTTCATGGTGCCGCCTTTCGTGATGGTTGGACGCCGCCTGAAATAGCGCCGTCGACGGCACCGTGCAAGCGAAGCGCCGCTCGAGCCGCGCGTGGTGGTGTTGACATATAAACATATCATGGATATGCTTATATGTATGAGAACCACGGTCCGACTCGATGACGCTCTGTTGAAGCAGGTGAAGCAGTATGCGGTGGAGGAGGGGATGACCTTGACCGATGTGCTGCACCAGGCGCTGCGCGAGTTGCTGGCGGCGCGCCGGCGCGTTCGCGACCGCGAGCGAGTCCCGCTGCCGAGCTTCGATGGTGATGGGCTGCAGCCCGGCGTCGATCTGGATGATACGGCAGCTCTGCTCGAGCTGATGGATTGAGGCGATGGTCCTGGTTGACGTGAACGTGCTGGTCCACGCGTTCCGCGAGGACGCGCCGCGCCATGCGGAGCTCAGGGCCTGGTTGGAGGAACTGGTCGAATCGGACAGCGCCTTCGCGGTCGCCGACCTGGTATTGAGCGGATTCCTGCGCGTGGTAACGCACCCTCGAGTGTTCGCACCGCCGACGCCGATGGAGGGGGCGCTGGAATTCGTCGAAGCGCTGCGCTCACAACCGAACTGCATAGTGGTATCGCCGGGGGAGCGCCACTGGTCGATCTTCACGCGACTATGCGACGAGGCGGATGCGAGGGGGAATCTGGTTCCGGATGCCTACCTGGCGGCGCTGGCGATAGAAACGGGAAGCGAGCTGATCACGACGGATCGCGACTTCGCCCGCTTCCCCGGCCTCGACTGGCGGCCGCCGGCCGCCTAGCTCTTCGAGACTATATAGTAGTCGTTCTGAAAATCGTGGGGCAGCTGCTGGATCTCTACCTGTGTCAATCCCGCCTCGGTCAGCAGCTCGCTGGCCTTCTCGCGACCCCACATCGCGCCCAACCCTGCGCCGCCCTGGGCCAACGACACCGACATGCAGTGCAGACAGGAAACGGTATAGAGCAGCGGCGCCGCCGGGTGGTCCATGTTGTTGTGCACATGGCTGGACGAGTGAATGTCCTGCATCAAGTAGACGCCGTCAGCGGCCAGCGCCCGGGCGATCCCCTTGAGCAGCGCCAGAGGTTGGGCCTGGTCGTGG
>JBDHHX010000053.1:0-13872 GCA_039589155.1 Gemmatimonadota bacterium | reverse complement strand
TCCGTTACGATACCGAGGACGTCCGAGCCTACCAGAGGAACATAGGTGAGTCTTTGACGGCAGCGGTTCACGAAGCCGGTGTTCAGCACGTCGTGTTTCTGAGCAGCATTGGCGCCCAGCACAAGGACGGGACCGGTCCGATCGCCGGGCTGCGGGAGCAGGAAGACAGGCTGGCCAAGCTCGAGGGCGTCAACGTCCTCAACCTCCGTCCCGGCTGGTTCATGGAGAACCTTCTGTTCAACGTGGAGATGATCCGCCAGTTGGGCGTCGTCGGCACGCCGATTGAGGGTGATCGGCCGCTGGCGATGATCGCAACGCGGGACGTCGGCGCCTACGCCGCCGAGCGACTGGTCGCTCTGGACTTCGAGGGCAACGGTGCGCAGGAGCTTCTTGGCCCGGCCGATGTGTCTCTCGTGGAGGCGGCTCGCGCGATCGGTGCGGCGATTGGAATGAAAGGTCTGCAGTATTCGCAATCCCCGTTCGATGATTTCGAGAAGGCGGCGCTGGGCATGGGGATGGGCCGCAGCGCGGTGAGCAACCTCTGCGAGATGTACCGGGCGTTCAACGACGGCCTGGTCGTGGCGGAGGAGGAGCGGTCGGCCGCCAATACGACGCCAACCACCATAGAGGACTTCGCGCAGGTCTTCGCTGGCGTCTACACCGCGTCCGCCAAGAAGTGATCTTCTTAGGAAGACCGAAGCCCTCCGTCAGCTCAGCTGGCGGAGGGCTTCACATATGGCACAAGAGGAGACGTAGGGCGTATCAGCCGCGGGCCGCCGCGTAGCGGTCTGCCACCGCACCCCAGTCGATGACCTCCCACCACGCCTGGACGTAGTCGGGCCGCCGGTTCTGGTATTTCAAGTAGTAGGCGTGCTCCCAGACATCGATCCCCAGGATGGGCGTGCGGCCCTGCGACAGTGGACTGTCCTGATTCGCCGTGCTCTCGACGACCAGTTTGCCGCCGCTGTCCACCGAGAGCCAGCCCCAGCCGCTCCCGAAGCGAGTCGCCGCAGCCTTGCTCAGCTGCTCTTTGAAGCTGGCAAAACCGCCGAGCTCGGAGCCGATCGCTTCGCCCAGATCGCCCGACGGCTCGCCGCCGCCGTTCGGGCTCATGATCGTCCAGAACAACGTGTGGTTGGCGTGACCGCCTCCGTTGTTGCGGACGGCACCACGGATGTCGTCAGGTACCTCGGACAACCGGCGGAGCAAGTCCTCGACGTTCGATTCGCCGAGGTCAGGATGCTTCTCGATCGCCGCGTTGACGTTGTTCACGTAGGCGGCGTGGTGTTTGTCGTGATGGATGCGCATCGTCTGCTCGTCGATGTGTGGCTCGAGAGCATTGTAGTCGTACGGTAGCGGGGGAAGTTCGTATGCCATGATTCCTCCTGTGCATGATCGGGGCGAATATGTAGAGGTCCGGAAAGACATATTCTATATGACTACCGGGGTGAGCCGCAATCGGGCGAACCCGGTATCCGCTGCTTGCGTCCTAAGGCCGATCCGTTCCATGTTCCGCGGCAGGAGGAGAATCGTGCGATCGAGAAGATTGCGAGCGTTGATCGTTGTCTGTGCGCTCGCCGCTGGATGTGCTGGCGGTGCCGAAGCGCCCGACCGGGCGACGGTCACCCAACGCGATGAGGGCACCATGTTTCTGGGTCTGAGAACCGTAGCCTACGTGGTGGAGGACCTGGACAAGGCCAAGCAATGGTACACGCAGGTCCTCGGGTTCGAGCCGTATTTCGACGAGCCCTTCTATGTCGGTTTCAATGTCGGCGGTTTCGAGCTGGGGCTGCACCCGGCAGAGGAGGACGCACCGATTGGTGCCGGCGGTACCCTGGTCTACTGGGGAGTCCAGGACATCGGGGCGGTCATGCGGCGGCTCGAGGAGCTGGGCGCCCCGGTCCACAGTGATATCCAGGATGTCGGTGACGGCATTCTCGTGGCTTCAGTGGTCGACCCGTTCGGTAACCTGCTGGGAATCATCCAGAACCCACACTTCAAGCTCGACTGACGGCGGCCCGGGCCTACGGTGTCCAGCTCCAGAAGCTGGGTCCGATGCGCAGGTTGTGGAGCCACTCCGCCGGCCATGACGCCCGCAGCAGTACGGCCAGCCAGCCGTGCGAGAGCGCCAGCGTCAGCAGATTAGCGTGGCGTTGAAACAGCAGGCACCAGAAGAAGCCACCCACGCCCGTAACCAGCGCCAGCGCCATGTTGGGATAGTGGGCTGCCGCGAAGAACACCGCCGTTAGTGCCGCGGCCGCAGCAGGCCCACCCGTCGCCTCGCGGAAGCGCCGGAACGTGAAAGACTGCATCGCATATTGCTGAGCCAAGCCCCAGAACGGGTAGAGCAGAAAAGCACTGACGATTCCCGGGCGCGCCCGCGGCGCCTCACCTGCCAGCAGCCCGATCCCTACGATAACCGCCGCACCCGCTAGCGTTGCCAGCCCGACCTCGCGCGCCGAGGCCAACAGGTTGTCGGTACGGATGCCCAGCTCTCGTAGCCGATCGCGGTGCAGAAAAGGGGATGCCAGCGGGATCAGCACGATCAGAACCATGACCGGCACCCGTAGCCAGTCGCTGCGAGTCGGCTGGATGACCCAGATGTAAAGGAGGGCCAGGCCGACGAACAGCCCCGGCTCCGCTGCTGATCGCAGACGAAACCCCGGCCCGCCCGCTTTGTTGCCTTCGCTCATCAGGTTCGCTCCCCTCTCCGCCAGCCACCGTCCCTCGGTATTGGCATGCCTTCTGCTTAGTAAGGCTCTGGTTGGCCAGTTATTACGAATATCGTGTCGCCGGCGCAACGCACCGGCCCGTTAGCGATGTAGTGAAACATACATGTTTGCCAGAAGCCCTCTGAGGCACTTATAGTGAGGCACGCAGAAATCGACATCGACCGTGTCATTGAGGTTCAGGCTATGGAGCGACGCGAAGTTGGCATCGGCCCCAGTCCCGCTCAACCGTCTACCGTTGGGGCCGCTTCCTCGAGTCTGCGGTTCCGGACGGAGCTCGAGCCGGGTGGCGATCCGATGCGTCGTCGCTGGCAGGCCGTGTACTCGTACGGCGAAGGCTGGGCACGCTTTCACCTGGTGGTCAACTTGACCCGGGGAACGCTGACACTACACCGCTCGTTGGAAGCCGACTACACGGCCATGTTACGCCAGCTCATGGGTAAGGCCAACTCTCTGACGCCACTCCCGCTGCCGACGCCGAAGATAGAGTCGATGTCCTTTGACGTCGAAATACTCGGCTACAAGATGACGAGGGTCAACGCGGGAGATTTTCAGTCAGGCCCTTCAGGAGATTGGCTGGTGGTGCAGGCGTTCGTGCCGGGCAGTGCAGAATCATTCTTGATCGGAGTCAACGATCGCCTTAACACTGGCGAGATCGTCATCCGCAAGGAGGAGTCAGCGCCCGCGGTCCTCCAGGTGTTGTCCCAGGTCTTCGGCTAGCGAGTGGTCCTACCGACAGCCCAGGTTCGACGTCCAATCTCCCGTACAGGTCTGGCCAGTCCGCCTCTGGCGTGTATCATTCAGAAGCCCGCTATTGCTCAATAATTTTGTCTTGACGAAGCCCGTGGAGGGACATGATACAACCTGAAGTCCAGGAAGTCGGCGGTGTATTCCGGGGTGAGTTGCGCTGGATGTTCGGGCCCTACCCAGCGCTGATCCCCGAGAGCGGCTGGCCATCGGTCGGTATTCTCGATGCGCTATGCCGCGGCATGCGCGGTCGTAGTGAATGGACGGAAGGCGAGAAGCTCTTTGCGGCGGGTGCGGCGGCACACCTGGGCGAGTTGGTGCATAGCTGTTGGGAGAGATTCTCCAGCGACATCCGCATCGAGCACCAGGACGGTATCGTGTGCTCCGGCCGCACGGCGGACGGATCGACCTACCGTCTGCCGCTCGAGCAGGCGATGCTCGCCACCTTGCGTGATCCCCGGCTTCCGCAACACCCACCCGAACAGCTGCCGTTTCGCCCGGCAAGTGGCAAGCACGCTCTCGAACTCTTCGGTTTGACTGCCTGCTTGGGCATCAGTGCGTTTGGTGAGGGCGCCTGGAGCGAGTTGCGCGGAGATCCTCTCGATGAGCGCGCAGCTGCCGTAGTCCCGTTGTTGGCCGAGATGTGTTCCACCTATTACACGCGACTGCACCCGGAAGAGCACCTGGGGCAGAAAGCGGACCTCTACCGCCGTCTCATTTGGCCGCTCACCATGTGCGAAGGCGTGCGGGCTTACGAGGAAGCGGCGTCGAATCTGCTTGCATACCTGGACGGAGCGTTGGCCGTGATACGAGGCGCGCTCCCCATGCTCAGGAACCTGGCTCGCTTTCCATCGGGCACGGTTCGCGGTGCGGCGCTCACCTGCCTCGTCCTCGATGAGCGTGTCCCGGTGTCGGGCGAGTTGATCGAGATCGCTGCCGATCATTTCGCCGACTGCGCGCCCGCCTTTCGCAGCGCGGCGATTGACCTGGCGGCCGATCGCGGACGCAACATCGACTGGTTGAACGGCGGCGTGAACGCGCCAGCCCGTTTCCGCTACGAGCGTCAGTTGTCGTTGCTGCCTCTCGTCTATTTGCCGTACGAAGTGTGCGCCGAGGCGGCCAACCGCGATTTGGTCAGCGCTCTCGTCGAAGACGATGCGGGGGCTGCGGTGGAGTTCCTCGAAAAGCGGTTGGGCCGAGAGCGCCCGGCCAAACTTCTCTTCCAGCATGCCATGCTGCATAAGCGGCTGGGCGACCTGGAGTCGGCGGAGTCATTGATGGAGGAGATCGTCCGTCTTTATCCCGAGAGTCTGGACGCCGACTTCTACGTCGAAGCGGGACTGGGTGCGCTTGCCCTCAACCAGCTGGACGATGCCATAACCCGGCTCGAACGGGCGCGCGAGATGGCTACTGCGCGTTTCAAGGTCTCATCCATCCTCGGTCACGCGTACGCCCGGGCCGGTCGGCGCGAGGAAGCCGTTGCCGCGTTCGGTGAGGCGATCTCGCAGGGACACCTACCCAGCGACGTTCTCGTCAGTCGCGCGGAAGTGCAGCGGGAGATGGGCGAGCAAGAGGGTTACTCGCGCGACCTGGCGGCCGCGGCGGCCCTTTACCCGTTCAATCCCCGGGTCGTCGAACGCGTCATGGCCGGCTACGTAGAGGTGTAGCGAAACCGACGCTACCATCTTCGTTCAGCGTCCACTAATTTCTGATAATCTTCCCGGCTTCACCGCGACTCATCACGCCTTGCTTCCCCTTTTTCTGCTCGTTGCCTGTTTCTAGGTGATAGCACTATCGTGGACGTGAGAATCATCGCCACAATCTGACGCGAGCAGAATCACAAGAATAATCGTTAGCCGTTTCCCTAGCAGGAGGGACACAATGAGGCTCGGCAGACTCGCTCTGGTGCTGGTGCTAGTGCCGTTCCTCGCCTTGATCTCGTGCGCCCAGCAGGAGGAGGACGCGGAGAGTCAGGCGATGGAGATGGCGATGACGGCGGTCGATCTGGAGGCGGTCGGCAATACGATTGCCGAAATGAATGACGCCTACATCGAGGCATTTGTCGGAGGAGACGCCGCCGCGCTGGCGACGATGTATTCCGCTGACGGGATGAGGATGCCGCCCAATCTGACGGCAGACCGCGGCCGCGAAGCCATTCAGGCGGCGTTCGCCAAGCAGTTCGAGATGACGGCATCGCGAACGCTGGAGCTGGAGACGATCGACTACGGCGCAAGCGGAGAGCTCGTCTACAGCGTCGGTACTTACGCTGTCGGTTACGAGATGGAGGGCGAGCCGGTGACCGACTCCGGAAAGTGGCTTGTCGTGAGCCGGGTGAGTCCAGAAGGTGAATGGCAGGTCGTCGCGCAGGTTTGGAACAGCGATCTTCCTATCGAGTGAAGTTCGCCTGAGACCTGATGCAGTCGAGCCCCGCGGTGCCACTTGCGCCGTGGGGCTCGACGTTCAGTCTGCCGGGTGATCGCTACCTGTCGACGGCCGCCGAATTGGCCTCCTGTATGGTCAGGATCCCACCATAAAGAGCACTGCCGATGATGCAGCCCGCAGCTCGGGTGGCGCGTATCCGATCGATGTCATCGACAGTGGCAACGCCGCCCGAGATGATCACCTTGAATCCCTCGACCACCAACCGCTCCGCCAGTTCGAAGCTCGGCCCGATCAGGATGCCGTCACGTGTTACATCGGTGCAAACGACCCAGCGGACGCCTGACGTTCTCAGGCTCGTGAGCACCTGCCCGAGGTTGTGGACCGACTCGGACTCGCGGCCCTCGATGACCAGCTTCCCCTCGCGGATGTCGAGTGCTGCGGCGACGCGTTCCTCGTCGTATTGCTCGATCACCTTCATAAGGAGGCGCGGATCCTCTGCCGCGGCGGTGCCCAGCAAGACGCGATCGATCCCCGCCTCGAAGAGGCGCGTGGCGAGCGCAAACGTCCTGATGCCGCCGCCAACCTGGAGTGGGACCGTGACGGCCTCACGGATACGTTTAATCCAGTCGATGTTCTTCGCCACGCCTAGCCGCGCACCGTCCAGGTCGACCACGTGCAGTGCCTGCGCGCCCTGTTCAACGAAACCTCGGGCCACCGCCACGGGGTCCTCGGAATGGACGGTCGCTTCGTCGAAGCGACCCTGGCGCAAGCGAACGCAGCGCCCGCCGAGCAGGTCGATGGCGGGGTAGATCAGCATCGGCGGGTGGCGTGGTCTTCGAGAAGAAGAATGAGTGCCTCCTGAGAATGACGGACCGCCCGGCTCGCGACGAACGGGCGGCATAGTCCCCGGGGTCTGCACCGGACAGCATGATACCCGGGAACGGCGTCGTGTCAAGCTGGATCGTGTCGGAAAACCTTTCGAGTGTGCGGTCTATCGGGCTAAGTTCGGGCGGTCTCAGGCAGCAGACGAATAGCGGAAGACATGAACAAGCGAGAACAGGTGGACGGATCGCAACCCGCGTTACAGACCAGGCAGCTGAGTCGCGTTGTCGATGGACATACACTCGTCAGCGATGTGACGCTGTCCGTCGGCTCGGGAGAGGTCGTCGCCATCACCGGGCCCAGCGGCAGCGGCAAGACTTCGTTGCTCCGGCTGTTGAACAGGCTGGACGAGCCGACGGCGGGCACGGTCTTTCTCGATGGCCAGGATTACAGGGAGATCGCGCCGGGTCTGCTGCGGCGGCGGGTCGGAATGTTAGCCCAGCGACCCTACCTGTTTCCGGGTAGCGTGGCGGAAAACCTGGCCTATGGGCCGGCGGCACATGGAGAGACGCTGGCGCGCGAGAAAGCCGACGAGTCGTTGCAGCGTGTCGGTCTGCCGGGCTACGCCGAACACGACGTGAGCCGACTATCCGGCGGTGAGGCGCAGCGCGTCGCGCTGGCCCGCAGTCTGGCGGTAGAGCCCGAGATACTGCTGTTGGACGAGCCGACATCGGCGTTGGACGAGGCCGCTCGGCTGGGTATCGAGGAGCTAATCTGCGAGGTCATCGAGAGCCAGGGCCTCACCTGCCTGATCGTCACTCATGACCGCGCACAGGCTGCGAGAATGGCGCGGCGGACTATGCTCATGGAGTCCGGCAAGATCGCGGACTCGTGAACGACGTGGGAGACACGGGAATGCTCAGCAGATTCTTCGACGACCCGGTCCAGTTGGGGATCGCCCAGGCCGTGGTCACAGCTATCCTGGCGCTGGTCGTGGTCTACGTGGCGCGCCGCCGGGACGTACACCTGGAGCGTGAAACCGTCGTGGCCTTGGTGCGGGGGTTCATCCAGGTCGTCGCCGCCGGCGCCGTCCTCGTCGTTCTCTTCACCGGGCCGTCCTGGGTCAGTGGGCCGGTCCTAGTAATAATGACGGTGGCTGCGGCGGCCACGGCCTCGCGACGCGCGCGGGGCGTTCCCGGTGCGTTCGCCATCTCGTTCTACGGCATAGCCGGTGGCGCGGGCATCGTCATCGCCGCCATGACCTGGTTGGGTGTCATCGACTCTCGCATGGCTTCACTGATACCCGTCGGTAGCATGATCATCGCCAGCTCGATGAACTCCGGGGCGTTGGCGCTGGAGCGCATTCGCTCAGAGTTTACCTCCAACGTTGGCTACATCGAGGCCGGCCTCGCGCTGGGTGCCGCGCCGGCGCAAGTCAGCGCTCCCTACGTGCAGGCCGCCGTCACGGCCGGGATGATCCCTCGCATCGACACGCTGCGGGCCCTCGGGATAGTCTGGATTCCCGGCCTCATGGCCGGGATGATTCTCGCTGGCAGCGACCCCGTATATGCCGCGATTTACCAGTTCGTCGTCGTCGGCATGATCTACGCGTCATCCGGGTTCACTTCGCTGATTTGTTCACTGCTCGTCCGCGAACGCGCCTACACGCCTGCGGACCAGCTCCAGCTTCGCGCGCGTGGCTGAGGTTGCACGGTAGGGTTAGCTTGATCGGGTATCCAACGGGTAGCAGACGCTGAGACTCTTGGAACCAGAGGCGTACAGCACTGGAGGGGTGTGAATGCTCGAGATCGATGGCCATAGTCTGACGCTGGAGGACGTGCGGAGGGTCGCGCTGGGCGAGGAGAGCCAGTTCGCTCTTACGTCCGCGGCACGCGAAGCCATCGATGCCTCCCGTCAGGTGATCGAGCGCGCCATGGAGGAGAGAGACCCGGTTTATGGCGTGACGACCGGTTTCGGAAGACTGTCGGATGTCCCGGTCCCGCGCGAGCGTCGCCTCGAGATGCAGGAGAATCTAGTCCGCAGCCATGCCAGCGGGTTCGGCGCGCCGCTCGCTCGCGAGGCCAGCCGTGCGATCATGCTGTTGCGCGCTAACTCGCTGGCGCGCGGGAATTCGGGAGTCCGTGTGGAGGTCATCGAGCTGCTGCTGTCCATGCTGGGTTCGCGAATCGATCCCGTGATTCCGGAGTTCGGTTCGGTGGGCGCCAGCGGCGACCTGGCCCCGCTGGCTCACGTTGCCATCTGCCTGCTGGGCGAGGGGATCGTGCACGGCGAATCGGGTCACGAGGACGCCGGCGTAGCATTGAACAGAGCCGGGCTCGAGCCCGTGCAGTTGCGTGAGAAGGAAGGGCTCGCGCTGATCAATGGAACCCAGGCGACGGCGGGCCAGGGTGTGCTGGCGTTGCTGCGCGCCGAGACGGCACTCGAGACGGCGGAGGTGGCCGGTGCCATGTCGATTGAGGGGCTGATGGGTACGCCGACGCCGTTCGACGAGCGCGTTCACGCCAGCCGTCCTCATCCCGGACAGATCACCAGCGCCGCGCGGCTGCGCGCCTTGCTGGCCGACAGCGAGATTCGCGAATCGCATCGACATGGCGACCCCCGAGTTCACGATGCCTACTCGCTCCGCTGCATGCCGCAGGTCCACGGCGCCGCGCGCGAGGTGATGGGTTTCGTGCGTCGCGTCCTCGAGGTAGAGATCAACAGCTCGACGGACAATCCCCTGGTCTTCGCCGACGACGGCGAGATCATCAGCGCGGGGAACTTCCACGCCCAGCTCCCTTCGCAGTCGCTCGACTTCTTGACCATCGCTTGCGCTGACCTCGCGTCAATAAGCCAGCAGCGAATCGAGCGCCTGCTCAACCCCGACCTCTCGGGGCTGCCGCCGTTCCTCGCCCACGACCCGGGCGTCGAATCGGGATTCATGATCGCACAGGTCGCGGCCGTCGATGTGCTGTCGGAGCTGCGTGTGCTCTCGCACCCCGCTAGCGTCGACTCGGTGACCACCAGCGCCAATAAAGAAGACCATGTGTCCATGGGGATGGAGGCCGCGCGCAAAGCGACGCGGGCCGTAACCTGCTTGCAGTACGTGCTGGCGGTGGAGCTCATGTGCGCGGCCCAGGCGTTGGAGTTCTTGAAGCCGCTGACCCCCAGCACGGGCGTGGTCGCCGCACACGAGCTGGTCCGCCGGCACGTGGATCCGCTGGAAGGCGATCGCGTACTGGGCGGCGATATAGAGCGGCTTCGTGAATTGGTCGAGAGCGGCGCGTTCCGCGATGTCGTGTCGAAGTTCGTCGCGATCTGAGTCCCGCAACTGAAACAGCAATCTCGAGTGTATCGTAAGGTCAACCAGTCAGCGCCTATGACATTGACTTCACAAACCTGAGTGGGTTGTAGATAATGGGCCTCGTCTCCTGGATCATATTCGGTCTGTTTGCCGGTACCATCGCCAAGATGCTGCACCCGGGACGCGATCCCGGCGGCTGCTTGATCACGGCTCTCCTGGGAGTCGGCGGCGCCATGCTGGGCGGCTGGATCGGTACGCAACTCGGTTGGGGCCGCGCTGATGAGTGGTCGTGGCGCGCCCTCGGGTTGGCCGTGATGGGGGCCCTAATCATCCTCATCGCCTTCCGCGTTCTGTTCGGCAAGCGCAGGAAATAGCCGCGGTTCAACGCCAGCCCCGTTTGCCGCTCTCAGTGCCGCGCCCTACGTTACAGATCGTAGTGCCACGGTTCGGCGGGAGCCTCACATGACCCAACACGAACACCAGCGACTGCTTGAGCGGTTGAAGGAGTTGGAGCGCGATTCGGAGCGCTTCCAGCGCGAGCTGCACGAGCTCAGGCGTGAGCTGGCGCGCGAGAAGGGTTATGACAGGTCTCAGCTCGACACGCCCGACGCGGCGAAGCCAGAGGCCCAAGCAGCCGACACCCGGTCATCTCGCGAGCTACCGGTCGTGCGATCATGGCGTCGAGTCGACCTCGAGTTCTGGATCGGCGGCCGCGGCCTGCTGCTCGTCGGCGTCGCGGCGCTGGTGTTTGCCGTCGCCTTCTTCGTCAAGGAAGCCATCGAGCGCGGCTGGATCGGGCCGACCATACGCGTGCTGGCGGGTGGCGGCATAGGCATCGCCGCGGCGATCGCCGGCGACAGAATCCGCGCCCTCGGCTACCGGACCTACGGTCTCTGGCTATCGGCCGGCGGCTTCAGTGCCGTTTACTTGAGTGTGTGGGCCGCCGCAGCGCTCTACGCGCTCGTTCCGGTCTCCGTCGGCTTCGTCCTCATGGTCGTTGTCGTCGGCGTCGCCGCCGCCGTCGGCCTGCTGCGCCAATCCGAATCGTTCGTCGCGCTGGCCGCCTTCGGTGGCTACCTGGCCCCGATACTGCTGCAGGTAGGCACTCCATCGAACCTGTTCGGGCTCGGTTATCTTGCCCTGCTCACCGGCGCCGCCCTCGCTGTCGCCTACCGTGCCGGTTGGGTCTACCTGGCCACCGTGGCCGTCCTCGGTGGCAGCTTCCTGGCGCTGGCCAATCGGGGCGATCCGCACCTGCACGGTGTCTACATCGTTGCGTTGGTAGCGGCGTCACTGGTCGTCGCCCGACGCCGGTACTGGCCGGGCGTCTCTCTGCTGGCCATGCTGCTCGGGTGGGTCGTCTTCTGGATCGGTAGCGTCGACTGGCAGATCTCCGGCATCACCTTCGCCAGCTATGCTCTGGCGATTTGGCTGGCTGACCTGCTGGCATCGCTGGGAGTGACCGACTGGGTAGGTGACGGGAAAGACGCGGCCGACGAGGTCGCGTTTCGCCGGGAGACGAAGCCGCTGGCCAGAGAGCTCTGTGGGCTGGCCGTCACCGTGCTGCCACCCTGGTTCTTCTTCGCATCCGCCATGGCGGGCATCTTCGACTCGTCCTTCAGCGATCGTGCGCAAGAGATCGGGCTCGTCCTCGCCGCGATTCTCGGCGCGATCTACCTGGTACAGGCCGTGGCCGGCGCCCCGGGTCGTGGCGCCGGCAGTCGGTTCTGGCGTGCCGCCCTCGGCTTCACCTTCTTGCTCACGGCACCCAGTGTGCTCTGGGAGGATGTCGCGCTGACGCGGGCCTGGCTTGTGGAGGGAATCGCATTCACCACAGCCGGTGTGGCCCTCAAGCGCGCCCAGACTCGGGCCGCCGGGCTCGCCGCTTTCGCTCTGGCCGTTCTCACCTACTGGGGGTCGGTATACCTTCGGCCGGGAGCGGACGCCGCGTTCATCAGTGGTTGGGGGCTCACCGGGCTGGTCGCCGTCAGCGGGCTCGCGCTCTGGGCCATGGCTCTCGAGCGCGTCGAGGAACCGGCGTCGTGGGAAAAGGCGATTCGTCCGCTGATGTTCCTCGTCGCCGGAGTCCTGTTCCTCGCCTGGGGGACTGGCGAGATCCAGCGGTTCTTCGACTTGAAGGGCGATCAGGAGCGCTGGACGCTCGCCCGCGACCTCTCGATCAGCGCCTTCTGGATGCTCTACGCCGCCGCCCTCCTTGCCCTCGGCTTCTGGCGACAGCTGGCGCCGGTCCGCTGGGCCGGCCTCGCAATGGCCCTCATCGCGGCCGCCAAGGTCTTCATCTACGACCTGTCCAATCTGGATAGGCTCTACCGCATCTTCAGCTTCGTCCTCCTGGCGGCCGTCCTTCTCGCTCTCTCCTTCTGGTACCAAAAAACCCGCGGAAAAGACGTCTCGGAGTCATCCTGACCGGCCGTAGCGATAAACATTTTCGGTCAGAATGCAAACTCTGCCCGGTCAGAATGTCCGCTGGATTCCTAAGTCGTTATCAGTTGGTCACCTGATTCTTGGCACGAACATGGCATTCTGACGCTGCCCCAGACCCGTCCAAACGGCTCGCGAACAAGGGATCTGACTGAAAGATGGCGGCTTTCAATTGTAGGCGCGGTTACACAATGGTCGAGATAGCGGTGGTCATGACTCTCATCGCCGGGATGATGTCGATGAGTGGGCCGCTGAGCCGGCGAGTGATCGCCAACTACCAGCTGAATGCGGCGGTGCAGACTCTGATGTCCGACCTGGCGCAG
Organism: Gemmatimonadota bacterium; assembly: GCA_039589155.1. GTDB lineage: Bacteria > Gemmatimonadota > Gemmatimonadetes > Palauibacterales > KS3-K002 > Kutchimonas. The sequence goes on along the minus strand of JBDHHX010000053.1, from coordinate 1,123 downwards.
ACGAAGATTCGCGCCATCCAGTCGAACGCGGTGTCGGTGGTGAAGCGCGAGACGAACCGCGACTACCGGGCAGCGGGTCATCCGCGGCAACTGCCGCGCATGGTCCGATTCGAGGAATTGAGCGCCGATTCGGTGGCGTTCAACGGCCTGGGTGCGGTGACGGACGGAACGGCGCACGTCTTCGTGCTGACGAACTCGTTTGGCGAGGCCCAGGAGGTAAGGGTGTACGCGGCGGGTGGCCATAAAGCGAGGAAGCTGTGAGACCGACGGAGGGCTTCACGCTGGTCGAACTTATGGTCGCGCTCGTCATCTTCAGCTTCGGCGTGCTGGCCGGTGTGGCGCTGCTGGGCACCGGGCACAAGTGGGAAGGGCAGGCGGAGCTGGAGACGCAGATGACTGTGGCCGGTGAGATGAAAATCGAAGAGCTCAAGGCCATCGCTGGGACCGAACTGTCAGACACCGTTGCCCTGGTTCCCGGCGGTGGTCTTGAGTCGAACGTGAGTGGTTACTGGGACACGGCTGAGTTGGACGGCCGGCAGTTCACGCGGCGGTGGCAGGTTCAGCCGGGTCCAGCCGGCACGCGTCAGGTGATGGTGAGAGTTATGCCGCTCGTTCCGCCCGCGGCCGGACAGGCCGAGCTCTGGACGAACATTATCCATGAGTAGAATGAGACAGTACACGTCGACAACGAGTCGCGTCGCCGGCTTTAGCACACTCGGGATGCTCGTCGCCCTGATGATGCTGGGCCTGCTGCTCTCTCCGCTTTTGGGAACGATCCTCTCCGCTCAGAACGGGTTCGTGGCCAGCCGCGAGCGCGCACGGGCGGCGGGTAACGTCCGCTACGCACACCTGTCACTCACCCGCTACATGCGTCTGGCTGGCAGCAGTCCCACGGGGCTGCCGCTGCCGGGAATCGATCCCGACCCGGACGGCAACGGCCTCTTCGACGACGTTCGTCTCAGGGCCGACTACAATCCGCCGGACGGCGATATCGAGGACCTCGGCGAGGACCTGCTGTTCTTCGTCCAGGCGGACACGATGTTCGTGCAGGCCGGCACCACTGGTGCAGCAGAGCCCTATCTGATCGGTGTCGACTCGCTTTCGTTCGAGTACTTCGACCGCT
>JBDHHX010000052.1:0-14391 GCA_039589155.1 Gemmatimonadota bacterium | reverse complement strand
TTGATGCCCAACTCCCAAAGCAGCCGGGCGTTGTCCGTCCCGATTCCCCTCAAAGTGATGATGCGCGCCGCCTCGACCCAGTCTGCCGCATCCACGACCGGTGCGCCCGCAGCGGCGGCCACTTCTTCAGGGTTCGCCTCGGCCAGCCGGAAGAGGTCCGCATACGGCGTCCTCTCCAGGCGCTCGACCTCGGCCGGTCCCGCCATCCACAAACCGTCGACGGCGGGCCGCAGCGAGTCGGTGTTCCAGCGATCCATACCGAACAGGATAGCCACCGAAAGAGCGGCGGCGCCGATGACCGCGGCCACGCTTCGGGTCCGCCGCGCCCCGTACTTCGTCGCGCCCTCTTCCTCGGGCACGGCCACGCGCAGCAGTACCAGGGTCTGGTAGACGACGAAGCAGTCGAGTCTCGAAGCCCGGTACCGTGTAGATCTCGGTGGTCGCCGTATCATTGAAAAAGAACTCCCAGAGGAATCCTATGGCCAGGCCACCGCTGAGCAGGCGAAGCATGCGGGCGGGGCGACCGCGCGACAGGTCGCCCAGCAGCGAGCGCTCGGGGTCACGACTGTAGTTCCAGGCCTCGAGCAGCAGCGTCAGCGCCCCCCAAACCATCGGGAAGAAAGCGCGTGGCCATAGCATGCTCAGAACGCCGAAGGCGATGCCGCCGGCGAAGAGGACGACGAGGCCGGAACGCGAAACGTCGAACGTGGGCCAGCGCAGTTTGTCGTAGAGACCGCGACCCGCCAGAACGCGCTCGGCCAGAAAGATGGCGGGTAGCACGGTGGCGAACGAAACCGTGGTCCCGATCCAACGCGCGGCCCGTTGCGGCGGCAGGTTGACGTAGTACCAGTTGGCCAGCCGGAAGTTGACCAACTCGAAGAAGAACCAGAGCACCGCCGACCAGAAGAGCAGCGAGAGAGCGAACGCCGGCCGCGTCAACAAGTAGTACTTGCCGCTGCGTGTCGCCTGCACGGCATCGAGGATGAGGATCGTCGGGTACCAGGCCGACATGTAGAAGTAGTAGGTGAACGGCCAGACGCCGCGTAACAGCATGAAGCCGGCGCCGAACAAGACAATGGAGGCGGGCACGGCGACCAGCCACGGTCGCGGCTTGAGCACTGTAGCGGCTGCCGCGGTTGGAGTCACCTCATTCACTCGCTGGTTGCCGCGTCGAGCCGAGCTTGCAGCTCGGCAAGCTCTGGAGCCGAAAAGATCACCCGGCCACCGACGATGGTGCCGAGCACGCGGACGTCTTTGATTTCAGCCGGGGAAATCGCCGTCAGATCTCTATCGACGACGGTGAAGTCGGCCAACTTCCCGGCTTCGATGCTGCCCTTGATGTTCTCTTCGCGGGCGGCGAAGGCGTTGTTGATAGTATAGGCTCGGATCGCGGTCTCGACGTCGACCCGCTCTTCCGGGAACCATCCCTCCGGCGGCTCTCCCTCCAACGTCTGGCGAGCGACCGCGGCATAGATCCCAAGCAACGGCTTCGCCGGGTACCAGGCGGCGTTGGTGCCGGGCCAATCGGACCCAAACGACAGCAGAGCGCCGCCCTCCATCAGCGACTTGAAGGCGTAGGCGCCTTTACAGCGCTCGTGGCCGATCCGCTCCTCCATCCAACGCATGTCGTCGATGGCGTGATACGGCTGCACCTCGGCGATGACACCGAGCTCGCCGAAGCGCGCGAAGTCGTCCTCCTCCACGACCTGCGCGTGGATCATGCGGAACCGGTGGTCGCCCGGCCCGTTGCGCTCGATCGCCATCTCGAACCAGTCGAGGAGCGTGTCCACTGCGAGGTCGCCGATGGCGTGGACCTGGGGCGTGAGACCGACGGAGTCCGCGGCGCGGATGAGCTCGGCGATCCCCGGCGGCTCGAGCACTTGCGTACGCCAGATCCCGACCTGGTCGGGCTGGTGATCGTAGGGCTCGCGGAAACGAGCGCTCGAGTTGCCCATGATCCCGTCGACGAAGCCCTTGAGTCCGCCGATCTTCAGGTACTCGTCGCCAAAGCCATGCGTGATTCCGACCGCCGAAAGGTGCTCCCACATATCCAGCGTCGGCCGGGCATAGACTCGCACGCTCAGCTCGTCCCGGTCTCTCAGGTATTGGAAGACACGCATCTGGTGTCCACGCGTGATGTCGTGGATCCCAGTCACGCCGTTCTCGGCCAGGCGCCGCAACGCCACACGCGCCTCCATCACCCGCTGCTCGAACGACTTCGGCGGGACGACGCGACGTACCAGGTCCTGAGCGCTGCCCGTCAGTATTCCCGTCGGCTCTCCGCTGGCCGGGTCGCGCTCGATCGTGCCGCCGGCCGGATCAGGTGTATTGCGGTCGATGCCCGCCAGCTCCAGAGCTACGCTGTTGGCCAGGTACTCGCTCTTGTCCCAGCGGCTGAGCAGCGCCGGCGCCTCCGGCGTGACAGGGTCGATCATCTCGCGATGCGGCTTGAACCGCTCTGCAGCCGCGCCGCCCCCCTCGCGGCCCGTCGATCCCATCTCCCATTCCTCGTACGCTCCCCAATCGCCGTCCAATATCCAGGCGCTCTCAGGCAACCGGTCGCGCGCCCCTTCCACCCGCTGGGCCAGCGTCTCGGCATCGGACACGTCCAGCAGGTTGATGCCGAGAAGCAATCGGGCGGCGTAGTCGAAATGGGTGTGGTTGTCGATGAAGCCCGGCACCACGAAAGCGCCATCCAGATCGACCACCTCGGTCGCTGGGCCCTTGAGACGCGACATCTCCTCGTCGCTGCCCACCGCCAGGATCAGGCCTCCCCGCACGGCCACCGCCTCGGCGCGCGGCTGGTCAGAATTCACCGTGTAGATCGCGGCGTTCGTCAGAATCAGCTCCGCGATCTCGTCATCTTGCGACGACCTGGTGACCATCGCGATCACGACCGCGGCGCCCGCGACAGCCATCAACAGCATGGAGCTACGCATGGGGGTCTCATCCTGCCCAGGGTTGATACCACCGGAGAACGGCACTAAATGTAGGCCTTACTAGAAACTTGGAAATAGGAAATCGGAAGTTGGGCTCGCGAGGAGTCGCTCCATGAGAAGACGAGACTTCCTTATCGGTGTTGGTGCCGCGGGGGCCGGAATGGCGCTTCCCGTGACGTTGACGGGCCGCCAGCCGACCGGCATTGCTGCAGACCAGGGGATCGACCCGCTTCCCCTCTCCGCCTACTACCTGCGGATGGAGCGGGCCCGAGCGCTGATGCTGGAGCAGGGCTTCAGCGCCCTGTTCTGCGAGCCCTCCACCAGCTTCAACTACCTGGTCGGAGCCAACTTCGGCCGTAGCGAGCGGCTCATCGCGCTGGTGATGGCCGCGGACGGCGAACCGATCATCGTCGCGCCCGGGTTCGAGGTCGAGCGGGTCCAGCGCACCGTCGAGTCCGTATCGGAGATCCACGGCTGGGAGGAAAGCCAGAACCCTTTCAGTCGCGTGGCCGACGCCCTCGCTGGCGGCAAGCCCGGTAAGATCGCCGTGGAGCCCAGCGCCCGTTTCGGATTCGTCCGGCGGCTGCAGGAAGCGATGCCGGAATGGACGGTCACTGACGGGAATCCCGTGTTCGAGCAACTGCGCATCATAAAGTCGGAAGCCGAGCTAGGACTGATCCGCCGCGCCATCTCCATCACCGAGACATCCATCGCCGCCACCTTCGCCGCCCTCGAACCCGGACTCACCGACCGCGAGGTCGCCGGGATTTTGAGCCGCGAGATGTCGGGACGCGGCGCCCGGGGCGGTGGCCTGGTTCAGTTCGGGCCCACCAGCGCCTTGCCCCACGGTGGCACGGAGGGCCGGCGCCTGGAACGCGGCATGGTCGTCCTCATCGACGCCGGCTGCCGCGTTCACGGCTACACATCGGATATTACCCGTATGCACTTCTTCGGCGACGACCCACCGATCGAGTTCCGCGAAGTGTTCAACGCCGTGTTCGCCGCCCAGACCGCCGCCTACGACGCGGCCCGTCCCGGCATGGAATGTCAGCACCTCGATCGCATGGCGCGCAATGTGATCGAAGAGGCGGCTTACGGCGAATATTTCACCCATCGCCTCGGCCACGGCATGGGCATGGACGGCCACGAGCCGCCTTACCTGGTCGAAGGCAACACTCGAAGGCTCGAGCCCGGCATGGTATTCACCATCGAGCCCGGCATCTACCTGCCGGGACGCTGGGGCGTCAGAATCGAGGACGATTTCGTGGTCCGTGACGGCGGCCTCGAGCCGCTCAGCTCACGGGTCGCGTCGATCTGAGCGGCTGGGCGTTCTTGACGCCGCGCCCCCGGGTCGAGATATTCGCCGCGGCCCCTTATAGATCCCGCTGACGAACAGGAAGATCATGAAGTTCGAAGTCTCGACTCATTTGCCGCCGGAGGACGTGATCCAGCAGGCCGAGGAGTTCTACGCCCAGCATACCGGCCTCAAGGTCGCCGAACGCGGCGAGAATCGCCTGGAGCTTTCCGGCGCCATCGGCAACGCCGTCATCCGGGCTTACCGAGATCATGGTCATACCACAGTGTCTGCCGAGACGAACCGAGGCGTCGGCCTGGACGTGACCGACCAGACGCTCCGTTTCCTCCACATGATCCCACACATCTAAATAAGACAGGGCAATTGGAGAGATGTTGAAGATTCGAGTGATCGCCCCGGACGTGTGGCAGGAGAAGAAAGTCGAAGTCACTCCCGATACCGCGGTCGGCGCCATAAAGGAGCAGTACCTGGCCGAGCTACTGGGCGCGACCGACGTCGATCCCAGCGCCTACTACGTCGAGTTCTTCGAGAAGGAAGTCCTCGACGAATCGCGAACGCTGGCCGATCTCGAGGTCCCGGACAACGGAGTCATCTCGCTCCGTCCTTACGACACAGACCATCCTGCGCCGTTCAACGGCTAGCGACCAGGAACGACTACCTGTACTGACGACGAGTGGAGATCGCGGAGACCAGCGGGTAGGGCATGAGCTTCATCACCCAGGCCATCAGTCGCCAGCGCCGCGTCACGTAGACGTGGCGCTTCTTCTTGCGGATCGCATCGTAGATCTGTCTGGCGGCTTCCTCCGCCGTCGCCACCCAGAACATGTCCTTGCGGCCCTCGGTCATCGGTGTCGCAACGAAGCCGGGCATCACGTCTGTGACCGTCACATCTGCGCCCGCGTAGTCCGCCCTTAGACGCAGCGCTTCCAGGTAGACGGAGCCGAACGCCTTCGAGCCCGAGTACGCCGCCCGTAGGCCCCTGAGCCCAGCGATCGAGGTGATGCCGACAATGTGGCCGGATCCGCGCTCGACGAAGTAGTCCAACGCCGCGCTGGCCACCGCCGCAAATCCCCTTACGTTGACCTCGATGATCTCGAGCTCCTGCTCCCAGTCCGGGTCGTGGTGGCCGACGCCGGAATTGACAACGATCAGCTCCACGTCACCCATGTCGTCGACCAGCTGGCGCAGCCGGCTGCGGGCCTCTTCCGTACGCGAGATATCCATGGCCATGACGTAGCCGCGCGTGGGTAGCGCCGCGGCCAGCTCCTCCATCAGCGGCAGGTTGCGCCCGGCGAGGCCGACCTCGTAGCCGTGCTCGGCGAGAACCTGGGCGAGCGCTCGCCCGATCCCGGTGCTGCTGCCGATGACGATCGCTTTATTCATCCACAAACCCTGATCATTGAGCCACAGATGTTTTGTGTCGAGAATTCGGCTCAGGAATTGGACCTCAGTAGGCAGCTATTCGCAAGGGGCATCTGAAATCATCAACATCTAACCCTCATCAGCTAACACTCAGCTTTCCCTCCACCCCTCTACTCGCCACGCTCCCCGTGATAGATTGTGTCCACCATGAACAGTTTCGCTGATCTAAAGCTCGATGCCGACCTCCTGGAACGATTGGGAGAGCTCGGCTACTGCCAGCCCACGGCCTTTCAGGCCGAGTCCATCCCGGCCATCGCTCGCGGCACAGCGGGCGTCGGCGTCGCCTCCGCCGGGTGCGGCAAGACGCTGGCCTATGCCCTGGGGCTCGCCGGCCGCCTCGACGCCGGGGACCCGGACCTCCAGGCCCTGGTCTTGAGGCCCACCGACGACGGCGCCGCCGCTACCGCCGATACGATGAACCAGCTGTTGGGCGTTCGCGGACTGTCCGTCTCCGCCCTGGGCTCGAGGTCGCGGGCCGCGGCGCAGATCGCCGTGGCCAGCCCGGACGCCGCGCTGGCCGCACTGGAGCATTCGACCATCAAGCTGGATGCCGTGAAGACCCTGGTCGTGGACGGCGTGTCTGCCATGCTGGAGCTAGGCGCCGAAGAGGCGCTAGAGGCGCTCACGGCCCAGATCCCGAAGGCGGCCCAGCGCATCGTCCTCTCCGCCCGGCTCACCCCGGACGTCCAGGGCTGGATCGACCGCCACGCGCGGCGCGCCCGCCAGTATACGTACAGCCCGCCGGAACCGAAGCTCATGGCCGACGCCAACGTCGAGTTCTGGCCTGTACCCCGCAACCAGTGGTTGCCGGCGCTGATGAGCGTCCTGGCGGGCCGGGCGGCGGCCGGCGATATGATCGTCAGCCTGCATTGCCGCCGCGCCGCCGAAGCCGAGGCGCTGACGGATCAGCTTCGGGTCCGGGGCATGGCGTTCGCCAGCGCGCCCGAGGAGCCCGGGATTTGGGTCGAATCCGGTTTCCCCGGGGCCAGCCCGCCGGGCTCGCTCTCCATCTCCTGGGGCGTTCCGCCGGACTACGTGAGCTTCCACGCCCGCGTCGCCGACGCGGACCGCGCCCTCGTCTTCCTCGAGCCCCGCGAGCTGCCGCACCTCCAGCACCTGGCCGAGACGGCCGCCGCCCGCCTCACCGCGCTGCGCTCCGAGCCGCCGCCCGAGGCGGCCCGCTCGGCACAGCTCACCCGGGACCAGCTGCGGGAGGCCGCCAGCGAGCGCGACCTGGAGCCCTACATGCTGCTGATCGCGCCGCTGCTGCAAGAGTTCACACCCTCACAGGTCGCAGCCGCGGCAGCCGCGCTGTTGCGCGAGCGGGCGCCCGATACGCCGGAAGAGGCGCTGCCCGCCTGGACCCGCCTCTATTTCAACGTCGGCCGCAAAGACGGCGTCCGACCCGCCGATCTGGTCGGCGCCATCACCGGCGAAACGGCCATCGGCGGCGACAGCATCGGCCGTATCGAGATTCGCGATACCCATACGTCAGTTGAGGTTGCGGCTACAGTGGCGGAAAAGGTGATCAAGGAGCTGGCTACGGCGACGATACGGGGACGGCCCGCCAACGTGAGGGTCTTCAGGGAATAGAGGATCCTGCGGAACAGGGGAAGAAGGCCCTTTTCACGGACCTCCTTCCCCCGGGTCCAGGACCTACACGTTCACTCCGTCCTTCAGGCCCTTTCCGGGACGGAAGGCCGGTGAGACCGAAGCTGGAATCTGGATCCGTTCTCCAGTGCGCGGGTTGCGGCCCATCCGAGCGCCTCGCTTCCGGGTCTCGAACGTTCCGAACCCGGTGATCTGGACCTTCGCTCCTGTCCTGAGCGCGCCGGCGATGATGCCGCTGCCGGCGTCAAAGAGTGCCTCCACCGCGCGCCCGGCATCGGCCTTACTCAGGCCGGTCGTCTCGGCAAGCTTGTCGGTTAGTTCAGTCTTATTCACCAAGTAACTCCTTTCGAGTAAGCGGAGTTCGAACGACGACAAGGGCGAAGTTGGCACTACTTTGAGGGTAAACCGGAAATTCGTCAAGGGAAAAGCTAGGTAGTATGCGGATGATCGGGGCATCCCGCGAATCTAAACATCCGTTTTCCGACCGCCCTATCGCCCGCGCCCACTCTCCTAATCGACCATCCTACATAGCCTTACGCACCATGTCCCACCCCCAGCCGGCCCATGGGTTGTATTGCAACCCACGTTGTGCGGGGTGCGGCGACGGGATGGCTGAATCGCCGAAACCCAGCCTCCAGCGCCGTTTTTCGCCCGTCAGGGCACCGTCAGAGTCCCGCTGAAGGGCCCCAGGCCGGTCACGGTGCCACCAACCGGGTCCGAGAGCACGACGTCGTCAGCGCTCAGGGTGTGGTCACCAGAGGCGGCGCTGGCGTCGAGAGTGACCCACAGGTTCAACACGGGCCCCTGTCCCGGGGAAACGCTGTCGCCGCCGTTGTCGAAGAGCAGGACGCGGACCAACCCCCGGCTGATCTCGTTGAACGGTGTGCTGTCGAACGAGTTGGCGCGCCCGGTGGTGGTGACGGAGTCGACGGAAGCGATGACCAGGGTGTCGAAGCTGAAGTCGAGCTGGACGCCGGAAACGGTATCGGCGTTGGCCACGGCGATGACGATGGGGAGGCCGGTGCTGCCGGCGCTGCCGCTGGCGTCGGTGACCACGAGCGAGGGCGGATCCGCCGTGACGTCGAAAGTCCTTGCGACGAGACTGGATGTGTTGCCCGCCAGGTCGCCGACCTGTGCGGACAGGATGTTGGTGTTGGCCTGGAAGGCGAGGCTGTCGGCCACCACGGTACTGGCGCTGTCGCCCGTGACGCTGAAGATCGGGACCAGGCTGCTGGCCGCAGCGTACGTGGTGGAGAAGCTGCCATCCTGCTGGTAGACTCCACCGACATCGAGGCCGTTGGTGATGGAAAGAGTCGATTCGTCGATGCCGCTGCCGGCGTCGGAGTACACGACGAGGATCTGGAACCCCGACTGCCCCGCGGTAATGCCACCTTGCTGCGGCGTGTTGACGAGGATGGTCGGCGCGATGCCGTCGTGGACCACCTGCTCGGTGGTGCTGGTCTCGTTGCCGGCCGGATCGCGGGCGTGGATCGTCAGCTCGTTGACGGAGTTGGCGTCCAGCATGATGCTCACAGAGAAGGCGCCCGCGCCGCTGGCTACCTCGCTTGTGGTGTCGACGGGACTCGTGACCGTGACCGTCGCGCCCGCATCCGTCGTTCCGGTAACCGCGGGCATGATCTGGTTGGTCGGACTGCTGATCTCATCGACGTCGAGGTCGATCGTAGTGTCGCTCGGTCCAGAAGAACTGCTACAGGCGACGACTAACGATGCGAGGAGAGCGACGACAGTAGTCCGAACGACGTGACGGTGCGCTGCCATTTGTTTTCCTCCGAGTTCCAATTCCATCACAGCTTCGCAGCAATCGAAAGATGAGTTTCGTCGCCCAGCTGGTTCACGCCCAACTCCCGTGCCAGATCGAGCTGTAGGCGGCCGAGCGACAAACCGATTCCCAGCGTTGTTCCAGTGTTCGTCTCGATCAGCGTTTCCGCTATGTATCCACCGCGCAGGAACAGGGCACCGGCGACCCCCAGCTCGGCGCCCAGAAACTGGCTACCCGTCCCCAGGTCGCGTACAGCGTGCTCGAGGTCGATGGCCAGCAGCAGATTGAACCGTCCTTCTGGCGCCAACTGGCCGAGCACGTCATAACTCGCGCCCAGACGAAGCCGGCCCGGCAACGGACTCGCTTCGCCGCCTTCGCCTTCCACGCTGAGGCCCGGACCCAGGTTGAGGATGCTAGCGCCCAGGTCCAGAGGTACCTGCTCCAGCGGCTTCCACAACAACCCGGCGTCGAACGCGAAAGTGTCGCCGGTCAGCTCTCCGCTGAGCTCGCTGCGGATCCACTTGGCGGTGACGCCAAAGGCGAAGCGCGCGACCAGCTCGCGGCCGTAAGTGAGGCTCAGGACCAGGTTGTTGGGCGTGATGGTGCCCAGCGGCACACCCGGAGCGCCCGATAGCGAGATCTCGCCGAAGCTCTGCACGTCGGCGGCCACGGCGAACGTGCCCACCGATCCCGCCGGTATGGCGACGGCCAGGTAGTTGAACTTGAAGTCGAGCGGCCCGCTGTAGTGGGAGGCGAGTGGCTCGAGGCTTTCCACCGATCCGAGCGTGCCCGGATTCCAGCGCATGCCCTGCAGCTCGCCACGAATCGAGACAGCTGCGCGCCCCATGCCGACGACGCGTGCGCCCATCGGCACGGTGAGGAACGCCGCCTCGCTCTCGAAGTCCTGGGCCGAGGCCGAATCCGGCCCGACGAGCGCCAGCAACGTCAACGTCGCACACGTCGCCGTCTGCAGGACTCCGGCAGCTCTAACGGGTCGCAGGCTCAAGACAAATCTCCTAGCGGCTGGAGACGATCAGCTTGCGCGTCTCGACCGCGGGGCCCGCCTGCAAGCGCAGCACGTAGAGGCCGGCTCCCACCAGCTCGCCGCGATCGCTGCGTCCATCCCACTGGATCGTATGCCGGCCCGGCGTTAGCTCCTGGGCCATCACCGTCCGGATCTTCTGGCCGCGCACGTTGAAGATCTCGACCACGACGCGGACGCTGCCACCCGCCCAGGCGCCGGCTTCGCCGTAGAGCGCCGGCGACGTCGCTTCCGGGATCTCGAGTTCGAGCGCCGTGCCGGCCCGGCCCACCGGGTTCGGGTACGGCTCGCTCAGCTGGAAGCGAGCTGGAAGCGCCGTGAGCGTTGACCTACCCAGCTCTGCCCGGCGAACGGCGCCACTCAGATCCGCCAGCTTCACCTGAGTCAGCTCGAGGGTGAGGTCCTCCTCGTCGGCCCCGGCCAGCGTCTCCAACGGCAACCGCAGCAGCGGTCCATCGCCGCCCTCCAGTTGAGCGCCGGCCTGTCCAAAGAGCAGAACCACCAGTTCGCCGTTGGTATCTTCAGCGGCCACATCGAAGCCGGCCGCCCGCTCCGTCGCCTGCGGCCTGCCGATGCGGACCCGCGACGGATCGTACTTGATGTGGGCCTGCAAACCGGCGACCCCCTGACCCAACTCCGTCTCCAGCAACACGGTCCGCTGCCCGCTGATCGGATCGACGGCCGCCTCGCTCAGGCGGGCCGTTTGCCGAACGCGCGACCCGTCGGGCGCGCTGGCCATTAGCGCCGCCGGCGAGCTCAGGACCAGGTTGACCAGGCAGACGACGTCACCGATGTCGAGCACGCCTTCCGGCGTGCAATCCGCCGCGACGAACTCCAACCCGCTCGGCGTGCTCCGTTCCAAAATGAAGTCGACCAGCAGTATGACGTCAGCCACGTTGATGAAGCCGTCGTCGTTGATGTCGCCCAACGTGACCGGTACCACCTCGCCGAACCAGGTGCCCCACCTGTTGGCCGGCGTTTTCGCGTACTCGGCATACATCCAGATGCGGTTACCATCCGCCGGATCGAGGGCGATCCCGCTGTAGTCACCCCAGCGGTTCCGCTCGTTGCCGTCCTCGAGTACGTAGTTGGCTTCGCCCGCCTTGAGCTCGGCGCTGGGCTGCAATCCCACATCCATCGTCGTACGGCCGGTGTAGCGGATGCCGATGTACTCATCCGTGCACGACTGGTTGTAGACCATCACCATGTTGCTGCTGGTGTCCGCCATGATGGCCGGGTAGTAAAGCCAGCAGCCGTCGGCACCGAACGCCACGTCCTCCAGCACTGTCGGTCCGGTCACGTCGATCCGCACGTAGCGAGCACGGGCGTACTGTCCGCTGGCGTCGGCCACGCTGTGGGCCGTCCAGATCGAGCCGTCGCGGTAGACGGCGTTCCGCACCCGCGGGCCGCCCACGTCGATCAGCGTCGTCGATCCGCCCAGCTGGTCGGCGTCGGGCGGTACCAGCCGGCTCGCGACCGGGACGTTCGTCCCCGTCAGCGTCGGTGTCGGGCTGAGCGGGTTGGTCAGCGACCAGAGAGTCATCGTCGTACCCGTGACGAACGGCGAGTCGTTGATCAGGTACTCGACGCCGGGTGTGCCGAACGTATGTGCGGGCCGCACGGTGAAGATCGTGACGCCGGTGAAGGTCGGGTCACGCAGGTCCCAGAAGTCGGTCCAGGTGACGGCCGGGCAGCCCGGATCGTAGAGCGTCGACTTGGGGATGATGCGCAGCTTCACATAAGAGAAGAAACCACTCACCATGCTGAAGTTGTTGGCCGAGACGTAGACCGCGTCCTCGTCGAATCCTACGCCCTGGTAGTCGACGCCGGTCGAGTCGGGCGTCGAGCCGTTCACATCTCCGCGCATGACGAAGTTGCACCAGGCGCCGGAGGGATCGGAATCGTCCGATACCGAGATCAGGATCTCCGAGTACGTCGCGAAGTCGCCGGCGATCCACACCATGACCCAGCGATCGACGAAGTGGTCGTAGAATACCTTCGGGTCGAAGGCGTTGTTGGTCGGCGACACGTTGTTGAACCAGCTGCGCGCGCTGATCTGCTGCAGGTTCGTTCCCGTCTTCGAGAAGATCGCGAACGACGTGTTGACCAACCCCATCAGGTGGTTGGGACCCGCCGCCATGATCGGGTCGGGCGGAATGAACGGCGTCAGCGTGATACCCTCGAAGTCGGTGACCAGGCCGGGCGCCCGCATGCTTGGGCCACGCATCAAAAAGCGACTGAGATCGTCCTGCTGGTTGGAGCCCAGCGGGCGCAGCGCCGGCGGCATGCCCGGCGGATCGGCCCACAGGTCGATGTGGTGCTTGGGAGCGCGCCAATCTTCGAACGGTGAAGTGGGCGGCACGACCGGAAACGAGGTCGTGTTCACGATTTGCCCTACCGGCGATGTACCTTGGGCCGGACCCTGGAACAGCTGCGCCTGCGCGCTTTCGGGCGTCGCCCCGAGGATCAACGAGGTGACGACGATAACGGCCACCAATAGTTGTGCTCTCTTCACCATGTCACGCTCCAACGGGTTCTCGGTTCGCAATCGGTGACGTCGGGCCGCTCTCGACCCTGCCCTGATGTCTTGATGCTGTCAGTGGTTACCGGGGCGACAGGTGCAGCGCAGCCGCCCGGCGGTCAACGGCTAGCGGACCCCAGAATCGAATCTCATGTCAACCTGCGTAAACAGGCCTGGCTCCACCGTGAAAGGCACGGCCTGGGCGCTCGGCGCGTAGACGACCTGAGCCGGCTTCGCCTCCAGAACATAGTCGCCCGGCTCCAGCTCGAGGCGGAACACGCCGTCGGCATCGCTCTCCAGCGTCGCCACCACGGCGCCGGATTCGGCGTCGCGGATGACCAGCTCCGCACTGTGGGGCCGGTCGGGACAATCCACGCCCACCTCGACGGTGGGGCACCGCGGTCCCAGCGTGACCCTGCCCTCGACTCCGGACGCCGGCGGCGTGGGTTCGGGAGCCTTCATCCCGGTCGCTTCAGCCTCCACCGGCTCGCCCGGCTCATCGACCTCGGCGGGCGTCATCGCGCTCTCCGCGTTCTCGGGCGTCGCCGACCGCTCGGCGATCGCGCTATCCTCATCCGCTTCGCCCCCGGCACAGCCCATCTGCGTTACCGCGACGAGAGCTGCGAGGACCTGCCTGGCGCTGGACCTGACGTACATGCTGGCTTCTCCGAGGTGTGATCCGACCAATATACATTCTGGAACGAACGGGGCCACGATTTGGTATTAGACCGAACGTCGGACCCCGCCACGCGACCAGCCCTGCAGCAATCTCCCCTGCTGCCAGGTAAAACCTTTCAAATCATGAACTTAGAACCATGCCCGTACGATTGGGCGTGTCCCAATCCGTTACGCCGACTCAGGAGGCGGTAATGAGAGCGTCTGTATTGTTCAACCTGGCCGCAGCGACGGCGCTGGCGATCAGCGCCTGGCCTGCCGATCTGGCGGCCCAGGCCCGGGTCACCGACGTCGAAATGCGGGGGAGGGTCAACGGGGTGCGGCCGCCGCCGGGCTATTACGAGACCCTGGCGCGCGACCCGAACGCCTACCAGTTCGAGCGGGTCTGGAAGTCCATCGCGCTGCAGGTTCGAGAGCGGCGCCGGGCTCTGGCCGAGCGCGGCGACTTCCGAACCCGCAACGGGCACTTCGGGCCCGGCGGCCCGTCGCGGGCTGCGGCGCAGGCGACGGAGGCCGCGGTGAGCGGCACCTTCCGGTTCCCGGTGCTGATCGGCTACTTCTCAGATAGCACCCACAGCTTCCAGCCCGATACAGCGTCACTCAATAGCATCCTGTTCGGAACCGGCGCGACGCCGCCTTACTCGATCACGACATACTACGATGAAGCCTCCAACAACATGTTGACGGTGACCGGAGACATCATCGGTTGGTTCAAGGCCGATAGCGCCGCCGCCTGGTACGCGGGCAGCGGCAACGGGCTGAACCCGGCGACCGACAAGACCGGCGACTTCATCCAGGAACTGCTGGCTCAATCCGACCCGACCACCGACTTCAGCCAGTACGACAGCGACAACGACGGCTTCGTCGACCTGGTCGCCGTCCTGTTCCCGCTTCCCGACGGCTCCTGCGGCGCCAACCCGAATATCTGGGCGCATCGCTGGGTCTACAGCGCCTGGAAGGGCAGCCCCTACGCCACCGGTGACAGCAAGTCGGTGAACGACTACGTCATACAGTCGGCCGTAGACTGCTCCGGCAGCTCGGCCATGGCCATCGGCACCATGACCCACGAGCTGGGTCACGGGATGC
>JBDHHX010000051.1:0-14010 GCA_039589155.1 Gemmatimonadota bacterium | reverse complement strand
ACCGATCCCGCCGCGGGCGACGCTGATCTTCGACGTGGAGCTAATGGGCATACAACAGTAGAAGCCTCATCTTCTGGAGTTGCACAACTAGGAATGGGTCGGGACGCCGGGATCGCAGTTCGCTGCAAGGGACTCAAAAAGAGCTACGGCGACGTGCTGGCCGTCGACGGGCTCGACCTAGAGGTCTACACGGGAGAGTGCTTCGGCCTCCTCGGACCCAACGGCGCCGGTAAGACCACCACCGTCGAGATGCTGGAGGGGCTGCTCGAGCCCGACGCCGGTGAGCTCGAGATCCTCGGCACACGCTGGGGCGGCGGCGGGGCCGATGCCGACCGGGCGCTCCGCGAGCGGCTCGGTGTGCAACTCCAGGAGACCCAGCTGGCGGAGAAGCTCAGCGTCGAGGAGACTCTCCGGCTCTTCCGCAGCTTCTACGAGCGCGGGCACAGCCCCGACGAAGTGATGCGGATCGTCGAGCTGGAGGAGAAGCGGTCGGCCTGGGTCTCGCGACTGTCCGGCGGCCAGCAACAGCGGCTGGCGGTAGCCTGCGCGTTAGTGAGCGAGCCGGAGCTACTCTTCCTCGACGAGCCCACCACCGGCCTCGACCCCCAGTCGCGGCGCCAGCTCTGGAACCTGGTACTCGACTTCAAGGCTGCCGGCCGCACCGTACTGCTCACCACCCACTACATGGAAGAGGCGCACCGGCTCTGCGACCGAGTCGCGGTGGTGGATTACGGGAAGGTCATCGCCCTGGGCACTCCATCCGAGCTCATCGCCGCGCTCGGCGCCGAACACGTCGTCGAGTTCGCACTCGAGGTTGGCCAGGTCGCCGACGCCGAGTGGCTGCGCCAAGTCCCGGGCGTTCAGGACGTTCGCTACGAGCGCGACGGCACGTTCCTCACCGTTAGCGAGGTCCACCGCACCGTGCCCGCACTGCTCTCCGCGCTCAAAGGCCACGGCCTCGAACTGGCGCGACTCACCACCCACCACGCCACGCTGGAAGACGTCTTCGTCTCGTTGACCGGCAGGCACCTGAGGGATGGCTAGGTCGCACCCACTGCGGGAGCTCACCCGGGCACGGCTTCTGGAATTCCTGCGCGAGCCCGAAGCGATCTTTTGGGTCTTCGTCTTCCCCGTGCTGCTCGCCCTCGGACTCGGCGTCGCCTTCCGCAACCGGCCCGCCGAATCGCTGCGCATCGTCGTCGAGCAGGGGCCCGACGCCATCGCCATGGTCGAGACCCTCGACCAAGCGCCAGAACTACGGGCCGAGCTGCTCGAGCCCGCGGAGGCCCGCAACAGGCTGCGTACCGGGAAGGTCGCCCTGGTCGTCGTACCTGGCGACCCGGCGACATACCTGTTCGACCCGGCGCGCAACGAGAGCCGCCTCGCCCGGCTGCTGGTCGACGACGCGCTCCAGCGAGCCGCCGGGAGAATCGACCCACGGGCCGTCGAGGAACAGCACCTCACCGAGACCGGCTCCCGCTACATCGATTTCCTCATCCCCGGCTTGCTCGGCCTCAACCTCATGGGCTCCGGGATGTGGGGGATCGGCTTCACTATCGTCCAGTTCAGACGGAAACGGCTCCTCAAGCGTCTGCTCGCCACCCCCATGCGCAAGAGCCACTTCCTCCTTTCCTTCATGTTCTCGCGCCTCTTCTTCATGGTCGCCGAGGTCGCCGCTCTCATCAGCTTCGGATGGATCGTCTTCGACGTCCGCGTCCACGGCGCCATACTCGACTTGGTCGTCGTCTCCATCGTCGGCGCCCTCTCCTTCGCCGGACTCGGACTGCTCGCCGCCAGCCGCGCTCAGACCATCGAAGGCGTCTCCGGTATCATGAACTTCATTCAGCTACCCATGTGGATCTTCTCCGGCGTCTTCTTCTCCTACGCCAACTTCCCCGACGCCATGCAGCCCTTCATCAAAGCACTCCCACTCACCGCTCTCAACGACGCCCTGCGGTCGGTCATGATCGACGGCGCCCCGCTGCTCGACAACCTGACACGCCTCGCCGTCGTCGCGGCCTGGGGAATTGTAAGCTTCACTACTGCCCTCAAGGTCTTCCGCTGGAGCTAGACCTCCGGGGAACCCAGACTTGACAACCGGTGTTCGGTCTATATCTTTGATAGCTGCCCGCCCCACCGAGACCACCTTTAACCACATAGGCCGACGAAGTACCCCAAATCGCCGCCGGCCACTGACCTGCGGCGGAAGGGTCCGCTTCGTGGAAGTTGGGAACCGCAGCGGTTTTGCGGGGTAACCGGTTGAGCGCAAGAGCGAGAAGAGCGAGTGACAGAACAGTGAGCAAAGAGACGTTAATGGGACGACAGGCTGCGAAGGCGAAACGGGTGGCCAGCCAGGCTCTGAAGAGCCGGGTGGCGGGGGATGATTCTGCACTCGATCAGTATTTGCAGGACGTGAGCCAGCATGAGCTGATCACGCCAGCCGAGGAGATCCGCCTGGCCCGCAAGGCGCAGAAGGGCGACACGGACGCGATCCAGGCCCTCTGCAAGGCGAACCTGCGGTTCGTGATCTCGGTGGCGAAGAAGTATCAGGGGCGGGGTCTGCCGCTCTCCGACCTGATCCAGCAGGGCAACCTTGGGCTGGTGACGGCGGCGATCAAATTCGACCCCGATCAGGGCGTGAAGTTCATCAGCTACGCCGTGTGGTGGATCCGACAGGCGATCCTATCGGCGCTGGCGCATCATGGGCGATCGGTTCGTGTTCCGCTCAACCGGGCGGCCGAGCTGTCGAAGATTCTCAAGATGCGGCAGTCGTTGAAGGTGGATCTGGACCGGGAGCCGACGAGCGAGGAGATCGCCCGGCGACTGGAGATGAACCCGGCGACGGTGGAGATGCTCGAGGCGCTGAACGCCGGCGAGGTGCGCCTGGACGCGCCGATCGGCGACAGCGAGGACAGCAGCCTGGTGGAACGGTTCGTCACCGAGCAGGCGACGTCGGCTCACACCGAGGTTGAGGAGCGGCTGCTGCAGGAGCAGATCGACGAGGCTTTGTCGACGCTGCGCGAGCGGGATGCGTTCGTGCTGCGGCTCTACTACGGGCTGGGCGACGGTCGTGAGCACACGCTGGAAGAGATCGGTCAGAAGCTCGGCATCACCCGTGAGCGCGTGCGTCAGCTGCGCGACCGGGCGCTGAAAGAGCTGCGTGAAGGTGATAAGGGCGCGGCACTCGCGAGTTTCGCGGCTGCCTGAGTGGCTGATCGACAGACTTGGTTATTGAGGGGCGCTATTGGCGCCCCTTTTTTTTGATGTCCAACTGTTGCTGTCAAATCCTTGATATCCAAGCGGAATGCCTCCACTGTCCAGGTCCATTGACAATCAGTCATTCAACGGAGTCCACTCGATGAACCGCCAATTCAAAGCCACGCTTACACTGACACTCTTCTTGGTCCTCACCCAGGCCGGCTTCGCCGCCCAGCAGGGGCCAACCATCGAATACACCGTAACCGTGGACCGACCGCAGGCTCACCTCTTTTCCGTGACGATGGAGATCGCCGGGCTACAGGCCGCCGAGCTCGATGTCTCGATGCCGGTCTGGACGCCGGGGTCGTACCTGGTGCGGGAGTACGAGCGCCACGTCATCGGCTTCGCCGCTTCCGACGCTGACGGCGGCTCGCTGGACTGGCGCAAGTTGGACAAGAACACGTGGCGCGTCTCCACGAACGGGACCGGCCATGCCCTGATCGAGTATGACGTCTACGCCCGCGAGCCCGGGATCCGCTGGTCCTTCGTCTATGACGAAGGCGGCCACGTCCTCGGCACCAACCTCTTCATGCACGTGGTCGGGGGTGCCGACCTCCCGGCGCGAGCGACGTTCGAGCTGCCGGAAGGCTGGCGGCTGGACGGCGGGATCGCCCCATCCGGGGCGGGCCCGTTCGTGATCGAGGCCGATTCGTACCACGAGCTGATCGACACGCCCATGCTGATCGGCGGTTTCAGCGATATCGCCTTCGAGGTGGACGGCGTGCCTCACCTGATCGCCATCCTCGGGCCGCACAACGCCGACCTGGAGCGGATGCGCGACGACTTCACCCGCATCGTCGAGGCGGCCGCCGAGCTGTTCGGGAGCGGCCTGCCCTACGATCGCTACGCCTTCGTCTTCATGACGATAACCGGTGGCGGCGGAATCGAGCACGCCAATGGCACGAGCATCGGCTTGAGGGGGATCGATTTCCAGAGTGAGAGCTACCGCGCGGTGTTGGGCGTCACATCCCACGAGTTCATTCACGCCTGGGTCGTCAAACGAATTCAGCCGCCCGCCTTCCGGCCCTACGACTACGAGGAAGAGAATTACACGGATGCGCTCTGGTACTACGAGGGCTTCACCTCGTACTACGGCGACCGCATCCTGCATCGTGCCGGCCTGATCGACGGTTTGGGCAATCCGGTCGACCTGGTCACGGCGTACCGGTCGACGCCCGGTCACTACGTGCAGAGCGCTGCCGACGCCAGTTTCAACGCGTGGATCCACCTGTACCGCGGCGACGAGAGCACGGACAACTATCGAACGAACTACTACTCGAAGGGCAGGACGATCGGCAACCTGTTGGAGCTGGAGATCGCCCACGCCACCGGCGGCGCTAAGGGCCTCGATGACGTGATGCAGCTGATGTGGCAGCGCACGCGGGACGATGGCGCCGCCTACGAGTCCAGCGACATCCAGGCCGTCTGCGAAGAGGTCGCCGGCGGCTCGTTCGAAGAGTTCTTCGACAAGTACGTCTACGGCGTCGAGGAGATTCCCTTCGAGGAGTTCTTCCTCCTGGCCGGCTACCGGCTGGTCGTCGATGAAGAGGCGACCGCCGAGCGTGACCGTGCCGGCTACCTCGGCGTCCGCTTCGGCGAGTCGGGCGGCCCGCCGCGCATCTCGGGCGTCGTCAACGGTGGCCCGGCGGCGCGCGACGGCCTGAACTACAACGACCTGATACTCGCCGTCGACAGCGTCGAAGTCAGAAGCATGAATTCGCTGTCCACGAGATTGGCCGGTTACGAGCCCGGCCAGCAGGTCGAGTTCCTCGTCTCTCGCTTCGGTGAGCCGCGGCGCATCAGAGTGACGTTGGGCGTCAGAAGCGCGCCGGTGTACGAGCTGGTCGAAGTCGATGGCCCGACCGAGCTCCAGCTGGCCGTGCGGCGTCGCTGGCGACAGATGTAGGAGGGGATTCGGGGAATCGGGAAATAGTTGACCGATGGAATGATGGATTGATTGTTCACCTCCAGAATTCCATCATTCCACTATTCCACTAGTCCCCGAATCCCCAACCCGCGGACCTACAACGAAACGGAACTCACTGATGCTGACGACTCGTCGCCTCACTCTCGCTGTCATCGCCCTCGTTACGCTGGCCCCGGTCGGCCGGCTCGCCGGCCAGACGGCTGCCACGTCGCCGGCATCGGACGCCGCGCTCATGTCGCCGGAGGCCTACCTGGGCCACCCGGTCGGGGCCGACTTCCGGCTGGCGGGTTGGGAAACCATCACCGGGTACTTGAGCCAGTTGGCCGAGCGATCGCCGGCGATCCGAATCGACACGCTGGGCCGGACGACCCAGGGGCGGCCGTTCGTGGCGATCACGGCCACGTCGCCAGCAAACATGGCCCGGCTGGAAGAGATCCGGTCGAACCAGGCACGGCTGGCCGACCCGCGGATGCTGGCCGCCGGCGAGGTCGAGGAGCTGATCGAGAGTCAGCCGGCGGTGGTCCTTATCGCCAACAACATCCACTCGACGGAGATCGCGTCGAGTCAGGGCGGTATGGAGCTGGTGTACCGGTTGGCCAGCGACCCGCAGTTGGACGAAACGCTGGACGACATCGTGGTGTTGATCATCCCGTCGATGAACCCGGACGGCCAGCAGATGGTGACCGATTGGTACCTGCGAACGCTGGGCACGCCGTACGAAGGGAGCCGGATGCCGTGGCTCTACCACTACTACGTGGGCCACGACAACAACCGGGACTTTTTCATGCTGACGCAGGTCGAGTCGCAGATGCTGAACGACCTGCTATACGATCGATGGTACCCCGAAGTCGTGTACGACTCCCACCAGATGGGCGGTAGCGGCGCGCGCTTCTTCGTGCCGCCCTTCGGTGACCCGTTGAATCCCAACATCGATCCGCTGGTCACGAGGACCATCTCGCTGTTCGGACTGCAGATCTCAACCGACCTGGAGGCGGCGGGCAAGTCGGGCGTGGTGAACCGCATGCGTTTCGACCTCTGGTGGCATGGCGGCCTGCGGACGGTACCAGCGCGACACAACATGGCCGGCATCCTCTCGGAGGCGGCCAGCGCACGCATCGCCTCGCCGGTCTTCCTCGAGCCCGGCGATGGGATCCGGCAGCCGGACCGGGGAGTCAACTTTCCCAACCCGTGGCCCGGCGGCTGGTGGCGGATCCGTGACATCATCGACTACCAGATCATCGCGGCCCACGCCGTGATCGAGCTCGCCGCGTCGCAGCGGGAGAGATTGATACGCAATTACGTAGAGATCGGCCGCCGGGCCATAGACAAGGGTGAGCGCGAGCCACCCTACGCCTTCCTGGTACCTCCGGACCAGCGCGACCCGGGCAGTACAGCAGCGATGCTGGCCGTGATGCAACGCGGCGGCGTGGAAGTCCACCGGGCCGACTCGCCGTTCCGGGCGGATGGCATCGAATACCCGACGGGCACCCACGTGGTGTTGATGGCGCAGCCCTATCGGGCTCACGCCAAGGACCTTCTGGAAAGCCAGGACTACCCGGACCGCCGCGCCTTTCCCGGCGGCCCGCCCATCACCCCGTACGACGCGGCCGGCTGGACGCTGCCGCTGCAGATGGGCGTGCGGGTCGTCCAGGTCAACGCGGCCTTCGAGGCGACTCTGGTCATGGAGGATGAGCCGATCCAGCCGTCTCCAGGCTCGGTCAGCGGATCGGGCCAGGCGTACATCCTGGACAACACCACCAACGCCGCCGACCTGGCGGTGAACCGCGTGCTCGGCAATGGCGGCAGCGCGGCCTTCTTGTCCGAGGCAAGCCAGCACGGCGGCCGCAGCTGGCCCGCGGGCAGCGTCATCGTCAGCGGGCCGAGCGCCCGGGAAACGCTGGACGAACTGGCAGCCACAGCGGGACTCACGGCCAGCGGCTTCTCTGGAGCGGTGACGGCCAGCCGGATCGATCAGCTGCGTGTCGGACTCTACCAACCGTGGACGGCATCGATGGACGAGGGCTGGACCCGGTGGGTATTCGACAGCTGGGACCTGCCCTACCAGACGCTGCATGATGCTGAGATTCGCGCCGGCGGACTCATTGAGCGCTATGACGTGATCGTCGTCCCGGACCTCTCGCCCAACCAGATGGTCGAGGGGCGCACGCTGGGCACCGTGCCGGCCGAGTATGCCGGCGGCCTGGGCGCGAGTGGCAGTGCGGCTATCAAGGAGTTTGTCAAAAGCGGCGGCACGCTCATCTGTCTCGACGGCTCCTCCGACTTCGCTATCGAGCTCCTCGACCTGCCGCTGGCGGACGTGCGGCCGTCTTTCCAAGAACTGCGTTCCGGCGCGGCCTTTTATGCACCCGGCTCGATCTTCCGGGTAACCCTCGATCCCGGGCACCCGGTGGGCTACGGCATGCCTGAGACGACCGCGATCTACTACAACAACAGCGCCGTCTTCCAAGTGGAGGAAGACGACGACGTCACCGTCATCGCCGAGTACACGGAGGAGAACCCGTTGCTGAGCGGCTACGTCCTCGAGCCTGAGTTCCTGAGCGGAAAGGCCGCCCTGGTGGAGGCCCGGTCCGGTGATGGCCGCGTCATCCTCTTCGGCTTCCGGCCCCAGCATCGCGGTCAGCCGCACGAGACGTTCAAGCTGCTGTTTAACGCTATCTACAGCGGCAGCGCCGGCCAGCCGGGACGGATCGACTTCTAGTCTTGGGCAGCGCCGAGCCGATCGTCGTTAATGCCGAGCAGCCCGCTGTGGCGCTGGAAACGGCGTTCCTCACCAGCGGGCTGCCCGAAACCGTCCGACTGAATGCGGCCGATCGCATGGCCGCCGCCGTCCGCGCCGCCGGCGCCAACCCGGCCTTCGTCGGCATCCTCGAGGGAAGATCCACCGTCGGCCTCGAGCCCGCCGAGCTGGACCGTCTTTCCCGCTGCGGCGTCAAGCTCTCGACCCGCGACCTGCCGGCCGCCGTCGCCCGCGGCGCCACTGGCGGTACCACGGTGGCCGCGACTCTCTTCCTCGCCCGGCGCGCCGGCCTGACGGTCGCCGCCACCGGCGGTATCGGCGGCGTCCACATCGGTCCGGATCCGGAGGACGTGTCGGTCGACCTGCTCGAGCTTAGCCGCACGCCCATCGTGCTGGTCTGCTCCGGCGCCAAGGCGATGCTCGATCTGCCCGCAACCATCGAGCGACTCGAATCACTCGGAATCACCATCGCCGGCTTCGGGACCGACCAGCTCCCCGCCTTCTGGTCGGCGGAGAGCGGAATCACCCTCGACCTCACCGTTGACAGCGCGGCAGACGTGGCGGAGCTGTGGCAGGCGGCGCGTTCGCTCGCCACGCCCGGCGCCATCCTCGTTTGCGTGCCGCCCCCGGCCGACGCAGCGCTCACCCGAGACGAGAGCGAGAAAGCGGTCTCACGGGCGCTGGCGGCAGCCCGGGCGCAAGGAATAGCGGGGCCGGAAGTGACGCCGTTTTTGTTGGCGCGGATCGCCGAGCATACCCATGGACGATCGGTGGAAGCGAATCTGGCGTTGTTGGAGAGGAATGCGAAGGTGGCGGGGGAGATCGCTGTGGCACTCCTTGAACATTGAACATTGGACATCCGACATTGAACGTTGAGTCACTGCCGAACGTTCTGACGTTGGACGTTGGACATCGAACTTCGAGTGGTAGGGCGTTCGTCCTTGTTATGAGGTGAGGCGGTCGTTTCGCTTGGCGGTGGCGATGCTTGAAACGAAAATTCGGATGAGTTGATCGGTTTCGCCTATTGCTGCATCAATGGCAGCCGCGTCACCCATGCCCAGTTCGCGGGTGAACTCTAGCCAGACCAGGGACTCGCGTAGTTCTTTCAGTCCCAACTTCATCTTGTGGATGAAGTCCTTCCTCGACTCGCCGCCCTGGGCTTCGGCGTGGTGAGGGGCAGGAGCCGTACCGCAGCGTAGCAACTGACCCGCAACATGTTTACCCACCCGAGTAGTGGGCAACTTCTCGGCGACCCTGCAAACGGACACCGCATAGGCGATCAACCGCCCCCGAAGATCGTACTGCCTCGCAGCTCTACTCAATGTTCAAAGTCCGATGTCCAGCTCTCAACCCTCAGCTGTGTGATCGATGTTCAATGTCCCATGTCGGATGTTCAATGTTCAGGAATGTTCACCCCACATATCATCGACCTATCATCACCAACCCTACCGAGCCGACATCAGCTGCCGCCCCCCATCTATCGAATGAATCCCGCCCGTGATCCACGCCGCTTCGTCTGAACAAAGAAACGCACACAGCGCCGCAATCTCCTCCGCCTGCCCGACCCGGCCCAGCGGGTGCGTCGTCTTCGAGTGCTCGAGAAAGGCCTCGTAGTCCGCCACCGCTTCGCTGACCGTGTGCAGCTCGGTCACCACGACGCCCGGGTTCACTGCGTTCACTCGCACGTTGTGCGGGGCAAGCTCCAGCGCGACGCACTGGGTTAACATGTCGACGGCGGCCTTCGACGAGCAGTAGCCCAGCAGGTTGCCGTAGGGCCGCAGGCTGGTGACCGATGAGACGTTGACGATGGCGCCGCCGTTCTCGATCAGGTGCGGCGCGGCGTGACGCGTGACGTGGTACACACTGTCGACGTTCGATTCGTAGAGCCGCGCCCACTCTTCCGGCGGCGTGTTCAGCACTCCGCCGGTGCCGATGACGCCGGCAGCGTTGATCAGAACATCGATGCGGCCGAGCGCCGCGACGCAGCCATCGACCGCGGAACGGACCTGTTCGTCGTCGCGCACGTCGCACGCCGCGTGGTTCTCGAACGTGCCTTCCAGGCGCTCCACGCGCCGGGCCACGGCGAATACCGAGGCGCCTTCCTCCCGGAACCGCTGCGCACACGCCTTGCCAATCCCGCTCGACGCGCCCGTCACGAACGCTACCCTGTTCTGGAATCTCATCTGTCCTCCGACCCTTTATTGGTCGCCGAATGTAGAATGGTGAAGTTTGATAGTAAGAGCGGGGGATGTTTTGCTCAACAGCCAACAGCCAGCAGCCGACGATCGACGTCCAGCGCACTACTCAACTATCGACTTCCGACCTCCGACTTCCGACGTCCGCCGATCGTGGGAGGTCGAAAGTTGATAGTTGCTAGTCGGGCAGTGAGTTGAACGTCGATCGTCGGCTGTCGGCTGTTGGCTGTTGAATAGAACAAGCGCCGTGGCCTCTTCTGAGACCACGGCGCTTCCACCACCCTGATGCCAACAAATCAGGGAGTCAGGTAGTAGTTCACCTTGATGCTGAAGATGTTGGATCCCTCGGCGTCGAACAGCGATCGGATGTCTTGGCCCGGGTTGAAGTTGCCATCGAAATCGAACGCCGTCTTTTGCTGCGACCAGACGAAGAAGAACGTCGAGCCCTGCATGTACTCCCAACGCAGCACCACGGTGGAGCGCAGCTGTTTGAAGTTGAAGTTCGGGTCGTCGAACGAGAAGTCGACTTCGCCGTCCCTATTCAGATCCACATCGTAGACGCCCGGGCCACCGTCGCTGCCGGCCGGCGTGTAGGACAGGCGGTCCTCCTCGAGCTTACTGAAGCGATCATCGTAGGCGTCCGCCTTGGGCGCCACCACCTCGTCGAACGACTGGTAGTCGCCGGACGAGACGAACGGCTGGGCGTAAAGCTGCAGGCTCAGGTTGGGCGTGAACGTCCAGTCGAGCCGCGTCGTCAGCGAGAACGTGTTCTGGTCCAGCACGCCGGTGAAGTAGTGCAGGTTGTCGTCCAGGTCCTGGATCGTGACGAACTGCCAGTCGTCGTGCATGCGGTCGTAGGAGGGACCGAGGGCGAGGCGCACACTGGAGGAGGGACGCCAGCTGAAGTCCATCCAGATCCCGCCCGCCTGCGACCGTTCCGGGTCGGTCCAGTACCAACCGCCGGCCTCGACGACGACGGGCTTGCGGTTGTCGGAGTAGAAGCCGCCCCAGAAGTTGTAGCCGGACGGCGCCTTCATCGCCGGGCCGCCGCGCAGCACCCGGATGTTGAGGGCGGGGAGTTCGTAGTTTAAGCCGCCGAAGCCGCCCCAGTAGCTGAGTAGCTGGAAGTTCCCGTTAATGTTCGTGCCGGTCGCAAACCGCTCGTTACCGAACGTCTGCATGTTCCAGATGTTGTAGTTCAGCGAGTAGCGGCGGAAGAGATCGCCCGGCTCGTCTTCACGGTACTGAATCCAGCCCGACGCCCGCACGGCGTCCGCGGTGCGCTGGAAGCCGAGGTCGTTGGCCTCGAACCCTGGCGAGATCCACTCCCCCGTCACGCTGCCACGCCAATGGCCGCCGCCGATCTTCCTCAGCGAAAAGGCGCCGGCAGAACCCAAGAGCGTCGTGCGGTCGGGGTCGAAGGTCAGATGTTCGGCGTCGGGACGCTGGAAGTAGCGCGCCGGGCTCAGCTGGGTGTTCGCGATCGCCGGCCTCGCGCCCTGGACCCGAGAGCCGAGCAGCTGGCCGCGGACCTCCCAGTTACCGTTTCCGAACCGCGTCCGCCCGTCGAAGCCGCCGGCGTACGCCGACGTACGCAGGAACCTCATGCTTCTCGGCAAGCTGCGGTTGGTGGCGGTGAAGATCGTGCCCACCGCGCTCTGCCCCTCGCGAAAGTCCTTCGACACTCGGCCGACAAAGTAGTTGGAGAGCGGTTCCACCGGGTCGCGGTGGTAGTTGCCATCGGCGTCGATTACCGTCGCGTTCTCCTCCCCCGTGACCGCATCCAGTACGCCGACCGACCAGCCGCTCGATGACTTACCCGAGAGCTTGGCCGCCGCGAGAATCGTGGTGTTGAGCGGCATGTCGACGTAGCCGCCCCGGGAATCGGCGCCGCCCTGCGGTCTCCGGCCGATGCGCCGCGAGTAGAACAGCTGCTCCGCTCCGCCAAAGTTGCTGATGCGGAAGTTGAAGATGCCCTGGCCCTCGAGGAAGAACGGGCGCCGCTCGGAGAAGAACGTCTCGAACGCCGACAGGTTCAACACCGACGGGTCGGCCTCGACCTGACCGAAGTCGGGGTTCACCGTCACGTTCAGCGTCAGGCTGTTGTTGAGACCGTAGCGGATGTCGGCGCCGGCATTGCCGAACCAGTCGCTACCGGTCTGGAACGGGTTGCCGCGCACCGCGGGCGTGTACGCCTGCTGCGCCAGCACGTAGGGCAACACCTCGAGGCGGCGCTTGGGCTCGATCCCATTCAAACCGGCCAGGTCACCGTACTCGCTCACCCAACCCGGCGCGTCCCTGGCGATCGGCTTCCAGAACGAGATCTCGTTCTTCCGCTGCACGACGCGCTGGACGTTGAATCCCCAGACCTGCTCCGGCGCATCCGAGAATCTGAGCTGCGACAGCGGGATCTTGAACTCGGCCGTCCAGCCTTCGTCATCCCGGGTCGTCGCCACGTCCCACACCGCGTTCCACGAATCATCCCGGTTCGTATCGTTGAACAGGAAGGCGTCTCGCTCGACGCCGGCCGGGTTCACGCGAAACTCGAACGCCGTGCGGCGATCGTAGTAGGAGTCGAAGCTGACGACGAGCCAATCGGACGGCGAGTACGCGTCACGCCGGGTCAACTGCCCGACGATCTTGTCGGCTTCGCTGTCGTAGGCCCGGATCCCGATATAGACCGCGCCATCGTCGTACAGCACCCGGACCTCGGTCCGCTCCGTCGCCGGCTCGCCCTCGTCGGGGTCGCGCTGCGTGAAGCCGCTGATCGGCTCCGCCAACGCCCAGGCGGCGTCGTCCAGCACTCCATCGATCTCGGGCGTGCCCGGCGTCGCTCTCGAGGCGAGCGCTCGGTATGGCGGGGGTGCGGGCTTGTCTTCTGGGTCGTCTCGCTCAGGGGCCGCCAGGGCAGGGGCGGCTAATCCCAGGGCTACGAACAGCGCGGTCCGCGTGTACTTGGCTACCATGTTCTATATCCCTGACTACTCCCGGTTTTCCTAGCTTCTGGGCTACTTCTAGCTCTTCCACTACGATTTAGACGCCCTAACCTGGTCAAAGGTTGGCAACCCGCTCGGGTTCCCAAATACCCGCTCCCGGTTCTTGCCGGAGCCCGGTCCGGATCGTAGCTTCGCTGATCATGCAATTGCCCGGCACGCGTTGCGTTCCGCTTTCTGGAGTGTCCGGGCGAGCCCCACCAACCCATCTCGCCTATCTCGCAGCAAGCACTGCTGTCGATAGCGATAATCCGTTCAATTCGATAACGGCCGGGTCGGCCCACACGCGCTGACCGCTCCGGCGAGAAGGATGCAGTCATGAACCAGCTTGATCACCGGACGTTGTACCGGCTTCCCTGGAACCTCGCCGACAACGCGATCTCGTGGCTCGAGCCAACGGCGGCCTGCAATCTATATTGCGAGGGCTGCTACAGGACGAACGACCCCAAGGGCCACAAGTCGCTGGAAGAGGTCGAGCAGGACCTGGACGTCTTCACGTCGCTGCGGACGTGTGACGGGATCTCGGTGGCGGGCGCCGACCCGCTGACCCACCCACAGGTCCCCGACATCGTGGCGATGATCGCGAAGCGGGGGATCAAACCGATTCTGAACACGAACGGCCTGGCGTTGGACCGCGAGATGTTGGTGGAACTGAAGCGCGCCGGCCTCAAAGGGCTGACGCTTCACATCGACAGCAAGCAGCATCGTCCGCACTGGCGGGGAAAGAGCGAGCTCGAGCTCAACGAGTTGCGGCTGCAGTTCGCGGAGATGATCGCCGACGTGGGTGACCTCTCCTGCGCGTTCAACTCGACGGTCTACGACGACACGATGGAGACCGTCCCCGATCTGGTCGAATGGGCACAGCGTCACATCGACATC
>JBDHHX010000050.1:0-14074 GCA_039589155.1 Gemmatimonadota bacterium | reverse complement strand
TTACCAAGAATAATTATTGGATGCCGCTACTGGCCGCCGCCGGCCGGCGGATCCATGCCGTGGCACAGCGCGCAATTCGCCGGCGGGTTGTGGTCTACCATGTCGGCGTGACACACGGTGCAGATCTCGCGTGTCCACTCCGTGATCCAGGCCGCCCGATCCTGGTGGCACATGGTACAGCCGCTGTGTGCCATGGGCGGGTGCTTCTCGATGACGCCGCCCCGGTGACAGGCGAGGCAAGAGTTGTTGGGCCGGTGGTGGAGGACGTGGCAGCCCTGACAGGGTAGCTCATCGACGTTCATCGCCGGTGTCTTGTGGCAGAGCGCGCAAGCCATGCCGGCCTCACGGTGCAGCTGGTGGGGAAAGTCGCCGATATCGGTGGCGACGGGTCGAGCCGGTGCGCCGCCCGGGCCGTCGTGGCAATTGCCGCAGTCGGGCGGCTGTGCCGTGGCGTGGTGACAGGCGTTACAGGTAGCGGCGCTCGTGAGCAAGGTCTCGCCGTGCTCTTCGATCGAAGAGTGACACGAGGTGCAGGGAAGCCCGGCGCGCTCGACGTGTGGAGCGTGCTCGAAGCTCCTGCCATCGAAGCGACCGCTCTGCTCGCCGATGTCGACGTGACACTGCAGACAAACATTACGCCCGATGGGTGGCCCCAGCTCGATACTCGGCATCGAATAGGGGACGCCGCCAACATCAACGGCTTGTTGAACGAGATCGAGGGAGGCTCGCAGCAACTCGTCGGAGTAAGCGATGTTGTGCGCGCCTTTTCCACGTTCGATGAAACCGAGGTTCGCTTCAGCGAGTGCGAGCAGACTGTCGGCCGTGGCGCGCGTGCGAACCGGCGCCGCACCGACCGTGCTGCGAGCGGCGCCTACGACGGAGGCGACTTCCTCCAGCTTGCGCTCGACCTCGCGCTGCCAGGAAGGCAAGATGTTGGCGTAGCGGATTCCGTGGCACGACATGCAGGTCGCCTCGCCGGCCAACTTCACTTCGGCGTGGCCGGGCACGCTCTGCGGAATACCGTGACAACTCTGGCAGGATACGCGTGCCAGAAACATCGAGCTGGGCATGTCGTCGGATCCGTGGCCTCCCATCCCGGAATACATCTGCCGTTGGTCTTCGTGGACGCGTTGGTGGCAGGCGTCGCAATCGAGCTCGAACGTTTCAGCCAGGGAAACGATCCGGTGCAATATCGGAGTATGACACTGCGTGCATTCAACGTTCCGTTCGGCGATATGGATCCGGTGTACCAGCGTCGTGTTCTCGAACTCTGCGATGCGGTCGGGCTCGTTGTGGCAATTGAAGCAGCGACGCTGTCCGGCTTCACCGGTCCCACTGGTCACCGATTCATGACAACCAGCGCAGGCGACCATCTCCTCGACGTACTTGGGATGATCGACGACGAAACCGTCGGGCGAACGGAAGCGCGGCGGCGATTGGTGGCAGCCGGTACAGCCGGCAAGCGGCTCGCCGACCGGGCGGCCCTTGAAGTGACATATGTAGCAGGTGACTGCTGTCACCCGAAGGTGAGCGGCGCCGATCTCGGTTCCCTGGTAATCGATGCCCTCATTTCCCTGCACGATCTGCGAGTGGCAGCTTGTGCAGCGTAGCCGCTTTCCGCGGCGCAGTTCGCCGAGGTGTTGCGTGTGGTCGAACCGGATGCCTTCGTAGTTGACCTCGCCCTCGAGTGCGCGCTCGGTGTGGCAGCCGGATCGCAGACAGGCCGCATCCTCGATCTCGGCCCACGGTTTCGTCCCGTAGGCGCCGGTAACGTACTTCACCACCTGGTTTGCTGCCTGCAGCTTCCCCATCGCCTCCGCTTTGATGCCGGGCGCGTAATGACAGCTGATGCACTTCACATGGTTGTGCGAGGACGTGGACCAGGAGTCGTAATAGGGTTGCATCAGGTGGCAGTTCGTACAGAAGCTCGGCTGTGCGCTGTACTCGATGAACCCTACTGTTCCGACCGCCATCAGGATCACGCCCAGGATAGCAACCTGGATCGCGATCTTGATCGGACGCGAGAAGCGATTTAGGAAACCGGCGAAAAGCGGCATCTAGCTACTGACCCCTCTTTTCTAGACCCCGCAGCTTGAACCAGGCCAGAACGGTGGCAGAGAGCGCCAGGAACCAGATCGGGATCAGCAGCAGCTTATGTTCCCACTGGTGCTCTGCGGCCACCTCCGCCGAACCTCGGATATCGGTCGAGATCGAGGCGACCTGCCGCGTCTGGTCGTCGAGCGCTTCGAGGTCCAGGCTATGCTGGGTCTGTGATACTTGCATGTACGCAGAGAGCGCCGTCTGGTAGCGTACAGACGCATCAGCGGTTGTCCGACCGGCGCGGGTGAGCTCGTGGATCGCCTCTTCGGCACCGTGCAAATGCTCCGCCGCTCGACTCACTTGCTCCTGTATCTCGATCCCGGAAATGGCCGCGGTGCTGCCTTCCTCGTGACAGCCCGTGCAGGTTTCGGCGATCTTATCCAGTTGCACGCGCTCGGTTCCGTGATTGGAGTGGCAGGCCGTGCAACCGGGCAGCAGCCCGGAGCGGGCGGCCGCGCCGTGCGGGCCGGTGTCGAATGCTCTGCGCACGAGTACGTGGCAGTGCCCGCAAACGTTGGAGATCTCGGTTACAGCCGGGGGCAGGGCGGAGTGGGAACCGTGGCATCCCGTGCAGGTGGGCGATGCGAAGTTCCCTTTATCATACAAAGCCACACCGTGCGCGCTGGTGCGATGGGTCTCGACCTGGTCTATGTCCAGCCCATACGCGCCCATCATGTTCTCATCCTCGTGACACCGGGCGCACGTGCCTGCGATGTTGGGCGGGTAGACGTTGCTGCGCGCGTCATTCGGCGGCAGGATCGTGTGCGCGTCATGGCAGTCGGTGCAGGTCGGCGCATTCATATCGCCCCGATCCAACAACAGCATCCCGTGCCGGCTGGTCCGATATTCGGCCAGTTCACCTGCTGGCAGCCCGTACTGCCGCATCTGGTTCGGATCCGAGTGACACGAGGAGCACAGCTCCACCGTCTCGATCTTGCCGGGCGACCCAACGTAGTCACGGCCGCTGTGCGCGGTCGCGACCTCGAGACTGCGCGGGTTACCGCCGTGGCAATCATGGCAGCGGATACCGCGTTCCGAGTGCGTGCCCAGCAGGTAGGCCCGACGCTTCTCCGTGTGACAGACTATGCAGCTATACTCCGGGTCGATGGCGACATCCTGCTGCTGTGGCAGAGCCTCGCCGGCCGCCGCAGCGGAGGCCAGGAGCAGTCCTGCAACCAGAAACCACGCGCCAGCTCTCACGGCTGATTCTCTCCCTCGCCTGCGTTCTCTTCGGAGTCGGCTGCCGCCGCCTCATTCGATTGCTCCAGCGGCACGACATGCTCGGCGACTTCCCCCGAGCGCAGATCGGTGCCCGGCGGCAACGACCTCAGCTGACGCCCGGCGATCCAGGCGACAAGAAAGCCGCCGAAAAACAGCAGCCCCAGGGCCAGGACGACCGGGCGCCGGCGCAGTCGCGCCTCCGGCCGCCGGTCGAACAGCGGAAGCAGCGCCATGCTGATGCCCAACAGGGTGAACAACGAGAAGCCCCAGACGCCGAGATAGCGGATCAGGGCCAGCGACACGTCGACGACGATCCAGGTGGAAACCAGCTGGTCCGGCAGAACGAACGGATCGGCCGGGTCGCCCACCGGTCGAGGAAACAAGGCGGCCAGGCTGAACGCGACGGCCAACGTCAGCGTACCGACGATGAAGGCGCGCAGCAGGTGGTTGGGGAAGAATGGCACGCCGTCGGGTTCACCGGGTGTCACACCGGGTGGTGGAGCGATTCCCTGCCTCCTGAGCAGCGAGAAATGGAACAGGAGCAAGGCGAGCGCCGCCCATGGGAGAATAATTATGTGCCAGGCGAAGAACCGGCTCAGGGTCGCTCCCGATACTATGACGTCACCGCGTAGCAGCGCCGCGAAGAGGCTGAGCAGCGGCATCCTGGACATCGTCTCCAGCACCTCTGTGGTTGTCCAGTATGCCCACTGGTCCCAGGGCAACAGGTAGCCGGTTGCACCGAAGCCGAGGATCACGACCAACAGCAGCAGTCCGACGAGCCAATTGGTCTCTCGCGGCGGTTTGTAGGCGCCGCTAAAGAAGACACGCGCCATGTGTGCCAGGGCGACTACCACTATGAGGTTGGCCGACCAGATGTGGAGGCCGCGAACCAGCCAGCCCAACGGCACTTCGGAGGAGATGTACTGGATGCTGGGGTAGGCTTCCTGCGCCGACGGTCGGTAGTAGAACGACAACAGCACGCCAGTGACGATCAGCACGATGAACAGGATGTACGTGATGCCACCGAGCGCGTGACGCCAACCGACGTAGGCAGGCAATCGGCGCCGCATGGACGCTTTGGCCGCCTGGTCGATCGGCACGGTTCTGTTGATCGGTCCATACAGCAGCCCGAGGAAGCGTGCCATGCCCAGCAGTCCGGGGTCCGTGCTCGCCTTGATGTCGGCCCAAAACTGGGTCAGCCAGGCGAATCTCGACTTCTTGGCTCGGTCGTTCACCTTATCTCATCCGACACATAGACCACGCCTTCCCTGACGGAGACGGTGTAGCGCTTGAGCGCTTGCGTCGACAACCCGACCACGACGTCTCCACGCAGGTCGTAAACCATGTATCTGCAAGGGGAAAACACCCTCGATGACTCCGGATCCCAGCGTAGAATGCAGCCATCGACGGGAGAGACGGCCTGCAACGCATGATAACTCAGGCTGTCAGAGCGAACGACGAGGATGATCCGTTCGCCCCAGTTGCGAATGCGGCTCGAGCCGATGGGGAACTCGGCTTCCGGTGCCACGCGTGCCACGGGCTGAACCTCCGGGATCTCGAGATGCTCGGAGGGCGCGACATAGAACGCCGCGGCAATCGCTCCGAGCGCCACCATCAACAGGATGACACCACCGAGCAACAGCTCCGTGAAGCCCAAACGTTGGATCCTTCGTTCTATCTCCATCATGGTACCGCGCGTTGCGCTGGGCTTAGAGGCTTGGCGCGACAGGTCGCCGCACTCAGAATTGGCTTAAACGCTACATTAGAAGAAATGGGCTGTTGTCGCGCAACCCCCGTTACGAGCCACTTTCGTCTTTGGCCGAATGGCTTATCTTCACAGGACCATGATGCTTCGTAAACTTGCCGCCATCGCGGTGCTGGGCATGGCGCTGACCGCGTGCGAAGACGACCCGCAAACATCCGGCGAGATCGTCGGGCCTCTCGTCGGCCCGCGGATCGCAGAGTCGCAGCTGGCGCTGGATATCGTCGATGGCGCACCGGCCGGCATCACGGATATCTTCTTCCGCGGAGACTTCGTCAACCTCTGGGTCCATTGGACCGCGCTCGAACCGCCCCATGAAGTGGAAGCGGTTTGGTGGGATCCGCTGGACAATTTCTTCCCGACTACGCTGGACATTACCGAGAACGTGGCCGAACAGGTGACCGTGTTCACCCTCGAGCTCAGCGATCAATCGACGGCGGGGCGCTGGGAAGTAGAGATCTACATCGACGGCGAGTTCATGCGGAGTCACATCTTCGACGTCGTTACCGGTTCCTGAGCCGCTGGCACGCTATCACAACCTAGTCGTTCCCACTTACCTGGCCCGGCACGGATATGACGGTTCCTCAGTGGCTTGGTATCGCCGCTACTATTTCCATTTTGGCTCTCCTGATGGTGGCGGGCCTGACGACCGTGGTGCGACGGCGCAGGGCGAAATCGCCACCGCAGGCCGGCTGGCTTACCGATGACATGGTGGAAGGTATTATCAGTCACGGCCGGCTCAGCGGCCGCTGGGTGCCCGAGGAAGCGCTGGACCTGGAGGAGATCGCCAAGGAAGAAGAGCGCTTCTGGTCCGAGACCTGGGACGAGAGCGAGCCCTACTGGGACTGAGGGATTCCGCTCGCTCCCGCCCGTCCAGCCTGGTCAGCCGTCCAAAGCCTCGAAGATTTCGGCGTCCTCGGGGAACCGGCCGGCCTGCAGCTTGGAGAAGATCAGCTCACCATCACGGCGTACCTCAAAGGCGCCGCCGCTGCCCTCGATCAGCTCGACCTCCACCCCCGCGAACCGTTCGCCTATTGCGTCCGCCAACCTGGCGGCACGTGGCTCGTAGTTTCAAACGACGCAGTACTCGATGGTTATGTGCATGGCTGCTCCCGTCGGTTTCGCTGTGAACCCGCACTCTCTCAGTTGACCGTCTGCGCGGGCCTGTCTAATTTGAGCCGCGGTCTTCCCCCGTCGCAAGCACAACCTGACCTGTCGCTCGGGAGCACTGACGCCCAGTAATGATGGGATTTCTCAAGAAGATCTTCGGCACTCCGCAGAAGCCTGCTAACGAGGCTAACTCGTCCGCCGTCATGGCGAGCGAGGACCTCGAGCGCATCGAGCAGGAGCTGAAGAAGATCGGCCACGGTTACGAAGCCGCGCGACTCCAGAACCGGGCCGGCGATCTCTATCTGGTCAAGGGCGACCGTGAGCGGGCGTTGAAGCGCTATGGCGACGCGATCGACGCCTACCTGCTTTCTGGCGAGTACGACAACGCCATGGCGGTGTGTCGTAAGATCATCCGGGTCGTCCCCGAGGTCATCCGCACCCGCCGTACCCTCGCATGGCTGTGCCTCGGCAAGGGCTTCATTGAGATCGCCCGCGAGCACGTCGAAGCCTACGTGAAGGCCTCCGCCGAAGCGGGGCTACAGGCGCTCGCCGTGCAGGACATCTTGCTGCTGAGCCAGTACGTCGACCGGCGCGATTTCCGCGACTTCCTCGCCGAACGGCTGGTCGAGCTGGGCGACGAAAAAGCCGCCAAGCGCGTTAGCGAGGGGGAGGCCCGGGATAACGTCCGCGCCGCCGGTTGGACCCCGGTCGTCTTCGCGGCGACGTTGACGGCGGACGACCTGCGTCGCGCCGTAGACAAGGGTGTCGAGATCAACGCGCCAACCGACCATGCCGCGATCGACGAGCTCGGCATCGCCGGCTTCGACGCGCTCCTCTTCGACCCGGAGGCGGCCGCGGCGTTGGAGGAGGCTGCGGCTGCCCGACAGGCGGAGGAAGAGCGAGCTGCAGAGGCAGAGAAGGTGAAGGCGGAGGCGCCGGAGGAGGAGACCGAGGAGGAGGAGTCGGACGAGTCCGAGGAAGCCGACGAGTCCGAGGAGTCCGAGGAAGAGGCGCCTGAGGAAGTGGGGGAGGATGAAGAAGAGGACGAGGAAGAGGAGGAGGAGCCCGAGGAAGAGGATGAGGAGGAAGAAGTAGAGGAGGAAGAGGATGCGGAAGAAGAAGTAGAGGAGGATGAGTCCGAGGAAGAGGAGGAGGAAGAAGAAGCAGACGAGGAAGATGAGGACGATGAGGATGACGATGAGGATGTAGATAAGGATAAGGATAAAGATAAAGATAAAGATAAAGACTGACGTCGTAGGGATTTGGTACCTTCCAGGATAGAACCAGCCACCCAGACAAGAGACGGATTGAAGGCCAGCCGGTGACCGGCGGGGCGGCGGCTATTATGATGAGCGGTATGAGCGGGCGGGAAGAGCTACGCGGCGAGGTTTTGCGCTTCATCGGGCGCGGGATCGAGGCGCCGCCGGACGAGGAGGCGTTTAGCCGGCTGGCGTTGGCAGGCTTCGCCTATCAGTTCGCGGAAAACGAGCCCTACCGGCGTTTTTGCGAGCGGCGGCACGCGACGCCGGCGACGGTGTCGGACTGGCGCCGGATCCCGGCGGTTCCGACGGCGGCTTTCAAGGAGGTGGCACTGATCTGCGGGGACGCCAGTGCGGCGGAGGCCGTATTTCGGACCAGCGGAACCAGCCAGGGGCGCGATCGCCGGGGCGCCCACCACGTCCGCGATCTGGAACTGTACGAGGCATCGGCGCTTCCCAACTTCGGCGCCCACATGCTGCCGGATAGCGCACGGCTGCCCACGTTCGTATTGGGGCCGAGCGCCTCGGCGGCGCCGGACTCGTCGCTGTACTGGATGCTGGAGTTGGTGCGGGCCAGGTTCGGAACGCCGGATAGCGCGCACTACGTAGATGAGAGTGGGCTGCGGCTCGAGCCGTTGCTCGCCGGGCTGGACGAGTGCGAGCGTGGCGGCCGGCCGGTCATGTTGCTGGGAACGGTGACGGCCTTTGCTTATCTGTTGGAGGAACTGGAAGCATTGGCCCGTGGCTTCCGGCTTCCCGAGGGCACCCGGTTGATGGAAACGGGTGGCACAAAAGGAGAGCGCCGTGAGATACCGAGGGCTGAGTTTTACGAGATGCTGACCCGGCGGCTTGGTGTCTCTGAGTATTATTGCGTCGCCGAGTACGGGATGACCGAGATGTGCTCGCAGTTCTACGACAACGTGTTGCCCGAGCGAGTTCTGGCCCGTTCGCCCGAGCGGCGTTACAAGGTGGTTCCGCCCTGGGTACGCACGCAGGTTGTGGACGCCGAGACGTTGGAGCCAACGCCCGACGGAAGCGTCGGAGTTCTGCGTCACCTCGATCTCGCCAACCTCGATTCAGTGATGGCAATACAGACGGATGACCTCGGTGTCGCTGGCGGCGGAGGGTTCGAGATCCTGGGTAGAGCCGCGGGAGCCGAGCTTCGGGGTTGCTCCATCGCGATGGACCAATGGCTGACGGCACAACGATAGACGCCTATTGGCTGCCGGCCGTGCCCGGTACCACGCCCTTTGGCCCGGAACTGGAGCTCGAGCAACGGGCGTTCGGGCCCGGACACGTCTCGGCGAATGTGCCGGTTCTGACCGCTCACGCGCTGCGCGAGCTGCTCGCTACCGTAAGGGCCGCCGGCCTGGAGGTTTTGACGCGCCGCCCGGCCAGCGAGATCATCCAGGCGATCGATGCGGCGACCCGCGGCCTGGTCGAGCCGGGTCGCCCGCTGCACGATGAGCTGGTCGCCCTACTACCCGAGCTTACCGGCTATTCACGGGAGATGATCGAGATCGGCCTCGAGCGCATGGGAGCCAACTGGACAGCGGCCGCTCTGACGGACGCGATGACGGGCGAGTTCGGCAGCATTGATGTTCTTGATGATTTCCAGATTCGCGGAAGCGGCGGCCGTCAGCGAGCGTTCGGCCCCTCGCTGACGGTGCACATCTTCAGCGGCAATATTCCCGGCGTTTCAGTCAGCAGCCTTATCCGAGCCTTGTGCGTGAAGTCGCCCAGCCTGGGTAAGACTGCGGCGGGCGAACCGTACTTTGCGGTCTGTTTCGCCCGGGCGCTGGCCGAAGTTGATCCCGAACTGGCCAGCTGTCTGGCGGTTTGTTATTGGCCCGGCGGTTCGGTGGATCTCGAGCGAGTCGCGTTTTCGGAAGCGGAGGCGGTGATTGCCTACGGAAGCGATGAGGCGATCGCCGATATCGCTTGCCTCGTGCCGCCGCAAGTGCGCTTCGTGCCCTACCCGAACCGGGTCGGCGTCGCTCTGGTGTCCGCCAGCGCCCTCACGCAGAGCGGCGTTGGTGCGTTGGCCCGGGCGGCCGCCGGTGACGTTGTGATCTTCGACCAACAGGGCTGCGTATCGCCTCACACGATCTACGCGCAGCGCGGCGGCGAAGTGGAGCCTCTCGAGTTTGCCAGGATGCTGGCCGACGCTTTGGCCGAGCTAGCGGACGAGATCCCACGTGGTGTTATGAGCCCGGGCGAGTCATCGCTCATTCACCAACTGCGGGCTCAGGCGGAGATCCGTGGCGCGGAGGTCTTCGCCAGTGAACGGGGAACCGAGTGGACGGTGATCTTCGAGGGCCGCAAAGGCTTCGAGCCTTCGCCGCTGAAC
This sequence comes from Gemmatimonadota bacterium, assembly GCA_039589155.1. Taxonomy (GTDB): domain Bacteria; phylum Gemmatimonadota; class Gemmatimonadetes; order Palauibacterales; family KS3-K002; genus Kutchimonas. Next base: position 4,272 of record JBDHHX010000050.1, on the reverse strand, counting down.
CGCATGATCCATGTCCGGGCCGTGGATGACCTGGCCGACGCGGCGCTCGCGCTCGAGCCCGTGGGCCGTCACCTGCAGACGGTGGCCGTCGCGGCGCAGCCTGAGGAAGTTGAGGTGTTGGCCGGGCGGTTGGGCGGCATCGGTGCCACGCGCCTCGTGCCCGTGGGTGAAGCGGCGTGGCCGGCGCCGGGTTGGCATCACGATGGGCGCTTTCAATTCATGGACCTGGTCCGCTTCGTCGACTTGGAAATGTGAGCGGTCCACGCCGCGTCGTCACTCCGCCGGGTACAAGGGCGCCGCAGTCCGCTCGACTCGGCCGAGCCGTACCAGCAGGGTTCCGGCGAGTATGGCGGCCGCCCCCAGCACCTGAATCAATGTCGGAGTCTCGCCCAACGTCAGCCACGCGATGATCAACGCCACCACCGGTATAAGGTTGGAGTATACCGCCGTTCGCGTGTTGCCGATCTGCCGAATGCTGTAGTACCAGATGAAGTAAGCCAGCGCGATGGCGAACGCGCCGCTGTAGAGCAGCGCCAACCACGAGATCGGCCTCACCGCCGCCCAGTCCTGTCTCAAGAACGCGGGCACCGATGCAGCCAGCAATCCGACGCAACCGGTCCACATCGTGACCGCCGTGACAGGCAGTGCGCCGTATCGACTGACCAGCGGGCTCGAGCCAACCGTGTAGGCCGACCATGCCACCGAAGCCGTGAGCACGGTCAGGTCCCCGCGCACCGTGCCAGCGCCAAAGCTGACCGCCGCACTTCCGCCCCCGACGACCAGGGCGATTCCGACGAAAGAGAGCGCCACGCCGAACCAGGCCAGCGTTCCGATGCGCTCCTGACGAAACGCCACCGAGAGCAACGTGGTGAAGATTGGAGTCGTCGCCAGCATGAGGCTGGCGTTGCCCGCCAGCGTCCAGTCGATCCCGTAGATGAAGAGGATCTGGTAGACCGTGTTCCCCAACACGCCCAGCCCGATCAGCGCCGGCCAGTACTTTCGATCGATCCGTGTCGTGCGGCCGCCGATCTTCACCGTCAGCCAGATCACGACCGACGCGAGCGCGAATCGAGAGCCGTTGAACGCTAGAGGTGTGAAGTCCCGCAGCGCATACTTGACCACCGAGAAATTCGAGGCCCAAACGAAAATCAAGACCGCCAGGGCAACGTATGTCAGGGCGTTGGAGGTGTCCGCCTCACTCGGCTGTCGATTCTTCACCGTTCAAACGATATTAGGTGCCATGCACGGCGGTTCGGTCCAGAGATCCGCCGAACATCAGGTCAGCCATCTGCTACCACATGACCGATCGAGCGATATCCTTTGACGTCGACGCGCTCAGGCGTTCCGAGTTCCCGGCTTTCGAAGAGACCGGCGCCGTCTATCTGAACTCGGCCTCCGTGGGCCCGCTGCCCGAACGAACTCGAACAGCCCTGCACGAATTCAGCGAAGCGGCGCGCGCACCGGACCACCGCGTTCATGACTACGTGATCGAGATTCCCGGGACCGCCAGGAAGTTGTGTTCCCGACTGATCGGCGCACAGCCGCACGAAATCGCGCTCGGCTCCAATACGACATTCGGCCTGGCACTCGCCGCCAGCGCGCTGCCAATCGATCCCGGCGACACAGTGCTGCTACTCGACGGTGAGTTTCCGGCGAACGTGTACCCGTGGCTCAACCTGGAACGCCGTGGAGTTCGCGTCGAGTTGTTACCACGCGACGAGCGTGGCTTACCGAACGAAGGCGCGGCACTGGAACGGCTTGCCAAAGGAGACGTCCGCGTCTTCTCGGTATCGCTCGTAAACTTCTTCTCGGGCTACCGCGTCGACTTGCCGGCCATCTCGCGTGAATGCCAGCGGCACGGAACATATCTTGTGGTTGATGGAATACAAGCGCTGGGTACCGTACCGCTCGACGTTTCGTCCGGTCATGTCGACATCTTGGCGTGCGGCGCACAGAAGTGGCTGTTGAGCCCCAATGGGTCGGGGTTCGTCTACGTGCGGGAAGGTCTGATCGATGAGCTCGACCCGGCGACCGTCGGTTGGCTCTCGTTCAAGCCATCACAGGACTTCACCGACCTCACAAAGTACGCCTTTGAACCGTTGGACGACGCCCGGCGCTTCGAGCTCGGATCGCTATCGTTCTACTGCTTGAAGGGGCTCAACCTATCGCTGTCACTGCTGCTCGAGCTGGGCGTGTCGGGCATCGAGCGACACGTGCGGTATCTGCAGCAGCCGCTGGTCGATTGGGTGGAGTCACGAGACGGGGTGGAGTGGGTCAGCGACCCGAGCCCGGAGCGGCGGTCTGGTATCCTCAGCTTCCGCATCGAAGACCCAATGGGTGCAGATGTACGATTGCGCGAGGCGCGAATCACGGCGTCGGTCCGCGAGGGAGCGATCCGCGTCGCGACTCACGCGTTCAATACGCCGCGAGAGATAGAGCGATTGATCTCCGTTATCGAGTCGGCGCTGGAGGGATGAGCATGGACCGGTCCACGACCCACGCTCTGGTGACGATTCCGGCAGCGCCCGTCCGCGCGCAGCCGAATGTGCGGGCGGAGATGGTTTCACAGGAACTGCTGGGCTCGGCGGTACGGGTCATGGAAAGCGAGGGCGAGTGGGTTCGGATCGCCGGCGCTGATGGTTACGAGGGCTGGATCAACGCAGGTGGACTGCTGGATTGCAGCGCCGAGGTCGCCGAGGCCTGGTGGGATGAGGTCGGCGGCCGGCCGGCGCTTTCTCTCGACGCTGCCCTCGTCGATGATCACGGCGCGTCGCTCGCCCGGCTACCCTGGGGCGCCCGCGTCGCGGTGAGCGGTGAGACGGTCACCTTGCCGGATGGCCGGCGCGGTCACCTGTCGGAAGGAGAGCTCGTCGCTTGGGATGAGATCGGCGTGCGGTTCGACCGAAAGGGCGCTGCGGTCGTCGAGACCGCCCGCTCATGGATCGGTTCTTCCTATCTGTGGGGTGGGCGCACTCGCTGGGGCGTGGACTGTTCCGGCTACGTTCAGGCGATATACCGGCTGCACGGCTTCCTGCTGCCCCGGGATAGCTATCAACAGGAGGAATACGGCGAGCCCGTCGAATACGGTGCCGGGTTCGCGGAGCTGCAGCCCGGCGATCTCGTGTTCTTTAGGTCGGTCGATTCCGACAGAATCGTGCACGTCGCGTTTTCGCTGGGTGGTCCGGGAATTCTGCACGCGGCATTGCCGAATGGGATCGTTCGGGAAGATGTACTCGGAGAGCCTGAACTGGGGCACGAACTGGCAGGTCGGGTCGTAGCGGCCAGGCGATTTTTCTGGGAATGAAAGATCGCTCAGTGCGAGAGACCGACGACGCGGTAGCCGGTGCCCTCCCAGCGCAACAGCACGACCGCCGCTCGACCGACCCGCTCGCCGTTGCGCCAGGCCTCGACTTCCAACATGGCGGTGTACTCCGTCTCGCTTACGCCAGGCAGACTTTCGTTCAGTCCGGGTAAGTCGATCCGCAAAGTCTGTCTCATCTCGGATGAAGCCTGCTGCTCTCCAGCCGCCTCGATTTCGTGGTAGGTGTCCTTCAGTTCCCAGCTGTAGCGCGTATGTCCCGGCTGCCAGACGCCTGCGCTCAGTCCCAGGTCATCGAAGGCGAGCTCGAGCGTCGGCTGGGTGGATCGTGCAAGACGCGCCACCGGTCGTTCCAGCGGCGTGACCGCCCCATACCAATAGGAGATGACCTTGTCCCGGCGACCGGCGAGCAGCTCGACCAGGATCTCCTCGACTTCGGGTCCCGGTAGGGCGCCTTGCTTCACGGCAGCGCGAATGTGGTCGTCGCTGAACTCCGCTACCAGCTTGGCGCCCCAGTAGCCGTCAGCCGCCGTCACCCAGCGGAACGCCGCGTTCGGCCAGTTCGCTCGCCATTTCCCGGCATCAAAGGTCTCCGACTGGAACCAGCCGATCGACGAATGGTATTCCTCGAACTCCGCTTCTTCCCATCCCTGCTTGTAAAAGCCGAGCGTGAGGATCCGGCCCACCGATGGCCAGAGCGCGAAGTTGTACTCGCTGCCTTCGCGCGGCTTGTGAGAGCGGATCGTGCCGCTTCCCAGGGACGCGGCGAAGTCGATCAGGTAGTGGCGTACGTAACCGGGCGAGTCGATAAAGACGTCGAGCGTGTTGGCGTACCGCATGTCGACGTGGTTCAACCATGACGACACGACATAGAGTCCCCGCAACTCGCGACGGTACTGATGATGGTAGTAGTCGTTGGGGTCGTCGCCGCGCACGTCGGAGAAGTAGAACGG
>JBDHHX010000049.1:0-14179 GCA_039589155.1 Gemmatimonadota bacterium | reverse complement strand
GACCGATTCGCGCCGACCAGTCGTCGATCGCGTCCGGGTTGTTGAGCGTCGGGAAGTCCAGGTCGTCCGGCCCGAACGTCCCCTGCCTCAGCTTCGTCCCGAACACGAACACCGGGTCCACCGACCTCACGTAGCCGGCACCCAGCGTGACCTGCGGCCAGAGCGGCGCCGCCGCCGACGCACTGTGCTTCTCGGCGATCTCGCGGCGCGCTTCCGCGATGGCCAGGTCGCTGTTCCCAGTCAGCGCCTCCTCGATCGCCTCGTCCAGCGACAGGTCCCGGTAACCGGCCCCCTGGGCCAGTCCCGCCGTTGCCGTGCCGACGAGCAAAGCGAAAGCGATTCCGATTTTCATAAGAATATCCATATTTCTATATGCGTACCCGCAAATAAAAACCGCTCATGTCTTGCAGTGATCGTGAATGCAGTCGATCACGTGGGTGATCCTGGGGTCGATGATCCGGTAATAGACGTTCACCCCATCGCGGCGACTTTCTAGTATCCCTTTGTCCCGCATGAGGTTGAGGTGCTGGGATGCCACCGCCTGCTCGATCCCCAGCGTCTCGTAGATCGCTGTAACGATCAGCTCGCCGCGCCGGTCCAGCAGCTCGATGATCTGCAAGCGGATCGGGTGGCCGATGCACTTGAGCATCAGGGCGGCGGCCTCAACGGCTTCGCTGCTGAGTTTGTCCGGGTTCGGCTTCATATCTGAACGCTCCTGTCTGGGGTCAAGATATATGGATATATGTATGTGTCAACCCCTTGGTGGGAGCGAAATGGCCAATGGCTTGCCCGAACTCCCTGCTGATAAGACTATTAGGCAGCCGTCACAGAGACTCGTCCGATACGGAGGCCGACCGTGGACATCAAGCCGAACCGGCTGGTTCATCTGGGGTATGGGAAGTACTGGCGATCCGACCAGATCGTGGGACTGGTTCCGATTGAGGACGAACGTGGACCGGGTCGGCGAACGCACGTGCATGTGGCGACGCTGACGGAGCCGATCACGGCATCGCGCTCGGAAGAAGCGATCCGTCGGGATATGGCGGTGAGCGACGAGGAATTCAGGAGCGGCGAGCTGCGTTCGGCGGTATCGGATATGCTAGAGGATCTGTCCGGCTTTTCCCCAGTATTGAGGCGCATGCTGCTGCACGAAGGCGGTGTGGATCTGAGCCGCTGGGAGGATCGGCTGCGCCACCTGATCGGCTACGAGGAAACTTCACCTGGCCAAGAAGATCTGTTCGGGTCGTCTGACTGAGCGGGCGACCCACACCCCTAAAAAAGCATCACGAGTAGCGAAGGCGCTCGCGATGGCAGGCGCCTTCGGGATTCTTCTATGCCATGCGCCCGTGGTTTGGGGGCAGGAGGCGGAAGAGTGTGCGGACGGACGCATCGCCAGCATCACGGTGATCCGGCATCCGATCTTCGGCAACGACGAGGGCAGGGACAGCGCCAGCGGATTCTCTCGTGCCGTGTATGACGTGGCGGACTGGGTCCACACTGAAACCAAAGAGTCGCTCATCCGGCGCGAGCTGCTGTTCGAGGAAGGCGATTGTGTCGATCGCCTGAACCTGACGGAGAGCGAGCGGTTGATCCGCGAGTTCCGCTTCTTGGAGTCGGTGACGGTCGTGGCGGAGCCGAGGCCGGACGGTGACGTGGACGTCGTCGTAACAACCACGGACGACTGGTCGCTGCGGCTGGAGCCGCGATTCAACTTCGGTGAGGGGTTCGCGTTCGGCGGCGTGAGCCTGGGCGAGACGAACCTGATGGGTCGCGGCAGGACGCTGGAGCTGGCGTACCTTATCCGGGACGGTAGCGACGATTGGCTGCTGCGTTACGTGGATCCGCAGGCGTTCGCGACCCGTTGGGACCTGGAGTTCGTGGCCATCCGGGGCACACCGGGCTGGATATTCGGCGCGGCGCTGGCCTACCCGTTCGTCGGCCTGGTCGGGAACTGGGCCGCCTTTCAGAACCTGCTCTACAGCGAGGACGACTTCCGCTACTTCGTGGGCGACCGTCCGGACGGAAGAATCGACCTGCGGCTGCCGACGTTACGGAAGACGTTCGGCATCGGCGGTGCGCTTCGGTCTCGAGGAACGCCGCGCGATCGATCGACGCGGCTGGCGTCGTACGGGTTTCTGTTCACGTTCGAGGACAGCCGCTACGGATCGGAAGCATTCGAGGACAGTCTTTCGGCACTGGTCGACTCGTTCCCTTCGATCGGCGACCTGCCGACTACGGCGACTCTGCAGCCCATCGACGCGTTGCGTTTGAACCTGGTAGGCGGCCTGCGGGCGTTGAACTACATCCAACAGCGCGGTGTGGCGACGTTGCGGGCGGTGGAGGACATCGCGTTGGGCGCATCGATCGACGGGCTGGCCGGCGTGGCGCCGGAGTGGTTCGCGCGGACCGACGCTCACGTGCTGGCAGGACTCGACCTTTACGGCGGCACGCGGGTGAAGGGCCGCTGGTTTTCGATATTGAGAGCGAACGGGGAAGCGCGTCACGACATCGATTCCGGTGGCTGGCGGGACATCTTCACGGCCGTGCAGTGGACCAACTTCTGGGTGGTCAACGCGCTGAGCACGAACGAGATCACGGCCACCTACAGCGCCGGCTGGCAGACGACGGTCCCCTTCCAGCTCACGCTGGGCGGTCCGGAGAAGATTGCCGGCTACACCTTCGACCGTTTCCCAGGCGGCTCGCGACTGACCTTCCGGATCGAGAACCGCTACAACATCGCCCGGGTGGGAAGGCTTTTTGACCTTGGGACGGTAGTCAACATAGACGTGGGGCAGATGTGGGCGAACGGCGCTGCGTTCGGCGTCGACTCGGGGCTGCGCGGCTCGGTAGGGATCGGCTTTCGCTTCGCAGCACCGGCCGGAAGCCGGCAGACCTACAGGCTCACGCTGGGTATTCCGCTCGAGAGCGATCTAAAGTTCGACAAGCTCGTCATCTCGTTCAGCCTCGACCGTCTGTTGCAGATCGAGGGCCGGCGTCCCGTCGATCCGCAGCTGGCGCGCAGCCGCGACCCGGCCATCCTCGACGCCGTACGGTACTTGAAGTGAGCGCGGAATCTACCGTCTACCGGGCGGCCTGGGTCCTCCCGGTCAGCGAGCCGCCCATCCCCGACGGCGCGCTGCGTGTCAGTCCCGACGGCACCATCGAAGCGGTGGGGAAGCGGTCCACGGTCGCGGCCACCGACGTACCGGTGCTAGAGCTGGGCGACGCGGTCATCCTCCCGGGCCTGGTGAACGTGCATGCCCACCCGGAGCTCACGGTCCTGCGTGGCCGCCTCGAGGGTCTCGAGTTCACCCGCTGGCTCGATCGTCTGACCGAGCTCAAGTACGACGTGCTGACTCCAGAGTCTCTGCGCCTGTCCACCAAACTGGGCGTGGCCGAGTCGATCGCCGCTGGAGTGACCTGTCTGGCGGCGCCGGATGACGCCGGCTTCTTGATGGAGGCGATGGTCGAGGCGGGCCTGCGCGGGCGAGTCTACAGGGAAGTGTTCGGCCCCGACCCGAAAGCAGCGTCGACGGCGCTGGCCGAACTGCGCGATAAGGTCGACCAGATGCGTCGGAGGATCGACGGCCGGGTGGACGTCGGCATCTCGCCCCACGCGCCATACACGGTCTCGCAGCGGCTGTTTGCCGCGCTGGCTGACTACGCGACGGCCGAGGCGTTACCGGTCTGCATTCACGTCGCCGAATCTGCAGCGGAGGAAGAGTTCGTCCGCCAGGGGGCCGGTCCGTTTGCCGAGCGGCTGGGTTCGCGCGGGATCGAGATCGAGACGAGCGGTACATCTTCGGTCGGCTGGCTCGAGGAAACGGGAATCCTGGCGACCCGGCCGTTGTTGGTGCACGGCGTTCACGTCGACGCGTCTGACGTCGAGCGGATCGCCGGCTACGGCGCGTCGATCGCGCACTGCCCGATCTCCAACGCCTGGTTCGGTCACGGTGTGGCGCCGCTGGCCGCGTTCCGCGAGGCGGGCATAGCGGTGGGTCTGGGCAGCGACTCGGTGGCCAGCAACGATCGTGTGGACATCCTGGAAGAGGCTCGCTTCGCGGCACTGATGCAGAGGGGAATGCTTCGTGAGTCGGCGGTCCTCAGCCCGGAAGAGTTGCTGCGTCTGGCGACGTTGGACGGCGCTCGTGTCCTGGGGCTCGACGATCGGATCGGCTCATTGCAGGCGGGCAAGCGGGCCGACTTCGTCGCCGTACGCCTGGGGACACCCCACTCGACGCCCGCGGGAGACCCGGTCGCGACGCTAATTCACTCAGCTGGCGCGGGCGACGTGTTTCTGACCGTCGTCGATGGGCGGGTGCTATATAAAGAGGGAGAGTTCGCTGCGCTGGATTGGCCGGCTCTGGCCCAAGCTGCTGCCGCGCTGGAATCTTTCTAGTTCCAGCCCGCCATGATCACGTGGGTGGGATTGGCGAGCAAGATGAAGACCTTCTCGAATGTGTTGGTGCCGTTCCTCTTCATCCGCAGTGTCACCTGGTGAATGGCCTCTCCAAGCATCGCGCCGGTGGTCGGCGTGATGATCAGGTCCTGGATGCTCGGCTGCTCGGCCACAGCCTCGAAGGCGTACTCCCACTGCGCCGATAGGAACGCGCTGAAAAAGAACGAACCGAACCAACCGGCCCCCTGTGAGCGTACCGTGTTGTAGTAGACGGCACCGCCGTAGGGATGCCCGACGTAGTTGTGGAACCAGTGATCGCCGTCCGGCACCGGCGGCGAGCTCCAGGCGCGGCGCAGGTTGTTGAGGCCGTCCTCGACGAAGTCGTCGGTCCAGCCCGTCCACTCCTGGGGCGCCGCCATCGTCACCGCCAGAAGCGCCACCTCTACGGACGTGATCAGAGCCCAGCCCTTGAAGAACTGTTTGGCGTAGTCCGATTGATAGAGCTCAGCCGGCTCGGCAGAGTAAAGGGTGCCATCGTTGGTGCTCGGCATCTCCAGCGTGAGGTACAGCCGGGCTATCGGGTCGAGTTCGTCAAGCCTGCCGAAGTACTCCGGCTCCGGGTCGATAGGCGTGATGGGCGGTTGCAGGGCAGGGGTCCAATTGTAACGGGGCTGCAACCGAATCGCGGGGGCCACGTCGATTATGGGGACGTAGCCCATGTCCCAGATGCTGCCGCTGGGGCCACGAGGAAGCTCGCCCGCCCACACTGGTGCGTGGGCAAGTGGATCGCTCCACATGCCGGCTTTGACCACCAGCACTTCTTGGCCGAAACAGGGCGTGGCTCCAACGCCCGCGAACAGGAGCAGGGCCACGCACCTGGGAGAAAACCTGATCATTGTTGCTCTTACTTCCCCAAGAACGAGCACGAGACAACCTGTATTCTAGCGCCGGAAGCGATTTCAGGCCACAGGGCGGCGGCCGTGCCCTGGGGGGGGTGATTGCGGGAACCGGCCGCCGGTCCCAAGGTTTGTAGCAAAGGCGGCTCGCAGGAGAGAGGATCCCCGCGATGATGAGACTGACGGTAGCGCTGCTCGCTTGTGCGCTGATGGGACCGGGCCTGTCGGCCCCGGCTATGGGACAGTCGTTCGACCACTCTTCGCTCGACACGGTGCTGGTTCGTTTTGTCAGGGATGGACGGGTCGACTATGCGGCGCTCAAGGTCGGCCGCGCGCCGCTGGGCGAATACCTCGGCCAGGTCGCCTCGGTGACGGCGGCCCAGTTCGAGGCCTGGCCCGAGGCTGAGAGAATCGCATTCCTGGTGAACGCGTACAACGCGTACACGTTGGAGACGATCATCGACAACTACCCGATCGAATCAGCCGGTTTCTTCAAGAAGCTTACGCACCCCAAGATGTTCGCGTTCCCGGACAATTCGATTCGACAGATCGAAGGCGTCTTTGACGGAATCACGCACGTGGTCACGGGCCGCGAGGTGACGCTGGATGACATCGAGCACGCAATGCTGCGCGCCGACTACGACGAGCCGCGCATCCATTTCGCGCTCGTCTGCGCCGCGGTCAGCTGTCCGCCGTTGCGGGAGGAGGCATACCGGGGCGATCGACTCGACGAGCAGTTGGACGACCAGGGCCGGCAATTCCTCAACGATCCACGCCTCAACCGATTGGAGATCGACCGCGGCCAAGTCCACCTGTCGAAGATCTTTGATTGGTTCGGTGAAGACTTTGCGCAATTCGCGCGTGACGACGCGGGATTCTCTGGCGATGAGAAGCTGAACGGCGTGCTCACGTTCGTGTCGCGATACTTGCTCAACCGGGATGTGGAGTTTCTCGACTCCGGCGAGTACAAGGTTGACTTTCTGAGCTACGATTGGACCCTGAACGACCAGGCGATCGCCGCGGTGCAGTGATCCGCCGCTTACGCGCAGCTATCCTCCAGCTCGGCCTCGCGCTGGCGATCGCCTCTCCAGCGACGGCCCAATTCCGATCGCAACCGACGGCGGACGGCGGCTGGAACAGTCCGCGCGCCCTGGAGCTCATCGGACGGGCCAGCGAGCGGCGCGCCCGCTGGACCGCGGAAGGCGCCCTGCAGGACTACCAGGCCCACGCCCGCGGTCACATCTACTTCCTCTACGATCTCGGTCAGAATACGGAGCGACACCTGATCAAGGCCGATCAGCTGGCTCTCGACCTTTACTGGCGGGCGCCGGATCGGGCGCGCCAGCTCATCGTCGGCCGACAAGAGCTGAAGGTCCTGCCCACGAACATACGCTATCACCTTGACCACCTCACGGTGGTGATGGACAACTACGCCGATCGGATCCACATGGGCGAGGGTGCGGAGGTGAGGGATGTTCTGCACCCGGCCGCGGCGGAGGCGGCGGAAACCTACGACTACCGACTGGCCGACTCGCTGTCGCTGCTGATGCCGGAGCGCGAAGTCCGGGTCTACAAGCTCGAGGTTCGACCGCGAGTTCCATCTCTGGCCGCGATAGTGGGTGCGGTCTACCTGGATCGCGCGACCGCCGACATAGTGAAGATGGAGTTCACGTTCACGGCGGCGGCCTACATCGACGAGACCGTGGACTATATCAACGTCCACCTCGAGAACGCGATGTGGCACGACCAGTACTGGCTCCCCTATCGGCAGGGTATCGAGCTGCGTCGCGAGTTCGAGCTGCTCAAGTTCCCCGCCGGAAGCATCATCAGGGCCGAGCTGCGTATCCGCGACTACGAGTTCAATACCGGCACGGCGCTCCCACCATTTCGCGGCGTCGTCGCGTCGATGCCCCGCGACTCGCTGGAGAACTTCGAGTTCGACCAGGGACTGTACGATGCGCTGGACCCCGATGTCGCCCTCACATCGCCATCGCTGGAAGAGATACGCCAGGAAGCCACCCGCATCGTCTCGGAACACTACCTGCAAAGGGTCGCGCCCTTCCGACTCGCGGTGCCCGGAGCTTCGTCCGTGTTCCGGTTCCGCCGAGCTGAAGGACTCTACCTGGGGCCCGCGGTCCACTTTGGGCTGCCACGCGGCGGCGATTTCCTGCTTCTCGGTGGCTACGCCTTTGGCGCCAAGCGACTGGAGCTGGAGGGACGCGTTCGTATTCCGCTGCCCGGCGCCATGGAAATCGGAATTGCCGGCTACTACGATCGCATCGACGACACGTCGGCATGGCCCGCCAGCTCTGGTGCCGTTGCCACGATCGCCGCGTTCGCCGATGGCGATGACTACCGGGAGCCCTACTGGTTCAGCGGCGGCAGGCTCTACTTCAACTGGCCGCTGCTTTCCTCGCGCGCTCGGGCGCTGCTCGCCTGGGAGCGCTGGGAGTCGGCGACGCTCGAGGCAGAGGAACTTTTCTCCGACTACCGGCCGGTCCGTCAGCTGGACGACGGCGAGGTCGCACGATTCGAGCTGGGCCTGGAGCGGCCGCCGGCGGTAGCCGTCGAAGCGGTGGGCGGTGCTAGTTGGGACCTGCGCATAGATGCGGCCAGCCCGCAGGTGGGCGGCGACTTCGAGTACGTGGCCGCCGCGCTCAGCGCCCAGCAGCACTGGCCCGACCTGGTCGGCGGCGTAGGGCTGCGCCTTTCCGGTGCCGCCGGTGCCGTAGGCGGAAGCCGCATCCCGGCCCAGCGGCTATTCCCTGCCGGCGGTCGTGGGACGGTGCGCGGCTACGACTTCCACCGCTTTGTCGGCAACATCTACGGCGAGTTGGGCATCGATGTGAGTCGAGTGCTGAAGCGCCCCTATCTGTCCGCCGCGATCTTCGCTGATGCCGGTTGGGCCGGCATCGAGGGTGAGAGCGCCGGGCGTGCGGTCGATCGCTGGAACAGGGTCGGTCCGGTCACCGGTCCGACGGACGGCTGGCTGGTCAGCGTCGGCGCCGGCGTTGGCCTGTTCTTCGACATCCTGCGCCTCGACGTCGCCAGGGGCCTCACCAACCAGGGTGTCTGGGAGTTCATCTTCAGCGTGCGACGCGAGTTCTGGGCCTGGCTATAGCCCCAACAACTCCACCGTCAACTGGTGGACCTTCCCGAAGCGGACTGCGTTGCCGAAGTCCTCACCCAGCACCTCGGCATAGACCGACCAGCATTCCGGCGTCGTGTTGTAGTAGCCGTCGTAGACCGCGGTCTCGCTCGTTGGCATCGTCAGCCCACAGCCGGGGCAGGTACTCTCGATCACTCGACCTTCGGGTCGATCGACAGCGAGTCTATCCGATCATCTGTTTCGGACATGAGGATGACCGGTCGGGCGACCTGGATAGCAACCGCGATCCCGCGTGCCGCCTTGGGGATAGCAACCGCGGCCAGGAACTCCGCGACTCGGGTAGCAACCGCGTCGCGAACCCAGCAGGCGCTTCAGGATGCGGATGGTCTTTTGCGCGTTCCGCATATCGATACTCACCTCCCATTCTGGCCGGCAGCCGTGCTCGGTAACCCAGCCGAGATCGCCAGCCAGGAGTAGAAGTGAAACGTCCTGTCATCTGACATGGCAACGAAGAGGCCGCCGGGGAAGTCGCCGCTCAACGACCTGCTTGTGACCTCCGATCCATCGCTGTGCGTCGTGGCCAGGCGGATGGTACGAATCCGCTGGTGATCATGAGGACCGGCAGGTCCACCTTCCCGCCTGTAGATGTGGAACGCGTCGCCCGCTTGATCCGCCACCAGCAGGTAGCCCGTGCTGTCGGTGGCTTCGTAGATGGCGATCCCCTCCCTGTCACCCGCGTAGCCGGCGGTTCCGAACAACGCCAGCTCTGCGTTAGCGTTGTCCGCCACCGGGTCCGCGTGGTACTTCCGGATTCCGAACCTCTCGTCGGCGGCATACACGTAACCGAGCGCATCATCCACCGCGATCGCCTCGATCTCGCCGATCCCGCTCCAGAGCCCGAACTCCCTCACCTTCGTGCCTGTCACGTGCCCGGCACCGGTGTCCTCGAGCCGGTACTGCCACAGATACCCACCGTCCTGCGGACCACTCTTTCGGCTCAGGATCACGAAGACGGCCCCATCCCCGCCGCGCTTGTAGAGGGCGATCCCCATCGGGGCGCGGAGAGATTCTCCTTCGAATACCGGGATGCCGCCGCCGTCGATCGGTTCCATGTCGGGCAGGCGGTACACGCGGATCTGGTTGGCATATCGCTCCGTGACGGCCGTGATGTCGATCGTAGACCCTTCAAAGCTCAGACCATACTCGACGTCGACGTTGTTCGGGCGAGCGAGGCCGCGAACCGTCCTCTGCTCATCGATCGATCCGTCGAGATGGAAGACATAGAGGGCACCACGCCCAACCGTGTCCGTGCTGGCGCCATCCCCCTTGTCCGTGCCGAGAACCAGGCTCGCTTCGGGGTCGAGCGGATTGACCCAGATCGCCGGGTCGTCCGGGTCGACTGCCACCTGCTGGGAGACCCGGACCGGCTGAACGATGACCTGTTGCCGTTCGCTGTGGGTCGCCTGTGAATCAACGCACGCCGTGCCCAGCACCACGAGAAGCGGCAGGGCGGCAGGGAGGATTCGATTGGAGTTCATCGCATTCGCCTGGTCTGGCGCCTATTCGTTTGAAAACTCGTCCATCGGAACGTCGCTGTTCCAGATGTCTACATGCAACTTCCAGTGGCCGGCCGCATCTTTCTTCCATACGTGGACGTTCTTCGTCTTGTGCCACTGGGGTTCAGCGTCCGCCGCATGATACGTGTAGTCATGGGAGTTCACGGTGTAGGCCGCTGAGCATCCGAGGCAGGCGGCGCTGAGCATCGCGAGCAGGATGACGCTCGCGCTGGTCGACCTTCGCGCGTGGATCCAGATGAGCGCTGCAGCGATGGTCGCTCCGCACAGGTTCGCGATCAGATCCCAACCGGTGTTGCGGTAGCCGCCGACGTTCGTCTCGGGTACCAGCAGCGTGGCGATGAACTCGATCACTTCGTTCAACGCGCCGAACCCCAGGGCGGCCGCCGCCGACAGTACCATCAAGCCGAACGTCGGCACCGCGGTCCCGCCTCTTCGCTGGATGACCGAACGTATTCCTTGCCAGCAGACCCAGGTCGTCACGCCGAATCCATAGGCGTGCACGACCTGGTCGTACTTCAGTCGTCCGGGTATCAACCACAGCGTGTAGAGCACGCGGCTCTCCGAGCTCACGGGCCAGCCGCCGGGAACGACCAGTAACCCACCCGCCATGTGCGCCAGGCCCCACAGGCTGAGTGCCCAGAGCACACCTGAGCTCAGGCCGACGTGACGATGGACGATCCACACGCAGCCCATCAAGATCAGCATGACCGCGATGTAGAAGAGGAATTCGAGGTTGCCCTGCACGAGGGCGACGATCAGGGCCGCTATGAGGTAGGTGGCAGTGAAGGCAGCAACCGCCCAAAGCTGGGAACTCGTGTCTGTCATGGCGAAAGACCTGTCTTTTGCATCGTCGTCACCACTCGGCGGCGGGTCTGCCCATCCAGATCCAGGCGATGAAGTCGGTCAGCGGCGGCTCGGCGCCGAGATCGCGGAGCCGCATGTTGATCTGGCCTCGATGGTAGGTGGTATGGGCGGCGATCTGGAGAATCGTCTCAGCGACCGAGGCGGCCTGCGCTTCGCCGTACTGCTCCACCATCTGGTCGGCCCACGGGAAGCGAACCTCGCGCTCGAGCACCTCGGCATCGAACTCGTTCAGGTAGTCGTGCAGTTGGCTATGGTAGGCACGACTCCACTCACGTATGTCGCGCAGGTCCTCGAAGCTGGATGCGTCCCGCAGGTCGATCGTCTCGCCGCGCCAGATCTGAAGGTACGCCCACTGCACGAGGTGAGTGTGATATAGACAGTCGCGCAGGCGGTTGTCGGACTGCGCCTCCGGCAGCGCCAGGACCGAGCGCCAGGCCAGGGCGTCCGCCCACTCCATGTGCTGTAGCAACTCAGTGTAGTGTCTTGAAAGCATGGCTCACCTGATTATTGCGCTGGGGACGCACGCCGCGCCAGTTCGCTGGCGTACCGAACTCCCAGCGTCGAGGCGTGCTCGACTGCCCAATCCGTCAGCCGCGTCGCGCCTGTAGGCGGTGAGTCGACACAGAGCAGTCCTCGCATCAGCCCCTCGATCTCATCTCGCGTCACGATCACGTCACCGAGCAGGTTGCCGATTATGCGCCCAAAGTAGTAACCAACCGTCGGAGAAACCGAAACGACACGGCGCGGCTTGCCGATGATCTCGCCAATTCGCGTGACCAGCTCTCTGTACGTAAAGGTCTCCGGTCCAATTGCGTCCACGGTAACGTCGTCCTCGCGGCCACCGTGTTCCACGGCGAGCTTCGCCAAATCGTCTACGTATATCGGCTGGAGTCGGTACTCACCGTTGCCAAAGACCCCAAATACCGGAAGGTGTCTCAGCATCCACGCGATGTTGTTGATGAGGATGTCCTCTTTTCCGAAGAGCACCGTCGGCCGAAGGATCGAATGAGACAGTCCGGAATCGCGGAGCGCCGCCTCCAGCTTCGCCTTGCCTCGGAAATACTCGAGGTCGGAGTCTTCTGACGGGTTCGTGATGCTGACGTGCACGATCCGCCGCACACCGGCCTCGCGCGCCGCCCCGAACAGCGACAGGGTATCCTCGATGGCCCTGGCGAAGGTGAACTCACGGTGGTTGAACCTGACCCAGTAGGTGTTGTACAGAACTTCGACTCCGCTCAGCGACTTGGTGAGCGCTCCACGGTCATCGAAGCTGAAGGGGTAAGCTTGCACTCGATCTCCGAACGGATTGTCGCGGTTGAGCGAATTCGTCAGCGTGATCACGCGACGCCCGGCATCGATCAAACGTCGGCAGATGTATCGTCCGGAGTAGCCGAAGGCTCCAGTCACGGCATGCACTTCAGATCTCACGCGAAGGTCGGGATTAAACGTTATCTGCTATTGTCTAAGCTGCCCAGGCCTCCCGGTACAGCATTTGAGCAGCCGCCTGCAGGTCATCGATGCTCAGCAGGTAGCGTCGGCGGTCGGCCGCCACGAACGCGCCGGCCGACTCTGCGGACGCGAAATGGCGAACGTGGCAGCAGAAGAGTGCCCCTACGTCGCCCTGCAGCGCGCCCGGCTCTGTAGAGACGAAGCTCGCCACCGCGCCGGCGGGCTCGACCGCGGCCAGGCGCTGCGGCGTAATCGTCAGCCGAACGATACGGCGGCTGACCGGATCGATCGACTCCACCGTAACCGCACGGTCGACCAGCTGCGGGACGAGCTGTGCGAGCAAGGCACAGCAGCTGAAAAGTGCTACATCGTCGATCTGAACTCGGTGAATGGTCGGGCTGAGCATGAGCCCAGACAGCTCCACGACCCGCCCCTCCTTATCACGCCCGGCCCGGCCCGCCTCGAGTGCGGCTTCGACTATGGCCGGTTCGCGATCGGTTGCCTCCGCAATTAGCGAGACTGGCACGGGCCGACCCACGGAAAGCAGGGGGAACACCTTCCGCAGAATCTGCTTGTCAGCCTGGGCCCATCGTGCGGCAAGCTGTCCGACGGTCTCCGATACGGCCTTGCTGTGAGGTCCTTCTTCCATATGACCCGTCTCCTGGCCGGCTAAGCTTCCCGCACCATAGCTTCCAGCGCGTGGCGCGGACAACTGTGCTGTCGGACGTAGTCCAACAAATCACCCGCCAGACCGCGGATCCTCTTCTCTACAGCCGGGTCCAGGCAGTTGCCGTCCGCGTCGAACTTCTCACGGACGTTGGCTATGGAAACCGGACCGGGCAGCACGATCGCGCCAACGTGGGAGCAGACCCCGCGAAGCTGCTCCAATGACTTGATGGCACCGATCGAGCCTGCGGCCACGCCGAGCAGCGACACCGGCTTGCCCGCGATCCCCGAAGGGAAGCCCATGTTCTCGATCACCAGTTTCGTGACACTGGAGAAACTTCCGTGGTATTCCGGTGTGGCGAAGACCACGCCCACAGCCGCACCGACCGCCTCACGGAGTCTCGCAGGGCCTTCTGCTTTTCCGTCCCCTCGGCCTGGGAGCGGTAGGTCCAGCTCGCCCGGATCGATGATGTCGACTTCCACATCGGGCTGGCCGGCAAATTCGTCGGCAAGGACCGCAACGGCTTTCGCCGTGTTGTTGTTTGGGCGAACGCTTCCACAGATGACGGCGATACGAATGCTGCTCTCAGGCAAGGTCGCCATGATTCCTCTCTTATCTTGGAGCTCGGTATCTAGCGGCCGCAGGGCGTACGGCGGTAGGGAAACTCGATCGCTTCGCCGCCTTCGCCATCGTCGATCTCGCTGCGGAGCGAATCGGCGCTGACCTGGAAGTAACTGATGCGGCGCGGGAAATCGTGCTGCGGGTTCTCGAAGGTCACGCGCTCGGAACTCGACGAGGTGGCAACGAACTCGGCCGTTGCCTGGCCCGATGGGTGCGCCTCGAGGACCAACCTCGAGTCGGTCTCCCGAATCAACAGCAGCTCGTAGCCGATCGTCTGCCGTTCCCTGACGGTTCGGCTCATCCCGAGCATCGTACCGCCGCTGGGCGGCATCCAGTACTCCTCGATGGACAGGCCCTCTGTCGACATCACCCAACATCCGGTCAGCCATGCCAGGTCGTCTATTGACGGACCCTCTGCACGGTCCTGCGCGATCGCCGGTGTTACTGCCATAGCGAACTTCAGGCAGCAGACGAAGGTTCCTGCCAGGATACATCTAGCCATTGGCCGAGCCGAGGAGATCCTCGATTTGACCGAGCTTGCCATCGATCACCTCCAGGGTTTCTGGAATATCGAGCTTGAGCTTGGTAGCTGCTGGA
>JBDHHX010000048.1:0-14540 GCA_039589155.1 Gemmatimonadota bacterium | reverse complement strand
CCTCGACCCTGAAGTCGACCTTCGATGGTCTCGTGTACGGCCTGCTCACCGCCGGGACTTTCGGCTGGCTGTGGCCCTCGTGCTTGTGTACGACATGACCAGCGTAGAGGAGCGGTTTGCCGCCATCGAGGCGGCGAACCGCCGCTGGAGGTACCTGACCTTTGTCTGTATCGCTCTGGCGATCGTCGCCTGGAGGCTAGCACCGCCAGCGGCGCCCGAAACGGTGACGGCCGAGTCGTTCGCCCTGGTGGATGCCGGGGGCGCCGTGCGAGCCGAGCTCAAGATCACAGACGGCGGCCCGGCACTGCTGCTCTACGACGACATGGGGGTCGCCCGGGTCTCGCTGGGCCACGACTCAGAGGGGACCGCCCTCTACCTGCGTGACGCGGCCGGTGATACCCGGATCGGCGTCGCTCAATTCGCCCACGGCGGCGGCGGCTTCGCCCTGCACGGCCCGGAAGCGAAGGGCGCCGCGGTTCTCTATCTGAAGCAGAGCGGGACGCTCACCTTCTATGACGATGAGGGCGGAGTGATTTGGCAGGCGCCGGGCAACTGAGTGCCGCCGTAGAAGCTGGTCCGATCCCGCAGCGGGCGGTATTCTTGAAGCACGCATTGGAGTGCAGGAGCGCGAGGCAGTCATGAAACAGTCCTTCATCATTGCCCTCCTGGCGGGGCTCTTCGGCGTTATGGCATGCGCCGGCGAGACTACCGGACCCGATCTGTCGGGGACCTGGGGCGGCAGGCACCTGGAGCTCTTCGTATTCGAGGACAGCGTCAGGCTCGAGTTCGAGTGTGCCCTTGGCACTATAGAGAAGGCGTTGCGTCTCGACGGCAGCGGTCGCTTCGACGTAGCGGGTGTGTACATCCGCGGGCATGGTGGCCCCATCCGAGAAGGTGAGATTCCCGATGAGCACCCGGCTCGCTACGCGGGCCAGGTACGCGGCAGCCATATGGAACTCACCGTGATTCTGACGGAGAGCGCCGACACAGTGGGATCGTTTTCGTTGACCCGTGGCGAACCTGGTAGAGTGATTCGATGTCTCTAACCGACCGTTGACCCTTGGCCTACGACGAAGACCTGGCCCAGCGCGTCCGCGATGCGCTTGCCGAGCAGGATACCGTTACCGAGAAGAAGATGTTCGGCGGTCTGTCTTTCCTGATCAACGGCAACATGTGCTGCGGTGTCGCCGGTGAGGACCTGATGCTGCGGGTAGGCGCAGAACGTTACGACGAGGCGTTGAGCCGGCCGCACGCTCGCCCGATGGATTTCACCGGTAAGCCGTTGACCGGGTTCGTCTTCGTCGCGCCCAAGGGCGTGACATCCGACAAGGGCCTGAACGATTGGGTCGGCCTGGCGGTCGCTTTCGCGGGCTCGCTTTCCGCTAAGTAACAGCGGGGAACGGCGAACTGAGCGGGAATGAAGCGCAGTCGTTTCGCTTCGGCCTCCCCTGCGCGTACGGCAACAGCCGTACGCCAGGGTCGCTAACACCAGCTCCGCTCAACGACTGCGCTCCACTCCCTCAGGATCCAGCCTACCCCAAGCAACAGCAGCGGCGAGTGCAGCCCACAGCGCTATCGATAGGAGGACGAGCAGCGCGTCGTTGTCGAGCTCTGGATACAGTCGTTCCAGAAACGGTAGGCTGGCATTGCCTGAGGCGTGCATCAGTGCTGGCAAGAAGAGATTGCCGCCGGTTCCTTGATACATCCAGGTGAAGATGATCGCCATGGCCACGGTCAGCGCTGTGAGGACGATCACCACGGCACCGTAGGCAGGAAGGTGCCATAGCCCGTGTGCCACGCCGATCACAACGCTCGCCCACAGCGCTCCCATCCGCGGCAACAGGTAGGGGAGCATGAAGCCGCGCCAGCCCAACTCCTCGCCCAGGCCGCCGCCAGCGAAGAAACGCGTGGCCAGAAGTGCAAGGAACGCAGCAGCCGCCGCCCAACCAACGAGATCCGACCGGGTCAGGTCTCCACCCAACAGACCGCGCAGGGCCAATGCCGCGGCGAAAATCAGCCCGGGCGTGATGAGGGCGAAGGCGGCCCAGGCCGGCCTGAACCCGAACGGGACCAGCCGGCGGACGATGTCGCGAAGGCCAGCAACTCCGGCGACGGCGAAAGCGGCGATCAACCCGGCCAGGCTGGGCCCGAACTTGACCGTCAGTCGAAGGACCTCGTCGACGGGGTCGGGCCAGGCGAAAGCACGGCGGATGCCGAAGGTCGCCCAACTGATGCCGAACGCCAGCACCAGGAAGAGCCAGACGGCTGGCGGAATGCCTTCGCGCTCGAGCTCGGGAGTCGCCATCGCAGGCCTGATTCAGTTGCCTCGCAGCTTCTCGAGCATCTGGGCGGCGTTCGCGTTTCCCGGGTTCATCTCCAGCGACTTCTCGTACTGCTCGATCGCGCGCTCGGTCTGGCCGGCGTTCATGTACGCTTCGCCGAGGCTATCGTAAACGTTCCAAGAGTTGGGATAGGACTCGACGTTCAACTCGAAAACCTTGATGGCTGCCGGGAGATTGCCGCGCCCGATGAGCTGGTAGCCCAGGCGGTTGACTTCGACCTCGGTGAAGATGCCTGACGTCGCCGAGTTCGTCTTCCAACCCTGGTAGGCCTCCACCATCGCGTCGACGCCGCCGGCCTGAAGCGCACCGACCATGACGTCGGAAATCGAGGCCAGCTTTACCTGGCGGATTAGACTGAGCGGCTGGGGAGGAAGTTCGACAGTCGGCGGGTAGCGGTTGATGAAGTCGTTCACGTACAAACGGTCGCCCTGGGGACCGGCCGCGATACCATTGGGGAAGGTAAAGGTCGCCTCGAGCGCCGGGCCGTCTCGCTCGCCGAAGGCGCCGGTGCCCGCGATCAGATCGACACGTCCATCCAGCGAGACGCGGTAGATCCGGTTGCCCTGGAAGCTGGTGGCGTACAGGTCGCCGCGGGCGAAAGTGACGTGCCCGTTGCCGCCACCCGGTAAGACGGCGAACTCGCTCACCGCACCATCGGGCGTGATCTTGAGCATGCGCTCGTCGCTGAAGTTGACCACGAAGAGGACGCCGTCCGGTGTGCGAGTGATACCGTTCGGGCAGTTGAGAAGATCGCTCTCGGCGAAGGTGGAGACCTGGCCCGCGCCAGTGACGAAGCTCACCGTGTTGGCCGGGCAATTGCAGACGTAGAGGTTGTCCTCGGCATCGACAGCAATGCCTACCGGCCCCAAGAGTCCGTCGGCGAGGATTTCCTGGCCGCCGTGGCGATCGATCCGGCTGATGTAGTTGCCGAAGAAACTGGACTGCAGCAGGTTGCCCTTCGAATCGATCGCATTCCCGGAAGCGCCGTAGAGCCCTGAGGCAAACACCTCAGCCCGACCGTCAGGCGTTACCCTCCAGACCGTCTCTCGAAAGTCGGCCACGTAGATCATTCCCATTCGGTCCACCGCCACCCCGCCCACTCCCGCCGGCAGCGTGTCGGTCAGCGTCAACACCCGGTCACCCTGGACGGCTGGCTGGGCCGGCTGCGCAGGCGCGCTAGCCGGCGAGCCGGTCGCTACGACGAAGCCGAGTAGAGCGCATGCCCTAATGGTACGGAGTAACTGGGAACCGGGTTGACGCATCGTCTTATCCTCCTGTATCGCTCCTGCATCTGGACGATTTCCCTGATTCTAAAGGAAACCACGACGCGTGGCCAAGATGTTCCCGTCAACGTAAGCGTGTGGGGCGCCCCAAGCTTGACGCTCACCTAAAGCAGGGCTTACGATTGGTTACCTCGTGACCTGCCGACCCGACGCGAAAGCCAACGTTGGAGCCGGGAGATCTCAACCGACGGAGAGCGGAAGGCACCGTGCCGTTCACCTACGAGATCGACGAAGACCGCGATTACATAGTTGTCTCCGCAAGCGGCAAGATCACTTCTCGGGAGGCGTTGGCGACCTACGATGCGATCGTCGCCGACCCACGCTTCCACTCGGGAATGAAGATCCTGAGCGATCACCGCGAGCTGGAGACCGTCTTGCCCATCGCCTTCGTGCGTGCCTGGGTCGGCCGGATGGAAGAGGCCGGTGAGCTGTTCAGGGGCACCCGCGCCGCGCTGGTCGAATCGGGGACCGTGCGCTACGGCATGGCACGCATGGCCTCCATCCTGGCAGAACCGACACAGATCATGCTGCGCGTCTTCCGCGACATCGACGAGGCACGCCGCTGGCTGGAGGAGCGTTGATCGAGCCGATCGTCCTGACAGTCAATGGGGACACGCGTGAAGTCGGCGTGCCAAGCCACTACACGCTGCTCGAGACGCTACGCTACATCCTTGGGCTTACCGGATCCAAACAGGGCTGCGACAAGGGTGACTGCGGCGCTTGCACCGTCCTGCTGGACGGCGCGCCGGTGCTGGCGTGCATCCTACCGGTCCAAGAAGCGATCGGTGCCGAGATCACTACGATCGAAGGGCTGGCGGGAGCGGACGGCACGCACCCGTTGCAGGAGGCGCTGGACCTGACAGGCGCCGCCCAGTGTGGGTTCTGCACGCCGGGGATCCTGATGTCGGCGGCAGCGCTGCTGGCCGAAAACGCCGACCCGTCGCACGACGAGATCCGCAGCGCCCTGTCCGGAAACCTCTGCCGCTGTACCGGATACACGAAGATCTACGAGGCGGTCGAGCGAGCGGCGCGCGCGGGCCAGAAACAGTCGCAGCGAGCCGGCCGATGAAGCTCGAAGACTTTCGCCGCAAGCAGACCGAGGGCGCGCTTAGCGAAGAGGAGCTACGCGCAGCGGTCGAGCGCGAGTTCCAGGTGATCGGCCGGCGACTCAGGCGCACCGACGGGCTCGCCAAATCCACCGGTAGAGCGGTCTACACCGATGACATCGCCCTGCCCGGCATGCTGCACGCGAAGATACTGCGCAGCCCGCACGCCCACGCCCGGATCCTGTCCATCGATGTCACGCGGGCGCTGGAACTGGAGGGCGTGCACGCGGTGGTCACGGGCAGCGACATGCCGGTAGCCTACGGGATCATCCCGTGGACGCGTGACGAGTATCCGCTGTGCATCGACGTGGCACGTTACGTGGGCGACGGAGTCGCGGCGGTAGCGGCGATCGATGAAGACACGGCGAACGCGGCCCTCGACCTCATCGACGTGGAGTACGAGGTCTTGCCCGCCTTGCTCGACCCGGAGGAGGCCCTCGACCATCCCGAGACGCCGATCCACGAGCCGGTGAAGCCCGGCGGTAACGGTAATATCTCCAAGCACGTCAAGCTCGAGTTCGGTGATGCAGCGGCGATGCTGACCGCGTCCGATGTTGTCGTCGAAGGCGAATACTTCTTCGAGGGTACAACGCACACGGCTATCGAGCCGCACTGTGCCATCGGTTACCAGGATGCCGCAGGATCCCTCACCGTCTGGTCGGCCACCCAGGTGCCTCACTATCTGCACCGCGAATTGGCCCGCGTGCTCGACCTCGACGTCGCCAGGGTCCGGGTCGTTCAACCGCCGATCGGCGGCGCGTTCGGCGGCAAGTCCGAGCCCTTCGACCTCGAGTTCTGCGTCGCCAAGCTGTCGATGATCACAGGCCGGCCGGTGAAGATTCTCTACACGCGGGAGGAAGTCTTCTACGCCCATCGCGGCCGCCATCCCATGCTGATGCGCTACGCGACGGGCGCCGACCGGAACGGTCGGATCAAGGCGGTGAACGCGGAAACCATCCTGGACGGTGGCGCCTACTCGTCGTTCGGGCTGGTCACCACGTACTACTCCGGGCAGCTCATCACGGCGCCCTACCAGATGGAGTCGTACCGCTTCGAATCGACTCGCGTCTACACCAACAAGCCGTGCTGCGGGCCGAAGCGTGGGCATGGCTCGGTACAACCGCGCTTCGCTATCGAGGTGCAGCTCGACAAGATCGCCGAAGCGTTGGACATCGACCCGATCGAGATACGCCGCCGCAACCTGCTTGGGGCCGACACACGAACAGTGAACGAGTTCCGCGTAACCTCCAACGGATTCCTGGAGTGCCTGGCCGAAGCGGAGCGCGCGTCGGAATGGACAAACAAGTACCGGCGGCTGCCGTACGGCCGCGGCGTAGGAGTGGCCGGCTCGTGCTACATCTCAGGAACGAATTACCCGATCTACCCGAACGAGATGCCGCAGTCAGCGGTGCAGCTGCAGGTGGATCGCTCGGGCCGGGTGGCCGTATTCAGCGGCGCCTCCGAGATCGGCCAGGGCTCCGACTCGATGCTAGCCTATATCGTCGCCGAGGAGCTGGGCGTACCGCTCGACTACGTTCGCATCCTGTCGGCGGACACCGACCTGACACCGGTCGACCTGGGCGCCTATTCCTCACGGGTCACGTTCATGTGCGGCAACGCCTGCATCGATGCGGCGCGCAAGATCAAGAAGCAAGTGCGAGAAGCGGTTGCCGAGTCGTGGGGCGCGAAAGCGAAGCAGGTGGCGCTGGCGGGCGGCTGGGCTTTCGACGCGAAGGACACGGCGCAGAAGATGCCGATCTCGGAAGCGTTCAACCTGGCAGAGACCAGGTACGGGACGCTGGGCGCCACGGGCTACTACAACACGCCGAAAGACATACACGGTGAGTACCGGGGCGGAACGATCGGTTCATCGCCGGCCTATTCGTTCACCGCCCACGTAGCGGAGGTGGAGGTCGACCCGGAAACCGGGTTCGTCGAGGTCCAGAAGATCTGGATCGCCCACGACTGCGGACGCGCCCTCAACCCGGTGCTGGTCGAGGGACAGATGGAAGGGTCGGCCTACATGGGCTTTGCCGAGGCCATCATGGAGGCCCACGTATTCAAGGAGACAGGGCTGCACAACGCGCCGTCGCTTCTCGACTACAAGATCCCGACCAGCCTCGATACGCCGGAGATGGAATCGTTGATCATCGAGTCGATCGACCCGGAAGGGCCGTACGGGGCGAAGGAGGCGGGAGAAGGGCCATTGCACCCTTCGATACCGGCCATAGCCAACGCGATATACGACGCGGTGGGGGTGCGGATGGACCGGCTTCCGTTCTCGCCGCCGGCAGTGTGGCGGGCGATTCGGGATCGGGGAGCAAGAGAAAAGGCGGGGGAGCTGGCCGCGTGGAAGAGTCGGGCAGCACTCTCAGCGGCTGGCGACTAACGATCAATGCTGCTTCCTAATGCTTAGACTGCACCCCTACGTCTACCACCGGCCAACAACGCTGGCGGAAGCTCTCGAGCTGTTGCGGGAGCACGCAGGCGACGTGATGTCCATCGCTGGCGGTACCGATCTCGTTCCCAACATGAAGCACAAGCTCTTCACACCCGGGCACCTCGTGGCACTAAAGGGTGTCAACGAGCTACACGGGATCGAAGAGCGTGACGGCGAGCTGGTCATCGGCGCAGCGGAGACGCTGACCAATGTCGCGACGCATCCGCTCGTGAAGGAACTCTTCCCCGCCCTGGCGGAAGCCGCGCAGGCGATCGCTCACCCGATGATCCGCAACCAGGGAACGATCGGCGGCAACATCTGCCTCGACACCCGTTGCACGTACTACAACCAATCGTATTTTTGGCGGGATGCGCTGGGTTTCTGTTTGAAGAAAGACGGCGACCTGTGCCACGTGGTGAAAGGCGGCACGAAGTGCGTGGCCGCCCACTCCGCTGATACGCCGCCCATCCTGATGGCGCTGGGCGCCGCGATCGATATCGCTTCTGCGGCTGGCGTGCGGTCGGAGCCGCTGCGCGATTTCTTTACGGCCGACGGGATCTGGAACAAGAAGCTCGAGCGCGACGAGATCGTAACGCGCGTTCGCGTCCCGCACGGCGAAGCCGGCTCGAGGGCTGTCTATATGAAGGTGCGGGAGCGCCAGTCAGTGGATTTCCCGCTGCTGGGCATCGCGCTGGCTTTGACGTTGAATGACGGCGCGGCCGTCGATTCTATCTCGCTGGTGGTGGCGGCGCTCGGCGCCAAGCCGCGCGTAGTCGGCGGTTTGGAGAAGCTGGCGATCGGAAGGAAACTCGCGCCGGATGTGATCGAGGAGGTTGCCCAGCAGGCCTATCGGCAGTGCAACCCGCTGGACAACCTCATCGTGGAGATCGAGTGGCGGCGCGCCATGGTGCCGGTGTACGTGCGCCGCGCTTTCGAGCGCATCCTGGCCGAGCCGCGGGCGGTCGCCTAAGGTTCCGATCCGTCTTCGATCACCGATTCGGCGAAGAGCTCCACCGGATCGACCAGCGCATCGCCGGGGCCGAACTTCCAGATCAGCATACCCTCTTCGCGTTCGTCGGCGTTCGTGGCGGTCACTCGACCCGGCATCTTCAGTCTGAAGATGATCTCAGTGCTTGTCGCGAGATTGACGCCCGGCAGTTGTCCGTCAATGAAATCTGACAGCCTCTCATCGTCGTCGTCGACGAGCCGTCTGAGAAAATTGCGGAAGGACTCTTCATCCGCATCAGGGTAGCTATGGCGCGCGATCTCCATCGTCTGCGTGGCCGTTCGGTCGATGAAGATTGACAGCATTCGTTCTTCTTCTTCGCCACCCTTGTCGAGCAAGCCTTGATCAATCAACGCCCAGATTTGCCCCCGGGTAAACGCAACGATCTCGCCGGTCTGCTCGGAGCTCAGTTCCGGGTACCGTTCTTCCACCGCTTCTCTGACGAAGCCGAGGTACGATTCGACAATCGCATCCAGGAGGTTATCCCAGTGGAATGTCTCCCGATACGTGTATGAGGTCTTTCCGAGCACGCTGCCGGTCTCGACCTTGACCGAATTCAAGAACTGAACGCCGCCCAATTCGATGCGGCCCACCCTGGTATCGGCGGTGACGGTCGTAGCTCCCCTTATGTGTATGCTGCCGCTCACATCTTCCCACGACGCCAGGTTCCGGACAGGGGCCTCACGCTTGAGCACATCCACCGTGTCGTCGCCCTCGACCTCGCGGGCATGCGACCAGCCGGTCCCGCGGACGCCCATCAAGTACTCGAACTGGCTGGCGGACATCTCGTATTCGATCTCGTCGCTGTTGGAGATGACCATCTTCTCGCTGCGGAGGCCGCTCCCGTCGGGATTGAGCGTCGTCTCCACCGTATACTCGATGCATCCGCCGATTCCGACTAGGGTCGAGGCCAGGACGGCAACGGCAACGCGTTGATATCGATCTATCCACTTCATGAGAATCTCCCTTCCCTATCGTGAAGTCACGAGCGGCCTGAGTAAGCCTGACCTCGTGCGACGGCGAGCAGACGTGCCGATGGTATCCGCGTCGCCGGGTCGACATCCAACGCCTCGAGCACATGTAGCAACTCGCCGGCATCGACGCCGCCTTCTACGTCGATCTCCTTCCGAACCGCGCGCCATGCAGGGCTCGCCCGGAACGAGAGGTTACCGACCAACGCTTCCATCCCGGAGGTGCTCACGACCGTCGTGCCGGCCGGCAGTCTTTCCAGGATCTCGCCCAGCTCGCCGATGCTGACGCTCTCGCGGCGCGACAGGACCCGTTCCAGCACCCTGCGACTGGCGAGGTTGGCTGCTCGGGTTGCATTGCCGCTGGCGGTCGTCAGTTCGAGGTCGGCCAGTCGCTGCTCGTGCTCGGTGACTCGCTGCACGAGAACTTGCTCGCGGCCACGCAGGCGACCCAGCTCACCAAGCAGCAAAGCGGTGGAGACCAGGAGGAGCAAGGAGGCGGCGGCCAGGGCGGGCACCAACCAGCGAGAGCGATGCCAGTTCCCGAAACGACGATCTGGTGCGGTCTGCGTGGCGATGTCTGCCTGCACGCGATCCCACATGGAAGCCACGAAGAGATCCGGAACGGCCGCCTCGAGATCCTCCAGCGAGGCCAGGCTCAGGTGCTCGTGCAAGCCGAGCAGGGTTTCACACTCTGGGCATGACGCGGCGTGAAGCTGCAGCTGAGCGATGCCGTCGTCGGAGAGGACACCCTGTTTAAGCGAGTCCAGCTGGTCCTGGAAGACCTGGCAATCGATGTTGTTCTTCACCACGATTCCTCCCTGCTCCCGAGAGCCGCTGCCAGACGCTTGCGCGCGAAATGCAGCGTGGCTCTCAGCGTACCGTTCTTGATACCCAATTCCTGCGCCACGTCGTTCTGGTCTCTACACTCGACATCGACCCGAACGAAGGCCTGGCGTTGGCCCTCACTGAGCTGGTCCAGGGCGGCCATCAAGCGCCGCTGGAATTCGCGACGCTCCAGGTCCTCTTCGGGGCCGGCCGCTTCCGAGGCGAAGTCGATGGCGGCCGCAACTTCCTCATCGCCCGGGGTTACCTCACGCCGTACCCACGCCTTGCGCAGATGGCTCAGACAGCCGTTCCGGTGTACCGCGTACAGCCAGGCTCTAAACGAGCGCTGCGGGTCCCAGCTGCCGATCCGCTTGTGGACTCTGACCCAGGTCTCCTGGGTCAGGTCGCGGGCCCACTCCCAGTCGCCGCTGTAGCGGTAGGCCATGGCGATGAGCGTGCGGCTAAGCGATTCGACCAGTACCCGAAAGGCGCCCTGATCCCCAGCCTGGCAGGCAACAGCCAGCGTTCTGAGTTCTTTCTCCTCCAATGGTCCCTCCCCGGTCCTCTGACGGATATACGCGGGGACCGGCAGATGTGTTTATGGGAGTTGGGGAAGTGTGAGGTAGGACGTCGGGAATCGCAATTGGGGAGCTGGATGAGTGGGAATGGCCGAAGTTGATTCGGGGATTCCGGGGCTCGGGGATTTGGGGAGCCGCGAAGGGTCGTCGCCCTTCCCTAGCTCCCTACCACCCCGAATCCCGGAATCCCCGAATCAACTTCGAAACCTCAACGATCGAGAATCCCCAGCTGCGATTCCCGATATCGCGATTGATGGATTCCCAATCACGGCTCGCGGGTTCTTATTCCCCAGGCATTTCCCAGGAAGTTTTCCGGGACCTTGCCGGTCACCGTGCGTGAACGCTTCTGACGGAAGATGCCGAAGCTGACCTCTTCCTCTTCCGCGTAGGAGCGCAGGATGCGCATGGCGTGGCTGGGATCCCTGACCTGGCGGCCGTCGATGGTCTGGATCACGTCACCGGCCAGAAGGCCCAGCTCGTTGCCCTCCGGCACGCTGATCAACAGCACGCCTTCCTCGGTTCCGAAGTACTCACCCAGATCGGGGTTGAGCTCGACCATCTCGAGCCCCGGGACCCGCTCACCTATGGCGATGGCGAAGTTACGGGGCCCCTGGATATGGACCTCCGGGACTTCCCGCAGCCGGTAGGAGAGCGCTCGCATCTGGCTATTCAACGTGTCGAACCGGTTCGTCCAGCCGAAGCTGGTCAGGCTCCCCTCGAAATCGCCGACCACCAGCTCGGTGGTGTGCGTATCGCCGTCGCGCCGATACTTCACCGTGACCGTATCGCCGATCTCCAGCTCTCTGGCCAGCACGCTCAGCCGCTGGCCGGGTCCGGAGAGCACTTGGCCCGGTGCCCCCTCGAGGTCATAGTCTTCGAATCCTTCGAGCAGGCTCTCACCGTCCAACTCGATGATGATGTCGCCGGCCTCGATGCCGGCCTTGTCCGCCGGCCCGTCCTCGCTCACTTCGTCGAGCAACGCGCCGTACCTGTCGGTCTCACTGTTCGCCTCGGTGTGGATATAGACGCCGAGCCGCGGCCGTTGTCCGAAGTAGAAGACGTTACGTGAAACGTCCTCGCCGGGAGCAACCCACACTCCGCTCACGTTGACGCGCGGGCACACGCACTCTTCGGGCCTGTCCTCCTGGGCGCGCGCCGGGACGACGGCCCCCGCGACGAGCAACGCCCCCGCCAGCAATAGCTGTGTCCACCTCATCATGTTCCTCCGATTCAATGCAGCTTTAGAAACTTGACCCTGTGTGGTTTGCCTGTCCTATCGCCAAACCCCGCCTGGCGCACTCGCCGGCCGGTCCACAGGTCGGCCTTCACCTAACTGGATGCCGACAAGGGTCTCCAGCGTCGCAGTACGCTCATCCCAGAGGTTCACCAGTACCCGGCGGTCGACGCCGACCTGGCGGCTCTCGTGCAGCATGCGGTCGAGGATGATGATGCGGTCCTCGAGGGCGGAGACCGCAATCGCCGTCGGAGCGTTATAGACCCGGTATTGCAGCGAATAGGTTTGCAGCATGCCCTCGAGCTCCTGCGATCGCCTGATGAACGGACCGAGGTCGCCGCTCGTCGCCTCTGCCACCCAAGCCTCCTCGGCGGGCACCACGGTGCCGTTCACGGCCGGCCCACCGCCGCGCAGCAAGATGATTCCGGCCAAAGCCGCCGCCGCGGCCAGACCGGCCGTTCCCGCAGTCCACCAGCGGCGCCGGCGACGACGGCGCACCTCGGCGACGATTCGCGGCCACTGG
Source organism: Gemmatimonadota bacterium (assembly GCA_039589155.1). Lineage (GTDB taxonomy): Bacteria > Gemmatimonadota > Gemmatimonadetes > Palauibacterales > KS3-K002 > Kutchimonas. The sequence continues at coordinate 2,232 of JBDHHX010000048.1, read as the reverse complement.
TCGCGCGGAGGCGTGTAGCCGGGCAACGCCTTCAATTCCGCACGGATCCGATGGAGACGCTCGAGTTCGTTCCGGCAGGGCTCGCACGACTCCAGGTGCTTGCGGGCGAGCGCCGTCGCTTCGCCGTCCCGATGGGACAGCAGTTCATGCATCTCCAGGTGACGCATCTTGACCATCACTCCAACCACTCCCGCAGACGTTTGTGCGCCCGCGATAACTGCGACTTCGAGAAGCTGGCCGTCTTGTCCATCATCTCGCCGATCTCCTCGTGCGTGTACCCCTCCACATCGTGAAGCCAGAGCACCGACCGCGTCAGCGGCGTCAGCCGGCCCAACGCCGTCTCCAGGTCGATGGGCCCCGTTGGTTCCGGCGGATCCGTTCCCAACAGCTCGGGACTCACACCGTAATCCGATACCATGCGAGCCGAACGGCTCCGCTCACGGCGGATCAGCATCAGCGCCTTGCTGGCCGCGATCTGGCGGATCCAGCCCCAAAGCGACCCATCGCCGCGGTACTTCCGGATGGAGCGGCAGACCTCGAGGAACGTGTCCTGCACGACATCTTCAGCGTCCTCTTCGTTGCCGCAGATGCGGCGCCCCAGGTTGTAAACCTGTGAACGATAGGCGCGGTAGACGCTTTCCAGGGCCACGATATCGCCAGCCCGGGCGCGCGCGATGAGAGAATCCGCCAGTACCAGGGTATTGGTGCTCATTCCACTGTAATAGATGCGCAAGCGGCGGAAATCGTCGCCTGGGAATTTGGGAGGTCCGGAGTCGGGATTCTGAATTGGGGAAGCCGGGTGCGGGGAATTGGCGAAGGTGATTCGGGGAGTCGGCGACTCGGGGAAGAAAGAGCCGTGGGGAATGAGTCGCCGTCGCGCGGGTTTCGCGTGCTAACTGGAATCGGTAGCTTTTTTGTTACCCCACGCCCCAACCATGTGGGACGGGGACCAGGTCACCGGAGGGCATGGAATCGGGGGATTCCGGGTTCGGAGTGATTGTGGTCGGCCGGCAGGTGGTATTTCCGTGCCACTGCCCTTGATCCCGAAATCACCCAACCCCCAACCCTCAACCCCAACCCTCAGCTTCCGAAACCTCCAAATCCCCGGAGGGACCCCATGGGTCTCGACGCCAGAGCCGAGCGGGAGCCAGAATCAATTCGGGCGTTCACCCGCAGCATCCTGAAGGATCTGCGCGCACTGGAGCGGATCATCAGCGAGGGGATGATCGAGGACGGCGTGCGTCGAATCGGCCTGGAGCAGGAGATGTTCCTGGTGGACAGCGGCTTCCGGCCGGCGCCGGTGGCGGTGGAGGTGCTGGAGCGGCTGGGCGACGGGGGGGCATTCACAACCGAGCTGGCGCGCTTCAATCTCGAGATCAACCTGGATCCGATAGCGCTCAAGGCCAACTGCTTCACCGCCCTGGAAGATGCGCTGGTGAACCATGTGGAGACAGTGCGGGAAGCGGCGCGCAAGGAAGGTGCGGAAATCCTGCTGACCGGAATCCTGCCCAGCCTGGCCAAGTCGGATCTAAGTCTAGAAAACATCACGCCGAAGGACCGTTACTACGCGCTCAACGAGGCGATGACGCGACTGCGGGCCGGGCCGCTGACGCTGCAGATTCTGGGCATCGATGAAGTGAACATCGAACACGACTCGGTGATGCTCGAATCATGTAACACGAGCTGCCAGGTTCATCTGCAGGTGTCGGCGGACGAGTTCGCGCGCTTCCACAACGCCGCCCAGGCCGTGCTGGGGCCGGTGCTGGCTGCCTGCACCAACTCACCGTTGCTGTTCGGTAAGCGGTTGTGGTATGAGACGCGCATCGCCCTGTTCCAGCAGTCAGTCGACACGCGCAGCGCGCTGTCGCACCTGCGCGACCAGGCGCCCCGGGTACGATTCGGCGACGCGTGGGTGAAGAACTCGGTGCTGGAGCTTTTCCAGGAGGACATCGTTCGTTTCCGAGCGCTGATGCCGACCCTGATCGAGGAGGACTCACTCCGCGAACTGGACGAGGGGCGAATCCCGAAGCTGTCGGCGCTGCAGTTGCACAACAGCACGATCTATCGCTGGAACCGTCCCTGTTACGGCCTCGGCAACGGATCGCCGCATCTCCGCATCGAGTGCCGCGCGATCCCGGCCGGCCCGACGATCCGCGACGAGGTCGCCAACGCCGCGCTATGGATCGGGTCCGTACTCGGTATCGTAAGCGAGTTTGGCGACGTAACCGAGTA
>JBDHHX010000047.1:0-14584 GCA_039589155.1 Gemmatimonadota bacterium | reverse complement strand
CGATCACATCATACAGATCGTGGCGCTGAGAGGACGTGTGCCGATCTCGAAGACTTTCGGCATCGGAGTGGACGCATACGTCTATCAGCGTGATAGCTTCTTCACGTTCGACTTGTTCGACGACATCACTCAGCGTGTGCCGCAGGTTCGGCTCTACGGAACCTGGGACGTGACGTACTGAGTTAGTAGTCCTTCGGATTCAGCGACTGGCAGATGCGAAGACGCCCCCGTGAGAGCGGGGGCGTCTCGCCAACAGTAGGATGATGCATGGGTTGTCGAGTGCGGGCGACTGTGTACCCGCTTCTAGTTGTACTCTCCGCGACTTCCGCACTCGCGCAGGACGATGGCGGCACCGACCTGGCCCGGGTTGGCGGCGGCCTGCTGGGCGCCTATTCCGGCGCCGTCTTCGGAACGGCCGGCAGCTTGATCCCTTGCACACAAACTCGCGCCGGCGTGAAGTGCGTCCGCGCCGCCGCCGTCACAGGTGGCCTGGTGGGCATGGCCGCCGGCGTCTACATGGGATCCGGCAGTGAGGATCACGTCGTGAGTACCTACCGAGGCGCGGCGTATGGGGCGGCAGCGGGTGCGGTGGCCGGGTTCGTTCTCTGGCGAGTAATACCCCAGTACGGCTGGGCTGACATGGCGACGACCGCGGCGATAGGCGGCGCCATCGGCACGGCACCGGGCGGTGCTGCCCTCGGGTTCGCCGGAGGCATGGCCGTTGGCGGCATCCTGCTGTTGACGGTGCCCTCGTTCGAGTTTGCTGATGCGGCAGGGACGGGCCTGGTAGGAATGGCGCTGGGTGGCCTGGCCGGCTGGATCATTCGTTCGGTCGATGCGAACGACGGCTCCGAAACGGAATTCGTCCTCCCGTTCACCGTTAAGTTCTGAGCGTCATGCCACGCTCATCTCCTCCGCTGTTTCTCGTCTCCCTGTTGCTGGGGCCGCTGATCGTGCTCGCCGCCTGCAACGTGGATACGTCGATGACGCCGGGGTCCACCGGTCGCGCGTGCGGCGCCGCCGACGTCATCGACTGGTACGGGCCAGGCAAGGAGAGTGACCAGGACAAGCTGTCGCGATGGTGCGCAACGGTCGGGCAGCCGGTCATAAACTCGATTCCAGACGCCGCATTCAGCAGTTGGACGAGCGCCGATTCGCTCGTCGTGATCGCTTGGAACATGAACGTCGGCGGAGGCGATCTGATCGAGTTCATGCGGACGGAGGTCGGCTTCAGCTGCACGCTAGATGGGCCAGCACATCGGACGCCACCTTTCGTGCTTCTGCTGCAGGAGGCGCTGCGGCGGTCGAGCGAGGTCCCGGAGGTGCCGGCGAGCCGGACGATACCCCGGCGAATCGTGCCCGACCCCTGGCCGGGCGAATCCGAGGACATAGTGGACATCGCAGAGCGCTGTGGTCTGGCCCTCTTCTACGTCCCATCGATGCGGAACGGCCACGAGGAGATCTATGGCCTCAGAGAGGATCGTGGCAACGCGATACTCTCATCGCTGCCGCTCTCCGACTTTATCGCCATCGAGATCCCCTTCGAGGCGAGCCGTAAGGTCACGGTGGCCGCGACGGTACACGCCGCGGCCGGGGACAGTCTGCGAGTTGCGAGCGTCCATTTCGATGTCGCGACGACGCTCTATCGCACGTTCACAACGGGAAATTCGACGCGACTGCGTCAGGCGCTGGGGTTCGTCAATGCGCTGGCCATGATAGAGGACAAACGGGCCGGCGCGGCGGTGAGTTGCGGGGCGACCTGTGACCCGACTTCGTTCGAGGGGTATCCGATCGCCACGATAGCGGGTGGGGACTACAACACCTGGTCGGAAGAGGAGACGGCGCTACGTCGCTTGCGCGAGTACTTCCCCGGCACGCCGGCGTGGGACGGAGTCGCCACCCGGACCATCTTTCCCACCGACTATCTCTTCTTCCGAACGGCGGAAAACTCAGCGATAGAGCTTGCCGAGGGCTCTCATCTGCGTATCGCTGAGAGTTACGGTTCGGACCACCACGCGCGTATCGCCTGGCTCATCGCGACGAGCGGGCGTGCGACGCCCTGATCGAGTCCGCCATCTCGCCGCTCAGAGTGACTAGGGCGCGGCTCAGCCCGCTGACCAGTGCTTCGGTCGAGCCTGACTCAACAGATTCCACGACCTTCGTCTCAATGATGGCGCTGCGCTTCACCGTCTCCGGCGAACGCAACGCCCACAGGACCAGCAGTTCGGCGTCCCCGTTGGGGTTGCGTTCGAAGTGAAGCACGTCCAACTCGAGCGAATAGTCCGGCGCCTGGCTCGATGTCCAGGGGAAGTCCACGAGCTCGTCTGGCTCGAGCATCAAGATCAAGTTGGTGACCAGCGTGTTGTGGATACCCTCCGTCAGAGGCTCGGCCCAATGGTCGATCTTCGAGATGCTGACCTCGTTTCCCCCGATGCGGGATACGATCTGTGCGCGGTCCAGGTAGGGTGAAATCTCGCTGTAGCCGATGCCCAGCGAGAGGTCTGGTAGCTTCTGGCCGGCCGTCTTCGGAGCGTCTTCGATGACCGACGTCAGCACATAGAACCTCGCCGGGTCCTTCTGAGGACCCAGCGGCGAACAGGCACCCAGCAGGAGGCCAGCGGCCAGCGGCAGAACGATAGCGATCGACCTCGAATAAGGGCTCATTGTTTCTCCTCGCTGACATCTTTCCCGCGAACCAGCGCGCTTGGATTACGTTCCAGGTACTCGACCAGCGCCTGAATCGAGCGAGCGGCCGCCGCGAATTCCCTCAGCGCTTGCTGCAGCTCGTAGCTGATGGGCGCGCCGGGCTCGATCAGAACGCGCAGGCTCTCCATCGTCATGCGAGCCTCGCGCATGGTGGCTGCCGACTCCACTCGCATTGTGTCCAGGTTCTCCGTCAGCGGCCCGATACGCCCCTCTACGGTCATCAGCACGTCTTCCAGGCGGACCATCATGCTGGAGGTGTTCTGCAAAGTCTCGTCGAGCGATTCGATAGTCTGGACGACTTGATCAGAGTTCACCAACCTGTCGATTCCGTCGAGCAAGCTCGCGAGCGAAGATCCGATGGAGTCGAGAGGGATCCTCTGCAGCTCGCTGAAGAAGTCGCGTGCCTCCTGTTCGATCTGGGCGAACGCGGTTGGCATCGTCGGGACTTCGGGGTGAGGCGAGTGCGGGCCGCCACGGAACACGGCTTCGCTACCGGGAAAGACGTCGATCCCGATGTACTGTCGGCCGGTCACGATGCTCTCAGTGAGCAGTTGGGCACGCATTCCCAGTTCGATGACGCCGGTTATCCACTCCGGGTCGTTCAGGTCGGCGCTGCCGCCCCGCTCATGGATGAGGTCGTCGTACAGCTCAAAGGTGACCGGAATGCTAGTATCGTTGTGGTCCTCACGCTCGCCCAGATCAAGGAAGACTCCGGTAACCCGTCCGACTTCGACGCCGCGGAACTTGACCGGAGCTCCCGTGCGCAGGCCGGACACCGACTGGTCAAAATACGCCACGAAACGATGCGACGACCGGAACAGTGGGCCTGAACTGAAGAGCATCAGCGCGCCTACAGTTAGCGTGATGGCGCCGACGACAAAGCCTCCGATGAGCGTTGGGCTCACCTTCCTCATGCTGCCTCCTCGTCGTCTTCCAACTCACCTCTGAGCAGGAAGCGACGGACTTTTGGGTTGTCCGAATGATCGCGCAGTTCTTTCGGGGGGCCGCTGGCGATCATCGTTCGGCTCTCCGGGTCGAGAAACACGCTGTTGGCTCCAATGGCAAAGATGCTCGATAGCTCGTGGGTGACGACGACGACCGTCGAGCCCAGACTGTCCTTTAGCTCGAGTATCAGATCGTCGAGTAGCTTGGAGCTGATCGGGTCGAGGCCCGCCGACGGCTCGTCGAAATAGAGCACGTCCGGATCTAGCGCCATGGCCCGCGCCAGGCCGGCGCGCTTCTGCATGCCGCCGCTGATCTGCGAAGGGAAGTAGTCCTCGAACCCCTTTAGGCCCACCAGTGCCAGCTTGAGCGAGGCGACCTCGCGAATCTCCTTCGGTCCCAGATCGGTGAACTCGCCCAACGGGAGAGCGACGTTTTCTGCAAGCGTCATCGAACTCCAGAGTGCGCCGCTCTGATACAGGACTCCGCAGCGCCGCAGAATCTCATCCCTTCTGCTCTTCGGCGCTTCGGTGAAGTTCTCGTCGCCGTAGTAGATCTCGCCCTTGGCCGGTTCCTTGAGGCCGATCAAGTGGCGGAGCAGCGTGCTCTTTCCGCAGCCGCTGCCGCCCATGATGATGAAGACCTCGCCGCGCTCGACCTGAAAATCCAGGTCGCGCATGAGGACGAAGTCCCCATAGGCCATCGTCAGATCACGGACGGTAATGTGAGCGTCTGCCATTCTACCCTTCGTCAGATACCGAGTGCATAAAAGATCACGGCGAAGGCGCCGCAGGCGCTGATGATCAGCACGATGCTGGTGACCACTGCCGACGTGGTCGCCACGCCGACCGCGGAAGAGCTGTTACCCGACTGCATGCCTCGCAAGCACCCCGCCAGCGCGATCAGGACGCCGTACACCCCCGCTTTGAACAAGCCACCTACCAGGTCCTTGATGTGCAATGCATCGGCCGTCTGCTGAATGTACGTCGTCAGCGACAGATCGAGCATTGTGATGCCGACGAAGGCTCCGCCAAGGATCCCCATGACGTCAGCATACACGCTGAGCAGCGGCAGCATCAGGGATAGGGCCAGGATGCGCGGGATCACCAGGAACTCCAGCGGTGAGATGCCCATCGTCGTCAGTGCATCGATCTCCTGGGTCACCTTCATGCTGCCCAGTTCCGCCGCGTAAGCCGCCCCGGTGCGTCCAGCCATCACGATCGCCGTCATCAAGGCACCGATGTCGCGCACCATCGCAACCCCTACGAGGTTGGCCACGTAGATTGCTGCACCGAACTGCTGCAGCTGGGCGGCGCCGACGAAGGCAAGTATGAGCCCGATCAAGAAGCTGATCAGGCCGACAATGCCCAACGCCTCGACGCCCGCCTGCTGGATCAGCAACAGCAGGTCTGAGCGCCGGAAGCGGACGCTCTGCCCAATCAGCTTGCTGAACGTGAGCGTCGCATCGCCCAGGAAGTTGAGCATGTCGAGCAGCGAGTCGGCTGCCGACATCGTCCGCTCGCCGATCTGCTCCAGAACGCCCTTCCGTATCTCCGTGGTCTTCGCGTCTTCTTTCTCCGGTACGGCCTCCGCCAGGTCGAGCAGGTTCCGTACGCCCCGGGGCAGCCCGGCCCGGTCGACCTCGATGTCATGCTCCCGGCAGAACTCGGTTACGCGCGTGAGAAACGTGAGGATGCTGCTGTCCCAATCGCCTAGCGCTGCCGTGTCAAAGGCGATCTCCCGAGGCTCCGGGGCCGCCGTCAGGCCGACGTTGACATCGTCGATTCTCGGCGTGCTCCCGGTCATCAGCCAGTCGCCGGCCAGCCGGATCACGGCCGTACCGTTCTGGCGCAGAAATTCGAGTTCGGCTAAGGCGGTCATACTCTTCCGCAGGCCACGTCAGGCGCGTCAGGCCCGCCACCGGCGTGGCTACTCTGGTCAATAGGGCTGTCAAGGACCGGGAAGATTAACAAGTCGAGCGCGCCTGTTCAACACCAAAAAAGCCCACAGCGCCCCGGCCGCGCAGACGGCGAGAGAGATCGTCGTGAGTCGTCGGGCAGCGGACATCATGATGCCCTATCAGTACGATGGACTCGGTCATCTCGGAAAGGCAGGAGGCAGGGGGTTGCTCGAACCCGCGACTCCTTAGTAAATAGCGTCTTCTTGTAACCGTTATCGTTAGCCCCCAGAAGACGGACCGAGATGATCGAAACGCGCCAGCTCGAGGAACTCAGCATCCTGCGGTCCAACTGGCCGGAATACGGCGATCTGGGCAGGGCACACATCGTGAAAGTGGGCCGAACCGAGATCGGCGGGGAGTCGCCGGCAATCATCGCCGGGCCGTGTACGGTGGAGTCGTACGAACAGACGCTCAACATCGCCCGTGCCGTACGGGCGGCGGGCGTAGAGCTGTTCCGCGGCGGCGCCTACAAGCCACGCACCTGCCCCTATTCTTTCCAGGGCCTCGGTCGGGAGGGGTTGGAGATTCTGTGCGAAGTGCGAAGCGAGACCGGCCTCGGAATCGTGACTGAGGTCCAGGATCCACGCCTGGTGGAGCAGGTGGCGGAAGCCGCCGACATGTTGCAGGTCGGCTCACGCTCGATGCAGAACTTTCCGCTCTTGAGCGAGGTGGGTCGCCAGGGTTTGCCGGTGCTGCTGAAGCGGGGTTGGAGCGCAACGCTGGAGGAGTGGCTGTGTGCTGCCGAGTACATCGCCAGGGAAGGGAACCGGGAGATCGTTCTCTGCGAGCGCGGCGTCCGCTCGGCTTCCCATTGGAGTTACGCACGGAACGTCTTGGATCTCAGCATTATCGAACCCGTCCGTCGGGCCACTCCCTTGCCGGTCATCGCCGATCCGTCTCACTCGACCGGAACCTGGACTCTGGTCGCGCCCATGAGCCGGGCGGCATTGGCCGCCGGTGTCCACGGCTTGCTGATCGAAGTGTTGGAGCCTGGCGGTGATCGGACGGAGCTCAAGTGCGACTCGGAGCAGGCCATCCCGGTGGAAACGCTCGAAGACATCCTGGCCTGGGCCCGCGACTCTGGAGTGGTGCCGCTCTCTGGTTTGGCGATCGCTTCCGCCAGGTGACCACTAGTTCCAGACGTCGACTTCGCCGCGGTTTCCCAGGTTGACCGTCCGCGTGCCCAGCGAAGTCTTCACCCGCAGTCTTGTCTCGAGATCGTAGCTCAACGAACCGCGCTGTAGCAGTGCGCGCGCCCCGGCGCCGATACCCTGCCACTCGAACTCTGCCGGGATCTTCACCGTCGTGCGCGATGCGCCGGCGAGCACTACTGACTCCTCCAGCAACGCGTTGCCGAACTGCGTGCCCTCGAGCTCGAGTTCCGCATCGATACGCAACGTGCTGATGTCGTAGTCGTTCGGGTTGAAGACCTCCAGCCAGAGGACGACGGCCACGCCCGAGAGATCGATGTCAGTGATCTCCACGGCCGTGAGCCGCAGCGTCGGCTTCTCGAAACTGAGTTGCTGGACCAGCGAGCAGGAGGAAAGCAGTGCCGCCAACAGGCAGGCCCGACCCGCTGCGGCGAGCCGGGCCACGTCGCTCATTCTGCCTCTACTTTGATGGGTGTCGTCGCCGGCAGGACATCCTTGAACGCGGTTCCGTAGATGTCCCAGACGGTCACGAACAGCGCCGCGATGATGGGGCCGATGATGATGCCGGTGGCGCCGAAGACCAGCAGCCCTCCCAGAGTGCCAAGTAGGATCAGCAGGTCGGGCATCTTGGTGTCCTTACCCACGAGCCAGGGTCTGAGGACGTTGTCGACCGTACCGACCACGGCGGCACACCAGACGAAGAGCCCGATCGCCGCTCCCATGTGACCGGTGGCTACCAGATAGACAACGGCGGGTACCCAAACAAGGGCCGTGCCCACCCCGGGGATGATCGAGAGTATTCCCATGATCGTTCCCCAGAAGACGGCGCCATGGATTCCGACGATGGCAAAGGCGATGCCGGCCAGACCGCCCTGCACGATGCCGATCACCAGCGTGCCCTTGATGGTGGCTCTCGACACCGATACGAACTTCTCCACCATGCGCTCCTCCTGCTCGGCGCTGAGCGGCATGTAGTAGAGGATCTTGTCGAGGATCTTGGGGCCATCCATCAAGAAGAAGAACATGGCGTACAGCATGACGAACAGGTGGAAGAAGAAGACGGCCGTGCCTCTCGTCGTAGCAGCCAGGCTGTTGATGAGGAATGTCCCGACGTTGCTGGCGAGTTCGCCCAGCTTGGCGATGATCTGGTCCTGGAACGGCTGTATCTGTTCTAGATAGGGCAGTCCCTGTACCCAGCGGTCGATCTCGCTGGGTTCACGGACCTGTTGCTCCACCCAGGGTACGACCTGCCCGGTGACGCTGATCGCCTCGCCCACCAGGACGGTCATGAATGCGCTGGCCGGGATGAGGATGACGAAAACCACGATGAGGATCGTGATCGCCGACGCCACGGCCCGCTGCCCCCTGACCCACACGAGTATTCGACGGTAGAGCGGGTTGGAGAGGCCGGCCATGATCGCCGCGAGCAGCAACGAGTTGATGAAGCCGGCGATCATCTTGAAGAACAGCAGCGATATCAGGACGCACAACAACAGCAAGAAGCCCTTGCGAAAAGTTTCCGGGTTAAGGCCTGTAGCGTTCATGTCCGAAGCTCTCCTCGAATGACTTGAATCGCCGGCTGCGTACCGCGCGCCTACCAGGCGATGCCGTAGTCTTCTCCGTAGTTGCTTGCCCCGCCCCAGAAGCTGCCGTGCTCCCAATCGAACCAGATGGCGGTGAGCGGCCCGGAGGTGAGCCGCCGCGTCGTCAGGCTGTAGCCCATCTCGCTCAGCTCGGCGCTCACCCAGGGCGGAACGGACTGGTTGAGCAGCAGCCTGCCAGGTACCGCCTCATGGGTTCGGAACGACCCGCGCATCTGGAAGCTGTTGAAGTTCGCCGCCTCGACCGCCTGCTGAACGTTCATGCCGAACTCGACCATATTGAGCAAGAACTGCAGCGTGTTTTGGTCCTGGCTGTCACCGCCCTGAACGGCGACGGAGATGAATGGCCGGCCGTCCTTGAGGACGATAGTCGGCGTCAGCGTCGCGCGGGGGCGTTTGCCAGGCTCGATGACGTTGTAGGGATTCTCGGACTCGTTGAGCACGACGCTCTGCGCGCGCTGGCTGAGCCCGATGCCAGTGTTCCCGGCGATCACCGCCGGGACCCAGCCGCCGCTGGGCGTCACCGAAACGACCCAACCCTCCTCGTCCGCTGCCTGAATCGAAGTCGTGCCCAGGTAGAAGGCCTCCTCGATCTCGTTCATCGCCTCGCTGGTCGTCTTTTCGGCTGGCGGCCAGCTCGACTGCCACTCGTCGATGTACTCGAGATAAGGGTTGCTGCCGCCCTGGAACGGGTACGGATCGCCCGGTCGAACGTCGGGATCATTGCGTTCCCAGTTGATCGTGTTGGCGCGCTCGCGGGCGTAGTCCTTCGAGAGCAGACCTTCGACTGGTTCCTCCGGCAGATAGTAGGGATCGCCGTAGTAGAAATCGCGGTCGGCGAAGGCCAGGTTCATCGCCTGGTACAGCGCGTGGATGTAGCGGGCGCTGTTGTAGCCCATCGATTTGACGTCGAAGTTCTCAAGGATGTTCAGCACCTGCAGCAAGACGGGGCCCTGCACCCAGGTGGTCAGCTTGTAAACCTGGATTCCCTTGTAGTCCGTCATCACCGGTTCTTCGATGTGGACCTGCCAGTTGGACAGGTCGTACATCGTGATGAGACCCCCCTCCTCCTGTGTCCCGCGAACCAGTTCCTCCGCAATGTCGCCCGCGTAGAATCGTTCGTAGGCGGCATAGACAGCCTCTGTGCGGCTGGCGCCGTTCTCCAGCGCGTGCGCTTCGGCCTCGACCAGCTTGCGAAGCGTTGCCGCCAGGTCGGCTTGCACGAAGATCTCGCCGGCATAGGGCGCTTCCCGCTGCTCGCCGAGATGTGGCAGGTAAACGTTGCGTGAGTAGTTCCACTCCCTGATCCGGTCCTTGTTGCGTTCGATCCCGTCGGCGGTCTGCGCCTCGATCGGGTAGCCCTCTGCCATCTCGATCGCCGGCGCCAGGACCTCAGCCAGGCTGAGCGTGCCCCACTCGGCTAGCATCGTCATCAGTCCGCCTGGGGTTCCGGGCGTTACGGCGGCCAGCGGCCCCAGGTCGGGCGGGTAACGGAGCCCCTGCCTCTTGAAGAACTCGGCTGTCGCCCCCGTGGGCGCCACCCCCAGTGCGTTGATGCCGATCACCTCTCCGGTGTTCGGGTTGTAGATCAACGCTTGCGTCTCGCCGCCCCAGCTGAGGACGTCCCACATCGTGGCCGTGGCGGCCAGCATGGCGCAGGCGGCGTCAACCGCATTGCCACCCCGAGCGAACATCATCGCGCCGGCCGTCGCGGCAAGGGGCTTCCCGGTGATCGCCACCCAGTGCTTGCCATGAAGCACCGGCTTGACGGTTCGCTGCGCCAGAACCTCGGACGCGGGAAGGCAAGCCAGGATGAGCGTGAAGGTCGCCGGTCTGAGCCATCTCATGATCCGCATGGGTTCCTCCTGGGCGAGCTGAATGAGGGCGGTTCAGGCGTCAGCGAAGATAAGCCGGCGGCGACGGTGGGAAAACCGGCGATCGCCCAGCCAACCCTTCGCGGTCCAAATACGTCAAAGGGTCAAGTAGAGACGAGAGGCCAACTGGATGCCACAGCCAGGCTCCACAAGTCAGGAGAAGGGTAGGATGCTCTCGTTACGGCAGGTGGGCGGTGCGCTCTGGGCGTTCATTTCCTTCATGATCGCAGCGGCGGTGGTGATGAACTTGCGGTACAAGCCGCTGGATGGTGACGCGTTGCTCCTCGATACGTGGACGGGTGACATTCGTGCGGTGGCCACGGCGCCGGTCGCGGAGATCGCCGAGGTATCTGAGGACTCCGAGGTTTCAGTTGAGATCGCGGTGCTCGAAAGCATTGTGCACGGGCACGCGGAAAAACTGACCTGCAACGGTGTGGGTTTCGCCTTTCCGGCGCCGCAGCGCATCGAGGTGCGGGCGCACCGGGTGATGCCCGAACGGGATTTTCGCTAGAGCCTAGGTGTGGGTTGAACTGGGCTGGGCCGCTCGCTCCGTGATCCGGTCGATGGCGGAAGCGGCGGCCACGGCCAGCTCCTCGTCGGCCACAACCAGCTCCTGGATCCGTTCGATAGCGTTCATCGTACCTACGACACCCAACGCTTCCAGTGCTGCTTGCTCTACAGTTTCACTGTAACGCAGCGCCGCCTTCTTCAATTTGCTTAACACACCTTTCGCCTTCACCGGCCGGATCGCAGCTAAGAGGATCTCCTGTGCCATCTCCGCGTCCAGCTTGCTGTCCGCCAGGCCAGCCAGGGCTCGGCACACCTCGATCAGCACTCCGTCGGTATCGGGCTGCTCGGCTGTGTCTTCGGGATTCAACAGTTGGTTGTAGAAATCCAACGCCTCCGGGTGTCTCGAGCTGATGCCTCGCAGACAGGAGACGGCGGTCTGCCGCACCTCGGCCTCTTCGTCCGACAGCGCGTTCAAGAAGTGCTCTTCGGCCGCGGCACCGTTCAGCTTGTAGAGTGCTCTCAACGCCGCCTGCCGCACGTGCGGGTTCGGCCGTTTGAGGAACGCCCTGCAGGATTTGGCTAATGCCGGATCGCCGCTCTCGGCGACCTCGTTCAACGCGTGCCGTGCTATGGCCCAGTCGCTTTCCACGACGTTCAGCCGTTCCAAGAAAGGCTTTAGAGCCTTCGGGCCCATCGACCTGAGCGTATCGAAGACGCTCAGTCGCACCGACTTGTCCTGCGCCTCGTCGTAGACGCCCAGCAGACCCGACACGGCCTCCTCGCCGATGAAGGCGAGTATTGTGACAAGTCGGTTACGCTCCTCCTTCTCTCTGATGCCCAACTCGGCGAGCAGATGCGCCATCACGTTCTTGGCGCTTGCCGCCTTCAAGATGTACGCGGAAAGCTGCTCGAAGAAGCGCTCCGTCGTCGGCTCTTTCTCCCCCTCATGTACGATGTCGAGTATCTGAGTGACGCTCTCGAACTCACCTCGCAGGAGGAGATCCGGGGTGATTCGATAAATGGTTGCGGCCAGCTTCTGCGTTGCCTCTCCCGCCTTCGGATTCCGCAGGTATTCCAGGTACTGGTCCTTGCGAGCGAGGAACGCGTCCGCCAGGTGGCGTGTCTCGACGATGTGACGAAGCTCGGGCGGTAGCTCGTCCATCTTGAGAACCTGCTGGTCTACCAGTGCTTCCACGAAGTCGTGTTCCAGTACGCTACCTCGACCGAATAGCGTCGTCGCCAGGTCCCGCAGCGCGTCTATGTGACGCGCCTTCACCTCGGCCACGTTCTCGCCCCATGGGAACGTCTCCGATCCGTACTCGGCCATCTTTTGGATCGCCGATACGATCTCGCTGCCCGTCGACACCAGAAGGTCGTCCCTCAGGTTCTGGCAGATCTCGGATTCGACATCCGATTCTTCGAGCACAGTGATGTCGGCGGCGATCAGGTCGTAGTTGACCAGGAAATCCTTCAGCAATTCCGGCGTACGGACCGGGCGGATCACATCATCGATGATTTGCAGTTTGATGCGGGTCAGAACCTCCGGCGTGGCCTTCTTGTATAGCGGCAACGCGCGCAGGTCGCGGCGCAGCCGGCTGAGTGCCAACCGCACTCGCCACGGCAGGTGCCGCTCCCGTCCCACCATCTCGTGTTTGAAGACGGTAGAGATATGAAGGATGTTATTGTCGGCCAGCTCCTGCGTCAGCCGCTCACTCCCCGAAGCCCCTGTCCCAGCCGTCGGGACCGCGCTCATCAGCTCGATGAACTTGTTGAAGTCCTCCTCGCTCGACTCCGCCTTGATCGAAAAGCTCAGCAGGCTCCAACGCTTGAAGAAATCCAGAAACTTGGGCGTGAACATGTCGGCCATCCCCCGCGCCATTATCTCGTACAGCGACAGGTGGATGTTCGTGTAGCCCTCGACCACGATCTCCTGGCTTTCTCGTTTCTCGAAGATCAGGTAGGTCAGCTCCGAGCGCTTCTCGACAAGCTCGCAGAACTTCTCGTACAGACCCGACATCGACCGCTGCGCTTCCGGGTGGTCGGAGGCGTAGTAGCCCGTGCGGAGCATGGCCTGGATCAGGGCCAGCGTGAACTCAGCCAGCCCGCTGTAAGCTTCCTTACGCTGACCGGTGAGCGGCTGTGGCCTCTTTGGTGTGCCTACTGAGTCCATACGGCTTCGTGCGGGGGAGCGCGTTACCGGGGGACCAGGGGGAGGGGGGTCGCTTCGGCAAGAATCTACCTCACCAAGACCTCGTACCCTAGTGTTACTGAGGCTGTTCCGCTGAATCCCCGCTGCCGCTGGCGACGTTTCGGCGCTGGCTGAGCTGCCGGCAGAGATCCATTAGGTCCGAACGCGCCCGCTAGAGCATGGGCTGGAAGAGGTAGCAGAAGCTCTCGATCAGGCGTCGGGAAAGTGGTCTTTCCTGATGAACCGAGAGAATCACCTCAACGCTGCGCTCTATCTCGACCTCAGCCTGCTGCTGGAGGCTGCATTGGAATTCCTGGTCGGAGACCTCGAGGTTGGTCTCGAAGTTCAGGTGCAGGCTACGGTAGTCGAGGTTTGCGGAGCCGATCATGGCGTAGACACCATCGACCAAGAGCGCCTTGGCATGCATGAAAGGCGGCTTCCGCTCGAAAATGCGAACGCCGGCCTTGAGCAATGGAGTATAGAGAGACCGGGAGGCAAAGCCGGCATACCAATGATTGCTCTTCTTCGGCACGACCAGCTTGACGTCGACGCCACGCAGCCCCGCGTAGCGCAGCCCCTGGACGATGGGTTCGTCCGGAATGAAGTAGGGTGTGATGATAGTAATCGACTTTCTGGCGGCGACGATCGCCCCAAAGATGGCGTCTGCGAGGCCGTGACCTTTGAGGTCAGGGCCGCCGGGGACGACCTGGGCCAGCGCGTCACCGGCAGGCTTGAGCTCTGGGAAGAACGTGCGGCCGAGCAGCCGATCAGGGGGCTCCCTCGAGGCGAAGTGCCAGTCCTCGACGAACTGGAACTGTAAGTCGCTGACGGCCGGGCCTTCGAGGCGCACGTGGTAGTCGCGAATCGGCGCCTGGTTCGTGTGGGTCGACAGGTTGTGATTGTGAACGTTGATGCCACCCACAAACCCGATGGTCCCATCGATCACCGTGATCTTGCGGTGGTTCCGCAGGTTGATCTGAAATCGGCCTTTGAATGGGTTGGCCTGGGTGATCGAACAGACGTGCACGCCCGCCTGTCGCGCCGGTTCCAGGAACCGGGACAGGTGAGCGTAGGTCGAGCCGAACCTGTCATACAGCAGTCGGCACTCGACGCCCGCCCGGGTGCGCTCGATCAACAGATCGACCAGTTCCCGGGACACATGATCGCGTCCGATGATGAAGGTCTGAACGTGAACGGAAGACCGGGCGGCCGCGATCGCTTCGAACAGGGCGGGATAGAACTGGTCGCCGTCTACCAGCAGGTCGACGCGGTTGCGGCCAAACACCCGGTTGGCGCGGACGGCGGGATCGGTCGCCCCGAAGATGTGTTGGGCCGGGTACCGTTGGGCGTCTTCTTCTTCAGGATGCACGTAGTCAACGGCGTGTCGCTCGAACGTGGGATGAAGCTTGGCCCGTTGGGCGACCATAGCCTTTGCGGCCTGACGCGAGGCGGCGCCGCGGCGCACACGATCGACACCGATACTCAGGTAGGCGAGGGCGCCGCCGTAGGGAAAAGCCCAGACTACGGCCAGCCAGAGCACGGCGGAGACCGGCCGGTGCTTGGTCAGCAAGATGTCCAGCGTCAGCGTGACGCCCAACGCCAGGTGGCCCAGACCGAGTATCGTGAAATCGAACATTCTCTTCCTCTAAACG
>JBDHHX010000046.1:0-14637 GCA_039589155.1 Gemmatimonadota bacterium | reverse complement strand
TCGGTGCCATCTTCGCCCGGCTGCTTCGGCCTCTTCGAAGCGAGCGTTCGCCTGGCTCTGGCTCCGTTCGGCGTCGACGCCGGCCGCGCCGTGAGCTTCGCATTCGCCTTCCATGTCGGTTCGTACCTCCCCGTCACCGTCCTCGGTCTCTTTTACCTGGGCCGCCTGGGGCTCACCTGGAGCGAGGTCGGCCGTAGCGAAGAGATCGTCGAAGAGACGACATAGCGAGAGCCAAGGGAAAATGTCCGAGGGTTGGATCGAAACAGCTGCCTGCGCCAAGCTCAACCTGCGATTGCGCATCTTCCCGCGCGCGCCAGACGGCTACCACCCACTAGAGACCATCTTCTGTCGCATCGACCTGGCCGATCAGCTGGGCGTCCGCCTCTGGCCGGAGCCTCCGCGTGTCTGGATCAACGTGGGCGGGAGCGAGTCGGTACCCGAGGGGCCGGAGAACCTGGCCGCGCGGGCGGCGACACTGTTCGCCGAGCGCGCTGGGGTAGTGGGCGGCATCGAGATCGCTCTGGAGAAGGTCATACCGCCAGGATCCGGGTTGGGTGGCGGCTCGAGCGATGCGGCTGCCGTTTTGAAGATGTTGGAGGGCGTCCTGCATCTGCCGGGCGGTGAGCGTGGCCTACGAGAAATGGCCGTCGAGCTTGGTGCGGACGTGGCCTTCTTCGCGGCCGACCTGCCTTTGGCTATCGGGCGCGGACGCGGCGAGCGGCTCTGGGCGGGTCCGGGCCTGGAGCCGCGCCCTATGCTCATCGCCTTTCCGGGTGTTTCCATCTCGACCGCCGAAGCCTACACCGCTTGGGATGAGGCTCACGAACGGGGCGCTATCAGCTCCGCTCGGCCTGCCGCGATCTCGTCCCGCGAGCTGTCCGACTGGAACGAGCTGGTCGCCCTGGCGATCAACGATTTCGAGCCCGTCATCCTCGACCGCTTTCCAGAGCTAGCCTCCATCAAGCAGAAACTCCAAGCCAGCGGTGCAAGCATCGCGATGCTATCGGGAAGCGGTTCGGCGCTCTTCGCCGTGTACGAAAGCGAAGCTCGCCGCCGCGATGCTCTTTCTTATATGAGTGAAGAGCTGAAAGGAGTACGGCTGGTCAGCGCCCGCGGGCCTGTGTAAGGCTGGCGGCCCCGCCGTCTGCTGTCTCGGAGTGGACCAGCTGACCATCGGGTGGCGGCAGCAACGCGATCTCGGTGGTCACCGCGTCAACATCGTCACGTTTCCAATACGCATACACGTCAGGCGCACAGGAGACGACACTCACAACGGCGTCGTTACGGCGCTGGAAGTCGGCGATATCGGTGCGTGACAAGTAGCAGTTTCGCGAGAGCAAGGTGGAACTCGCCGTCGATATCGTGTAGCCGGGTGCCGGGTGATTGTGCCAGGTGCCAACCGTATTCTGGTCGGCGGCGCACGCCGCAGCCTGCACTCGACCGGATTCCGACGTCAGGATGTGAGGAATGCGGAAGTCGGTGATATGGAGGTCCGGGCCGCGCCATTCACCTTCCAAGCACAGCACCAGCTCCGTATCGAATTGATCGAATAGAAGCGCGATGTTGTCGGAAACCTTCGGCGCGAGTATCAGGCCGCGAAACTCACTGCCGCCTGCCAGACTACCGACGCCCGCCGGTCGACCCGCGACCAGCGACACGCAAATAATCAGCAGCCAGGCAATTCGCTTCACTTTGAAGACTCCCCTGTAGACGAACCCGTACCTTCGAGCGCGCTCTTGCGCCCAACTCTTCCCCCGCCCCAACAGGGCTGTCGCACGAGTTCTTGATGGGGAGGAAATACCGGCGAGGAGCACGGCGGGGTCACCTTTCCATACACCCGCAATGCCGCAGATGTTCGCCGGGGCTTGATCAACCCAGCAACCTGACAGAGATTCGTCACACGGATGGCCCGTCGTCTAATGGCAAGACGCTGGACTTTGGATCCAGAAACGGTGGTTCGACCCCACCCGGGCCAATCCTTCCCCATTCTGCCGTCGCTGCCTCGTTCCATCGGGTGACCTCCTATACGTCTCTCCCACCACTGGCTTTTGCAGGGTCCGTGCCCTTGCTGCCCGGTGATCGTAAAGTGTTGTAAAACAGTATTTTATAGCGTTTAGTGCGCCTATCAGGCAGGGACGACGAGGTGCCCGCTCGCTACCGTTTGGTAACGGCCCGGGTTACCGGTTTCGGACGGGTAACAACAGCGGGGATTTCGGGAAGGAGGAACCCTGGGGAGGTGGTGAAGTGGATTCGGGGATTCGGGGATTGAGGGAGAAACGAGCTAGGGAAGTGCTTGTCCCATTCCCCAATTCCCGACCGCCCTCAACCCCCGGATCCCCGAATCCACTTCGACGATTCCTAATCCCGAAATCCCGGAATCACGATTCCCAAAGCTGTTGTCGAGGGCTTGGTTTCGGGCGGGTTCTTTAGGACGGAAGCGCCAGAAGTACCACGAACGCCGCGTAGGCGGCCAGCAGGATGATCCCCTCCCAGCGAGTCAGCCGTAGCGTGGTCCAGACGAAGGGCAGCACGATGACGCTGACGGCGAGCATGACCGGCGCTTCGACGCGGATGACCGAGTCGGCGATGGCAATCGGTCGCATGATCGTTGCTGAGCCGAGCACGGCGAGCAAGTTGAACACGTTGGAGCCGACGACGTTGCCGACCAGGATGTCGCCCTCATCCTGAACAGATGCGGCGACGGCGGTGGCGAGTTCGGGCAGCGAGGTCCCGAGTGCGACAACCGTGAGCCCGATGGCGAGCTCGGAGATGCCGAGGAAACGGGCGGTGGTGGCGGCGCCGCTCACCACCATGTGGGCGCCTCCCAACAGCGTGGCGAGGCCGACGACCGTGAGTAGTATGTGCCCCGTTACGTTACCGCCGGTTGGCACGAACCTCTGGTACTCGACCTCGATCGCCGGAGACTCCCGGCGCGCCCCATCAAGAAGGTAGAGCGTGTAGGCGATGAAACCGGCCGCCAGCGCCATGCCATCCCAGCGGCTCAGCATCCCGTCTAATGCAAATACGAAGAGGGCAAGGGTCGCGAAGATCATGATCGGCACCTCCCGAACCAGGAGGCGCATCTGGACTCGAATCGGTCGAATGACAGCCGCAACTCCCAGGATCAACGCGATGTTCGCGACGTTCGAGCCGATGACGTTGCCGATCGCGATGTCACCGCTGTCACGGTACGAAGCGACAATCCCCACCAGCAACTCAGGCATCGATGTGCCCATCGCAACGACCGTGAGTCCGATGACCAGCGCGTTCACGCCGAGATCCCGGGCGAGGCGCGATGCGCCTCTGATGAGGACGTCCGCTCCCAAGTAGAGCGCACCCAAACCCAGTACGAAGAAGATCAGCGTGGTTTTCATAGACCGGGGAATCTGTCGCGACACGACCGTTAGGACAAGGTGGGCCGCTGAGCCTGGGCTCGCACCGCGACGACGTCCGCCATGTTGACGCCCAAATGGGCCCGGGATAACTTGCGTTGCTCCACAATCCCACGGGTTAGGAACGGTGACGGATTCATCAAGCATAGACCCCAAAAGCCGCGAAATGATGCTGCTCTCGGGGACCGCAAACAGCACGCTCGCACAGCAGATCGCGACCGAGTTGGGCACGCAGCTCTGTGACGTCACGATCGAGTCGTTCGCCGACGGAGAGATCTTCGTCAGGATCGACGAGAACGTGCGTGGCCGCGACGTCTTCATCATCCAGCCGACCTCGCCGCCTGCCGAGAACCTCGTCGAGCTCTTGCTGTTGATCGATGCCGCGACCCGCGCCTCCGCCGCCCGGGTCACCGCCGTCGTCCCCTACTACGGCTACGCGCGCCAGGACCGCAAGGACCAGCCGCGCGTGGCGATCGGTGCCAAGCTGATGGCCAACCTGATCGCCGTGGCCGGCGCCGACAGGCTGGTCTCAATCGACTTCCACCAGCACCAGCTGCAGGCGTTCTTCGACATACCGGTCGACCACCTGTACGCGCTGCCCGTATTCGCCGAGCACTACCAGCAGCTCGAGCTCGAGCCGCTGGTCGTCGTGGCCAGTGACGTTGGTGCGGCTAAGATGGCCCGCGGTTTCTCGCGCCGACTCGGCGGAGAAATCGCCATGATCGACAAGCGGCGACCCGAGCACAACGTGGCCGAGGTCGTTAACGTCATCGGTGATGTCGAAGGAAAGAACTGCTTGCTCCCCGACGACATGATCGATACCGGCGGAACCGTGGCCGGCGCGGTGCACGCCCTCAAAGAACGAGGCGCCAGGGACATTTACATCTGTGCCACACACGCTCTGCTTTCCGGGCCGGCCGTGGCCCGGCTGTCCGAGCTGCCGGCTGACGTGACGGTCACCGATACGGTCATGGTGCCGAAGGACAAGAAGTGGCCGCAGTTGGGAATACTGTCTGTCTCCGGACTGCTGGCGCGTGCCATTCGCTACATCCACGACAACGAGAGCGTGAGCAGTCTGTTCGAATAGGACAAGAAACGGACAACTAGAAGGCTGATGCAGATATGAGCAACGTTAAGCTAGATGCGCAGTTGAGAACCGATGGCGGTAAGGGCGCGGCGCGTGCTATGCGGCGCGCGGGCTTCGTTCCAGGCATCATCTACGGCCACGGCGAAGAGACGCGCGCTTGCAAGGTCAACGCCAAGGAGCTCGAGCGACTCGTGACTTCCGTCGCCCACGAGAGCACGGTCATCGATCTGAAACTCGACGACGGCGACACGCCACAGGTTTTGATCCGCGAAATCCAGGTCCACCCGTACCGGTCCGAAGTGCTGCACGTCGACTTCCTCGCAATTCGCAAGGGCGAGAAGGTCAAGCTGTCGGTGCCGGTCCACATCATCGGCGTGGCTCCCGGGATCAAAGAGGGTGGGATCATGGAGCACCTGCGGCACGAGATCGAGATCCGCACGATTCCGTCTAAGATCCCCGAGGTGCTGGAGCTCGACAGCTCGGAGATGGGCATCGGTGACCAGTTAACCGTCGCCGACATCGTCGTACCTGACGACGTGGAGATCCTCGCCGATGCGTCCGCGGCGATCGCGCAGGTCGTGCCGCCGACCGTCCACAAGGTCGAGGAGGAAGAGGTCGAAGAGGTCGAAGGCGAGGTCGAGGAGGGAGTGGCAGAGCCCGAACTGGTCGGCCGCGGCAAAGCCGAAGAGGAGACGGCGGAAGAGGAGAAATAACTCTGAAAGCCGTAGTCGGACTGGGCAATCCGGGAGCCCGGTACGAGGCCACGCGCCACAACGTCGCCTGGTGGCTTCTCGATTCGTTGAAACGCCGTTGGTCGGCTTCTCCGTTTCAGGAAGAAGAGTTCTGGCTCCGCGCCAGAGCCGTCGTGCCCGATGTAGGCGAAGTCGGGCTGGTCAAGCCGCTGACCTTCATGAACCGAAGCGGGCTAGCGGTTCGAGCGCTGATCGAGTGGGAGTCGCTCGACCTGCAGCGCGACCTCTTGATCGTCGTGGACGACACGGCGTTGGAGCCCGGCCGTATTCGCTTCCGAACTCGCGGATCGGCCGGTGGCCATAACGGCCTCGTCTCGGTGGAAGAGGCGCTCGGCTCCCGGGACTACCCGCGCCTGCGGATCGGCGTCGGCGCGCCTCCGCCAGGATCCGACCGTGCCGCTTGGGTGCTGTCGGAGTTCAACCGCGCCGCCGACGAGGATGCGGTCCTGGATGCTCTGCCGCGTTTGGTCGAGGGAGTAGAGTTGTGGTTGAGCGAGGGGACCGAAGCTGCAATGAACAGATATAACGTTCCACCTCCCGATGCGGAGGCGTGAACTTTCGACTTTGATGGCCAACGCCCCAATCCAACACCCAACGTCTATCGCCAAACAGCCAGGTCATCGGCAGCCACGGCGCTGGACGTCGGGTGTTCTCTTGATTATCCGAAAGGAGGAGGAAGTTGACTAACGTAGCCGTTAACTACGCGGCGCCGCTTGGTGTGTTCGGCCTCATCGTGGCCGCCCTCATCTTCGTTTACCTGAAACGGCAGCCGGTCGGCTCCGACCTGATGGCCGAGCTGGCGCTGCAGATTAAGCTGGGCGCTCGTGCTTTTCTCAAGCGCGAATACTCGGTGCTCATACCGTTCATTATCGTTGTCGCGTTCCTGCTCTACGTCGCACTGAACTCGCTGCCGACATCACTCGCCTACGTTGGCGGCGCGTTCTGCTCCTTGTTCGCCGGCTTCTTCGGCATGAGCGCCGCCACCGAAGCCAACGTGCGCACGTCGGAGGCGGCTCGCGACTCGGGCATTGGCAAAGCGCTGCGCGTCGCGTTCAGCGGTGGCGCCGTCATGGGCCTCTCGGTCGGAGCGTTGGGTCTACTCGGCATCGGGACGATGCTTTTCATTTACTCCGGTACCCTCGATTCCGATGCGGCGTTCAAGACGTTTAGCGAAGTGATCGCAGGCTTCGCCATGGGCGCCAGCTCGATCGCGCTGTTCGCTCGTGTCGGCGGCGGCATCTACACGAAGGCGGCGGACGTCGGTGCCGATCTGGTCGGCAAGGTCGAGGCCGGTATCCCGGAGGATGACCCGCGTAACCCGGCGACGATCGCTGACAACGTGGGTGACAACGTTGGCGACGTGGCGGGCATGGGCGCCGACATCTTCGAGTCGTATGTCGGTTCGATCATCGCCACCATCGCCATCGGCGCGACGTCGTTACAGATCCTCTCCGACCAGCGCCTCGAGGCGATCACGCTTCCCGTCCTCTACGTGATGTTCGGGCTGCTTGCCAGCATCATCGGCGTCTTCTCCATGAAGGCGATGGAGAGAATGAACCCTGCAGCGGCGCTCCGTAACAGCACGTATATCGCCGCGCTGTTGTTCTGGGGAGCGGCCTACTGGCTGACCGGCGCGCTCGACGTCTTCGCCGGCAACGCCGCCTACGGCACCTATGGACCGTTTTGGGCCATGCTTGGCGGCTCCTTGGTCGGGATCTTCATCGGTCTCTCCACCGAGTACTACACGGCAGGCCCGCCGATTAGGAAGATCGCCGAGGCATCGAAGACCGGTGCGGCCACCAACATCATCGCCGGCCAGGCCGTGGGAATGATGTCGACCGCTATCCCGGTGCTGCTGATCTGCGCCGCCATCTGGCTGGCTTTCAGGTTCGCAGGCTTGTACGGGATCGGCATATCGGCCGTCGGCATGCTGGCGACGGTGGGCGTTACCATGTCGGTGGACGCCTACGGCCCGGTCGCAGACAACGCCGGCGGCATCACCGAGATGAGCGGACTGGGACCCGAGGTCCGTTCCATTACCGACAACCTCGACGCCATCGGCAACACCACGGCAGCGATCGGCAAGGGCTTTGCCATCGGCTCCGCAGCGCTCACCGCTCTGGCGCTGTTCAGCGCCTACTCGTCGGCCGTCGGTCTGCAGGAGAGCGGGATCAACGTCGTGAACCCGATGGTCGTGATCGGCATCTTCATCGGCGGCACCTTGCCGTTCGTCATCGCGGCGTTGACCATGACCGCGGTCGGACGCGCCGCCAGCGGCATGGTCGAGGAGGTGCGCCGCCAGTTCCGGGAGATCGCTGGCTTGATGGAGGGCGAGGCGAAACCAGACAGCGCGCGTTGTGTTGACATCGCCACGCGTTCCGCGCTCTACCAGATGGTTGCGCCCGGCCTCATCGCCGTTGCGGCGCCCGTTGTCGTGGGTGCGCTGCTCGGCGTGGAAGCGCTCGGCGGGATGCTGGCCGGCGCGACCCTGACCGGTGTGTTGATGGCTCTTTACATGGCGAACGCCGGTGGCGCTTGGGACAACGCGAAGAAGTACATCGAGTCTGGCGAGCTGGGCGGCAAGGGCTCGGAGCCGCACAAGGCAGCGGTCGTAGGTGACACCGTCGGCGACCCATTCAAAGATACGTCGGGCCCGTCGATGAACATTCTCATCAAGTTGATGAGTGTGGTCAGCCTGGTGCTGGCGCCGTTCTTTGTGGCGCTGTAGGAACATTGAACATTGGACATCCGACATTGAACTTTGAAATCACTGCGGAGCGTTGAACATTGCACATTGAACATTGTACGTTGAACATGTGTTCGATGTCCGATGTCCAATGTCCGCTGTTCAACGCTCGGCAGTGATCTCAATGTCCAATGTCCAATGTTCGATGTTCGATTTGACATAACATGAGCCGCGCCCTACGAGCCGGAATCATCGGCCTCCCCAACGCCGGCAAGTCCACCCTGTTCAACGCGCTCACCGCCTCGAGCGTACCTGCCGAGGCCTATCCTTTCACCACAATCGATCCCAACGTCGGCGTCGTCGAGGTCCCGGACCCGCGCCTTGACGTGATCTTCGACCTCGTGCGGCCTCCCCGTCGGGTGCCCGCCGCGGTCGAGTTCTTCGACATCGCCGGCTTGGTAGAAGGCGCCCACAAGGGCGAGGGGCTGGGAAACCGATTCCTGGCGCACATCCGTGAAGTCGAGGCACTCGTCCACGTGGTCCGGTGCTTCGACGATTCCAACGTCGCCCATCCCGCCGCTTCTCTCGACCCCGCCCGCGACGTCGGAACGGTGGAGACCGAGCTCTTGCTGGCGGACCTGGAGACGGTGGAGAAGCGGCTCGACCGGGTCGAGCGCTCCGCGCGAAGCGGCGATCGTGACGCGCAACGCGACTCCCAGCTTCTGCTGAGACTGCAGGACTGGCTGGGCGCGGGTCGGTCGGTCCGCGACATGGAGTGCAGCGAGGAGGAGTGGGATCTCATTCGCTCGCTATTTCTTCTCAGCGACAAGCCCGTCCTCTATGTGTCGAACACATGTGAGTCCGGCGAGTCTGCGGAAGATGAATGCACGGCGGCGTTGGTCGCCGCGGTCGGCGGCGGCCACGTGCTGCCGCTCTGCTGCCAGCTGGAGTCGGAACTGCTCGACCTCGAGCTCGAGGAGCGCGCCGAGTACTTACATGAGCTCGGTCTGGAGCAGCCCGGTGTGCACCGGCTGATCAAGGCGACCTACGAGCTTCTCGGTCTCATCACCTTTTTCACTTACAACGAGAAGGAGGTGCGAGCTTGGACGGTGCGCCGCGGCACGCTGGCCCCGCAGGCGGCCGGCGTCGTGCACACCGACTTCGAGTCGGGCTTCATCAAGGCGGACACGGCGAGCTACGAGGACTTCGTCCGGGCCGGCTCGCTGAAGGCGGCCCGTGACCAGGGCCTGGTGCGGGCGGAGGGCCGCGACCATGTGGTCGAGGACGGTGATATCCTGCTTTTCCGGTCCTCTCCTTGACGCCTTGAGCCGGGAGGCCAGTTCGGGTAGATTACCGGCGTTTCTGGCATTATTTGCCACGCACAAACCACCTGCTCCGCCCCCGACACCGGGCGGGGCCGAATCGGGCTCTGACCCATGAGCCCAGGCCAAAGGGAGGTGCCGATGCGCGACTACGAAGTCGTCTACATCTTCGATTCAGTCCTCGATAGAGCTGTCATCGATCAGAAGCTGGAACATTTCAACAGTTTCGTCGCCGGCAACGGTAGCGGCGAGATCATAGCCGTCGAGCACTGGGGTAAGCGGCAGCTCGCCTATCCCATCAGGAAGCACGACAACGGCTACTATGTGGTCGTCCAATTCCGAACCGACGCCGCCAGCCTGCCCGAGTACGAGCGCGCCATCAAGCTGGATGAGCAGGTGTTGCGGCACCTGGTCGTTCTCTCGGAGGGTGAGCTTCCGATCCCGCGGTCGGCGACCGAGGATACGGGCGACAGGTTCAGGGCCCGTGAGGATGATCGCGACGATATCGATTAAGGTCTCGAACTGGATTGAACGGAAAGCGGTGTAGATCATGAAGAGAAGACGGAAGCCCTGTCACCTCTGTGAGTCGAAGATCACATTGGTCGACTACAAAGACGAGCCGTTGCTGTCGCGCTTCGTGACCGAGCGCGGCAAGATCGTACCCAGCCGCATCACGGGCACCTGCTCGCCACACCAGCGCATGCTGACCCGTGCCATTAAGCGGGGAAGGTACCTGGCGTTGCTTCCCTACGTGGAAGACTATCGCCGCTGATCGGATCGTGGATAGCGGCCGCGGCGAGCTGACCCGCGCAGCCGGGTTCGCCGTCATCACCCTCGCTTTCGGAGTGACCCAGCCGTTCGTGTTGATGGGTCTGCCGCTGGCGCTCTTTCTCGTCGCCTGGGGTCCGCGTAGCGCCTGGACGGCGGCACTGGTCGGCGGTTCGCTGGCGCTGTCTTTCCTGGGTGAGAGGACCGGGCTCTGGTGGTTCGAGCGCGGGTGGCCGTTGCTGGCAGCGGGGATGTATCTCTGGGTTTCGGCCTGGCGACCGGCCTGGGGGTTCTCCGCCCGGGCTTTGTCGGCGCTGGCCATGGCGGCGTTGGCGGCTACGGCGATCTGTGTCGCTAGCCCCACGGTCTGGCTCGAGCTCGATGCCTCGATGGCGGCACGGGCCGCCCAGGCGTCCAGGGCGGCGATGACGTTGCTGGGCGAGCGCGCCGACGACACCGTGGCCTCGCTGATGCGGAAGATTGCAGGTTTGCAGGTCGCCGTGTTCCCGGCGCTACTGGGCGTCAGCTCCATGGGCGCCCTCGGTGCGGCCGTGACGCTGCGGAGTTGGATGGCCGGCGATGCTGGCCGGACATTCGGCCAGCTGCGAAACTTCCGCTTCAACGATCACCTGATCTGGCTTTGGCTCGTCGGCCTGGCACTGCTGCTTGCGCCGCTGGGCGAGATCGCCGGCAGGGTCGGGGGCAACGCGGTCTTCTTCATGGGCGCGTTGTATGTTCTTAGAGGGTTCGCCGTGCTATTGAGTATGATCGGCGGAGTCTCGGTCGTTGCAGGAGTGGTCGGCGGAGTGATAGCTCTGCTGATTTCGCCGATCCTCGCGCTGGCCATGGTCGTGATGCTCGCCGTCGGGCTCGGCGACACGTGGCTGAACTTGAGGAGTCGGGTCAGTTCAGCGGAGAAGGACTGATTCCTGTTGCAGGAGCTTCGCACTATGTTGACAAAAGACAAAGACAAAGAGAAGAGAGAAAACTCGGAGGGTCACCGACATACGACATCTTCTCCTCTCTCTTTGTCTCTACTCTTTTGTGTTTATCGAGACAAGCATTGCCTTGTGACTTAGAAACGGAGCGCGAATAACAGTGGCCAGAAACCAAGAGGTCATCCTCAGACGGAAAGTCGACAACCTGGGCGACGTCGGCGATATCGTGACGGTCAAGCCTGGGTTCGCTCGCAACTATTTGCTGCCGCAGGGCCTCGCTTATCAGGCGACGGACGCGAACCGACTTCTGCTGGAGAACGAGCGCTCCGCGGCGATGGCGGCGGAGGAGCAGGATCGATCCAGCGCCCGAGTGCTGGCCGAGAAGCTTGAAGGCGTTTCGATCACCTTCTCCATGCTGGCAAGCGAAGAAGGCAAGTTGTACGGTTCTGTGGGCCCCCGTGACATCGCTGGGCAATTGGGCGAGCAGGGTCACGACGTTCAGGCCCGACACGTGCTGTTGCCGGACACGATCAAGATGCTGGGAGTCTACTCGGTGCCGATTCGACTGTATCCCGAGGTGGAGGCGTCCGTGAAGGTCTGGGTGATCAAGGAGGAGGAGGAGTAAAGCCTGTCTATCGCCTATTGCGACGGGCGGCGTCTCAAGCGCCTGTTTCTGGCGGGGTCGGAACACGTTTTCTTTCACCGCGATGAGCTTGATCGCATCAACGTGTTCCCCGTCCCCGACGGCGATACCGGTACGAACTTGGCTTTGACCTTCCGCAGCATGGCGGCAGCAGTTGACGGTCTGGACGACCTCTCTGTAGCCGGGATGGCCGCCCGGCTCGCCGACGCTGGAGTTATGGCCGCACGCGGCAACTCCGGCATGATGATGTCGCATTTCTTCCTCGGCTTCGCCGAGGGCCTCGGCGATCGTGAGCGGGCCGGCCCCGAGGAGCTCGCCTTCGCCATGCGCCGCGCTTCCGAGTCCCTCTACCAGGCCGTCGACGAGCCTCGCGAGGGCACCATTCTCACCGTCGTACGCGAATCCACAGAAGAAGTCGAACGCTTCTCAGCGCGGGCTACCAATCTGGAAAAGCTGGCCGAGCGGATGCTGTTGGCGGCCCGTGAGTCGCTGGCACGGACTCCCGAGCTGCTTCCCGTGCTACGCGAGTCGAACGTCGTCGACGCCGGCGCTCAGGGCTTCGTCCACTTCGTCGAGGGAATGGTGTCGCTAATCGACGGCGGCGGCGATCGTATGCCGGTTCTGGTCACCGGTGCGTCGCTGCGCGACGCCGCCGCAGAGGCCGACTATCCGGAAAACGGCGATCGTGCGTTCAGGTACTGTACGGAATTCATCGTGCGCGGCGAGCGAGTGCCGGAGCGGCGCGAGCTGGCCGACGCGATTCGCAAGCTCGGTGGCTCGATCATCGTCACCCGAGCATCGTCGCTGGCGAAGATCCATATCCATACGGACGACCCGGATCACGTCGAGTCGGCTTTGGCAGAACTGGGCACGACCGTCGAGCGGGTGAAGGCGGAGGACATGCGCGAGCAGCACCGCAGCCGCCGCCGCAAGCTGAAGACCAGGCTGGCTCTGGTGACCGACACCACCTGCGATTTGTCTCCCGAGCTCATCATCGAAAACGACGTCACCGTCGTTCCCCTCGCCGTCATGTTCGGCGATGAAGCCTTCCTCGATCAGGTAGACATCACTCACGAGGAATTCCTCGCCCGCCTGATCGACCCAGCTCAACCGCAGCCCACTACCTCACAGCCGGCGCCGACGCACTTCGAGCGGGCGTTCGCCCGCGCGGCGGAGCACGCCGACGAAGTGCTGGGGATCTTCGTGTCTGGATCGCTCTCCGGTACGCTCGGCCAGGCGCAGACCGTGGCCGGCCGCAACAGCGACGCAAACATTACGATCTATGACGGTCGCTCCGCTTCTCTCGGGTTGGGCCTGAAGGTCCTGCGGGCCGCCGAGCTGGCCGCGGAAGGCAAGAGCGCCACCCAGATCGTCGAGGAATTGGAGCTTCTCCGCGATCGCTCCGGACTGCTGCTCTATGTGGACACCGTGAAGTACTTGAAGCGCTCCGGGCGGCTGGGCAAGGCGAAAGCCTTCCTGGCGACAATGTTCAACCTGAAGCCGGTGCTCAGCCTCGACCGTGATGGGACCGTCGTGCCAGTGGACAGGGTTCACGGGCGTGAGGCGGCGATTCCGCGGACGCTGGAGCTCTTGCGTGAGCAACTGCCGGAGGACCGCGTGCGGCTCCGTTTTGGGGTGGCCCACGTCGCTTGCCCGGATGTAGCTGATACCATGGCGCACTGCCTGGAGCGAGAGTTCGCGCCGGACGAGATCCTCATTCGGCCGGCGGCGGGCGTTCTCGCCGCTCACGTGGGGCCGGGTGCCTGGGCCGTCTTCTACCAGGCGGATTAGGTCGGGAAGGGAAAGATATGGTCTGTGAGGTGTACGATATAACGGAGGGAAATGCGCAACGCGCGATGTCCGATCTTTGATGGCCAGGCGGAACGTCCTCGATGACCACACCCAACTCCCGATATCCAAGTGACTTGGAAGTTGGCAGTTGATGTGGACATTGGGGACGTTCCGCTTTGTCATTCACCCTGGGCGTTGGCCATTGACCATTCATGCAGAACCCGCAAGAACCAGGACGTGACGAACACGAATGACTAACGTACTTTCACATATGCCCGGGACAGGAAACGGGAACAACTCTGAGAATCTGCCCGACGTGGTCCGGCGCGCGCTCGAGCTGTGCCAGGAGCGCAACGCTCGCGAACCCATGCTGCTCGACCTGCGCGAGTTGTCCGATGCCACGGATTACTTCCTGATCGCGTCCGGCGACTCGGACGTCCACGTGCGCGCCATTGCCGATCATGTGATGGATGCGCTGGCCGGTGACGGCGTCAGGCCGGCCGGGGTCGAGGGTGAGCGCGCGGCCCGTTGGGTGCTAATCGACTATGTCGACCTCGTGGTCCACGTGTTCCATCCGGTGGTCCGCGATTTCTATCAACTGGAGCGGCTTTGGGGCGACGCGCCCACGATGCTGATCGAGGAAACGGCTTGACGATTTCACCATGATCCTTCGCGGCCGACGGCGCCGGCACCTGCGTGCCGGGCCGGCGCCCCGAATACTGGCAGTGCTCCTGCTGCTTCTCCCCGCTCTGGCTGGGCCTGTGTCGGCCCAGTTTGGCCAGAACAAGCTCCAGTACCAGGTCTTCGACTTCGAGATCCTCAAGACCGCACATTTCGACATCTACTACTATCCTCGGGAACGCGAAGCATCTCTCGATGCCGCGCGTATGGCGGAGCGCGCCTATGCTCGGCTGAGCCGGATCCTCGGGCACGAGTTCGAGCAGCGAAAGCCGATCATCCTTTATGCGTCGCATAGCGAGTTCCAGCAGACCAATGCGTTGTCCGGGTTCATCTCGGAGGGCACCGGCGGCGTCACCGAGTTCGCGAAGAAGCGAGTCATCCTGCCGTTCACCGGTTCGTACGCCGAGTTCGAGCACGTACTCACTCACGAACTGGTGCACGCGTTCCAGTACGACGTCATCGCCCGAGGCCTCACGAGTCAGTTGAACCCGCTCGAGTTTCAGCCGCCGCTCTGGTTCTTCGAGGGGATGGCCGAGTACCTGTCGATCGGCGAGCTCGACACGCATACGCAGGCCTG
>JBDHHX010000045.1:0-15351 GCA_039589155.1 Gemmatimonadota bacterium | reverse complement strand
GGCGCACGTCTCTATATAGTAGAGCCGCATATTCTCCCGCTTCGACGCCGTCGTCGCGACCCACGCCGACCAGGCCGTAGCCCGAAAACGTGGCGCTGATCTCGTCCAGCTGGAAATGCAGCGCCTCCTGCAGCCCGATGATGTCCGGCAACTCTTCACGGATCACACCCATGACCAGCTCGCGACGGTTCGGCCAGCTGTTCTCGCCGTCGTTCGCCGTTCCGTAACGGATGTTGAACGACATGACGGCCAGTCGTACTCCGTCGCGGTCCGCCGGGCAGCCGAGCGACACCGTCAGGACGAGGGCAACGAGTAGCTTCTTCATCGCTCACACTCCACGACGGCCGTCGCGATCTCGTAGGCGCGAACGCTCATGCTCAGCCTGGAACCGTCGAAAGGCAGAGGCTCACCCGAGTCCTCCAGCAGGTTCGAGCGGTGCGCGAAACCGATCCGGCAACCGACCTCGACCTCCACCTCGGTATCCACTCCGTGCCACTCCACGAGGCGCAGCACCCATTCGTCGGAGTCTTCGGCTCGCTTGAGCGAGGTGATCTCGACATTCGCCGG
Source organism: Gemmatimonadota bacterium (assembly GCA_039589155.1). GTDB lineage: Bacteria > Gemmatimonadota > Gemmatimonadetes > Palauibacterales > KS3-K002 > Kutchimonas. The sequence goes on along the minus strand of JBDHHX010000045.1, from coordinate 14,784 downwards.
AACCGCCGAAGCGAACGACGCAGACTTGCCCAGCGGTCCATCGTGTGGCGGCTCGAACGCAGCGAGCAACGGCGTGTTGTATTCCGCGGCCCGCCGCACGGTACCGGCGGATCGCCAGTCTCCGGCGTGCGGATAGACGGCGAAACGGAATCGATGCCGTCCCCGATCGGCCAGCGAGTCGGGCCAGATCGGTGCCTTGAGCAGCGTCAGACGCAGGACGTTCCCCAAGTAGTCCCAACCGTACTTGCTGTCGTTCAGGATACTGACGCCGTAGTCGGCCTGTGAGACGTCGGCCCAGCGCTGGCCCGAAACCTCGAACTTGGCGCGCTCCGCTTTCGTGCGCGGGTTTCCGCTACGACCGATCGTGCCGTAAGGGATTTCGAAGGTTGCCGAGTCGGCTTCCACGTTGACCGCGAACGCGACCTTGAGCGCCTTGCGACGTTCCTGCCAGTCGAAGTCATTCAAGACTTCCAGGTGCGGCGTAGCGCGCTCCAGCACGAGGCTCTGCTTGAAGACCGAGTTGCCCCAGCGTCGCTCGATCTCGATGCGCGCTTCCCAGCCGTCGCTGGAGATCTCCGCGCTCTGCAGATCGTCGACTTCCCACATCTCGCCCCAGGTCACGATGTTCCACGCGTCCCACGCGTTCGGCCGGTCATCGAACACCTGCAACACGTTCGCGCGGCCGCCCGGCGCCAGCGCCTCGCGCTCGTTACGCTTGTCATAGATGCGGACGATCTCACCGCTCAACGTGTCGATCTCGACGCGCAGAAACGCGTTCTCGATCCAGTCCGGTCCGGCGCTGGGTGCCGCATGTCGACGTATCTCGCGCGGCACCGGGTCACGCGACGGCCGGATGACCCTTGCGCCGTAAGCCGGCACATCGCTCACCGCGAGGCGCGCTGGGCGGCCGCCCGCGTCCGGCACGTTGACCACCGTCGCGCCACTGCGCGTCCAGCCCAACGGGTTGAACACGACGATCGCATCTCCGTTTCCGCCCGTGTCCATCCGACCGCGCAGCTCGGCGAAGGCCGCCGAGCCGAGCGAGTCGAGCAGCGCCCATGCCCTGTCGTAGAAGAGGTCGGCGTCTTCGTAGACCTCGCGGATCCCCGAGCCGGGCAGGATGTCGTGGAACTGGTTGAACAGGACCAATCGCCAGGCTGCCTCGATCGCCTCCCGCGGATACGGCGACACGCCGATCGTGAGCAGCGCCTCGACGGTCTGCAGCATCTCCTCGCTGCGGCGGTTGCGCCGCTTGGCGCTTGCCTGCGACGTGTAGGTACCGCGGTGGTATTCCAGGTAGAGCTCATCACGCCAGACCGGCAAGTCGGCTCGCGTCGAACCCCAACCTTGCACCGCCTGCAGCGCGTTCAGCGGTTCGTCGTACATCATCACCGGGAAAGTGGGAACGCGACGCAGCTTTTCGGCGCGCTCCAACATCTCTATGGTTGGGCCGCCGCCATGGTCGCCGACGCCGTAGAGAACGATCTGGTGGTTGGATCCCGTTCGCTCCCTATCCTCGATCCGTTGCCTGACCAGCGCGTCCGGCGTCAGGTCATGCGTGTAGCCGTACGGGTTGTAGGTTAGCACTCGGGAACCATCGAGGCCCTCCCACTGGAAGGCGTTGTACGGCAGCTCGGTAGAGTCGTTCCAACGGATCTTCTGTGTGACGAAATAGTCGAGCCCGGCGCCTCTGAGGATCTGCGGGATCGTCCAGGGATAACCGAAGCAATCGGGCGTCCAGGCGACCCTCGAGCGGAAACCGAATCGCTCCTCGAAGTATCGCTGGCCGTACAGTCCCTGGCGAACCAGTGACTCGCCGGACGGAACGTTGAGGTCTGATTCGACCCACCAACCACCGACCGGAACCCAGTAGCCCTGCTCGACGGCGGCCACGAGTGAGTCGGCCAGCGACGGCTCGAGCAAGTCCATCGCGTTGTAGTAGGCGGCGGCACTGCCGGTGAAGATGTAGCCCGGGAAGATCTCTGCCAGCTTGAGCGACGTGCGCCAGGTGTCGCGGATCACGTCGATCGTCTCGCTCCACGGCCAGAGCCAGGCCGCATCGATGTGCGAGTTGCCGACCAGATGAAGCGTATCGTCTTTGATTCTCTCCGCGAGCGGTGAGTAGGCCGTCGCGTAGCGATCCGTTAGCGCACTATATGATGACGGGTCGCCCAACGCTTCCAACCAACGACGCGCATCGGGCCGTGCGATCGCCGGCGCCTGCCCGGCGAGGGCGATAGCGTAGTCGTAACCGTCGGCGTACTCCGGGTAGCCGATCTCGCGGATCCGGGCAACCGGCGCCAGCCACAGAGGCCGACCCGGCTGAGGCTCGATCTCGATCCGTAACACGTCATCGGCCCGGCACGGCGCGCACAACTCGACGACGCCGTCGCGCCAGGCCGCCAGCCCGTCATTCACACGGTAAGCTGCGTCCGGCCCCAACCCGCGGGTCAGCAGGTCGATGCTCAAACCGTCTAACGCCGGCGGCACGACCAGGTCGGCACTCAGACTTACCGCCTCGTTGCCGGCAGAATCGACCTGGAGCGTACCGATCTCGATCCGACCGCCCACCAGCCGCATCAGCCGCTCCGGATCGACGGCGACCGGCCGGCGCATCGAACCGCCGCGCCACGTCGTCGTCGCCACGATTGGCGTTTCACCCAAACTGGCGCGGCTCAGTTCGCGAAACGGCAGCTCGATCTCCACTTCCAGCGGCGTGCCCGGCGCCAGCGCCGTGAAGCTGGAGCTCGGCCAGGCGCGGTCGCCCTGCTGCAGCCGAACCGTGACCTGCCGCAAAGTGTCGGGGCCCCAGGCGATCAGCGGCGTCACCGCCCCCGGCGTGAGTTCGCCCGCCTCCCAACTCAAAGCGCGCTTCCAGCGAACCGGGCCGACGGTGACGACGGGCGCGGGAATGTTGTAAGCGATGAGTCCCGGCGGACGGGCGACGCTGAGCTCGAGGTCTCCCAGCGCCGGCGAGCCGGGCGCCGGCGCCAGCCGCGCCAGCAGCCCGAAGCCGCCACCGCGATTGAGCGGCTTTAGCAACAGGCTGTTCCACCCGGTGGCCAGTCGGACCATCACCGTGTCGCGGCCCCAGCCGAGACCACGAGCCACGTCGTGAACCCAAAGGCGCTGTCCGTTCAGTCGCACGACCAGGTCGTCGTCGCTGTCGGCAATCAGCAGTACGGTGCGGTCTTCCGGCGCGAACACGTAGGTGTGGGCATAGGCTGCGCTCCACTCCGTCGTTCGATCGGCGAACGCCGCATTCAGGTCGACCCTGCCGATGGAATCGGCGGCGACCTCCATCCAATCCGCTTCGCCGACCGTAGGCATCGCCGCCGACTCGCCCGCCAGGTAGTCGGCGGTCACACGGTCAGGACCTTCGGGTGCGGAGAGCGGGCTATGGATCAGCCAGCGCTCGATGACGAGTTCCTGCGATCGCGCTGGGGATACCAGCGCCAGGAGGCAGAGGACGAAGACCGCGGGGCCACGCATCAGAAACTGAACGAGACGCCGATCGCCAAGCCCCCGTTACGCGTGGGGCCGAGGCCCACCTGGATCCGAGATAGCGGTATCGGTTCCCACTTGTCGCCGGCAAGCAGCTTCTCGACGCGTATGCCCGCCCAGTATCCGCCGTAGGCGCCGACCACGGCACCGCCGACGACTGCCAGGCTCCTGACGAACTGGCTTGTGTTGTTAGCCAGCTCACCCGCCAGCGTCGCGCCCGCTGCCAGGCCGACCAACACGCCCAGTACTGCACCAGCGCCAGTGGTCGATTCGTCCAGTCGATCCAGTGCGGTAATCGATTCCGTCGGGATCGACATCCGGCCCTCGGCCGCTTTGCGGAGCTCGATGAACAGCGTATCGGGCCCGAACCCGACGACACGGCCCTCGACAGGTTCGGGAGCAAACTCGGGAGCCGTCACACGGACTATGTCTCCCGGGAACAGGATCGGCCGTTCGCGCCGGAAATCTTCGCGCAACGGCGGCGCCTCCTGCGAAAACAGATTGCTCTGAGTCGTGAGCGTCAGAAGAGCGACGAGCGCGAAAATTGGAAATCTACGCATCTGGGTTTCCTATTAGAGTTCTTATGGCTGCCGCTACCATGCTGGACTCCGGCTGTCCACGGCGCAACCCCGGCGGTCCGCTTGAAGCCAAAGCCGGCTGCCTCCATGTTTCGGGACAGAACCAGATGACAACCGAAACCAGAGAGACCGACCAAGCCTACCGGGAGCGTGCCGACCGCTACGCCGCTGCGAGCGCAGGCTGCGCCGCACGGTCCCGGGCGATCAGCCACGGCCGGCTGGTCTGCTTCCTGGCCGCCGGCGCGGCCTTCATCTGGCTGCTGGACCCGGGCGGACCGGTACCCCTACAGCTGACGCTGGCGGTCGTCCTGACCCTCGGCTTCTTCGGACTGGTACTCTACCAGAACCGGGTCAACTTTCGTTGCCGCTGGTACGGCGACCTGTCGGCGCTCAACGAAGAGGGGCTCGCCAGGCGGGCCAGAGACTGGGGGGCGCTGCCGTACGACGATTCGATAATCGGTGATCCGGACCATCCATTCGCCGATGACCTCGATCTTTTCGGTCGCGCATCGCTCTTCAGTCTGTTAGGAACGGTAGCTACCGCGCCGGGGGCAGCTACGCTTCGTGAATGGCTGCTGGAGCCGGCCGATACCACGACGATTGCACAGCGGCAGAGCGCCGTGGCCGAACTGTCACCGCTCATCGATCTCAGGCAGGAGGCAACGACCCGGGGACGGATGATCCACGGAGCAACGCCGGCCAGCCTGGAGCGCTTCCTCGGTTGGGCGGAGAGCGATCCCTGGCTGCCCGCACGCCGTTGGGTCATCTGGACCGCCCGCACCCTGGTCGTGGTTACGTTCACACTGGTCGCCCTCAACATCATGGGCATCGTTTCGTACCTGGCCTGGCTGGCAGCGCTCGCCGTGAACCTCGCCTTCAGCTACACGGTGGGGAAACAGGTGCATCACATCTTCGACCGCGCCTTCGCTCGCGAGTCGAAGTACCAACGCTACGCCGAGATCTTCAAGCTGGTGACGACCGCGTCGCTCACCGCGCCGCGACTCCAGCAGCTGCAGACCGAGATGGCGGGTGGCGGAATTCCCGCTTACAGGCAGCTCGAGCGCCTGCACCGCATTCTATCGCTGGCCGAAGTCCGGTTCTCCATGCCCTACGTCGCCATCCAGGCCTTCACGCTGTGGGACTTCCATGTACTGGCACGGCTGGAGAGCTGGCAGGTGACCGCCGGTCGCCAGGCGCGGGGCTGGCTCCGCGCATTGGGCGAGTTCGACGCGCTCGCCGCGCTGGCGGGACTGCGCTTCGACAACCCCGGCTGGGCTTTCGCCGAAGTCGGCCCGTTTGATCCGGCCGGCCTCTCGGCCACCGATCTGGGGCATCCTTTGCTGAACGATGAGGCGCGTGTGGTCAACGACGTGAAGCTGGGGCCGCCCGGCACATTCCTGCTGATCACCGGATCCAACATGTCGGGAAAGAGCACGCTGCTGAGGGCGATCGGCGCCAACGTTGCCCTGGCCCGGGCCGGCGGTCCCGTCTGCGCGGCGGCGATGCGTCTACCGCCGCTGGCCCTCGAGACCAGCATGCGGGTCCACGATTCGCTGCAGGCAGGGCTCTCACATTTCATGGCTGAACTGGAGCGGTTGAAGCGCGTGGTCAGCGCGGCGCGCCGTGCCCCGGGTCCCGGCACGTTGCTGTATCTGCTGGACGATATCTTCCAGGGTACGAACACGGTGGAGCGGCGAACGGCGGCAAGAAAGGTCGTCGCGCACCTGCTTCAGGCTGGCGCCATAGGCGCGGTGACGTCACACGATCTGGCGCTCGCCGAGACCGACGAGCTGTCGGCAGCTTGCGACGCCGTGCACTTCACCGAGTGCGTCGAGGAGACCGCCGATGGGCCACGCATAACCTTCGACTACAAGTTGCGACCCGGCATCGCCACGTCGAAGAACGCTCTGAAACTGCTCGAGATCGTCGGCCTCGACTCGAGCGACGCCGAAACCGAGGGCGGTGCCGCACCGTAGGGCGAATCGCGAGCCGCCCGCGACAACCAAGAGCGCTGCTATGATAGACCCTATTCTGATACCGATCCTCGCCATCACGTTTTCCGTGGGCGTGCCCGCCGTCGCGCTGGCCGCACACCTGGTTTTGCGGCCGCTCGTACGCGACATCGTCGGCGCCCTGCAGGTGAACAAGGAGCGCGCGCTGCCCAAAGACGTGGAGTTGCGACTGGAACGACTGGAGGAGGCTTACGGCCGGCTGGAGAGCAGCGTCACCCACCTCATCGAGGCGGAACGCTTCCACCGCGAGCTGGAAGCCGGCAAGAAGGAGAGAGGCTCGTCAGGACCCGATTCCTAGCAGTCGCCGCGCCGTCTCGCGACCGTCTTTCACGCAATCGGGAAGACCGATCCCGCGGAAGCCGCTTCCAGTGACGTGTAGTCCCGGGTGTCCGGACAGTGCCTCGTCGATCTCGCGGCTGCGCTGTGCGTGCCCGACATCGTACTGCGGATTCGAATCCCTCCACCGATAGACGCGGCCGAAGAGCGGTTCGGCCGTTATCCCGGCGATCTCGCGCAGTTCGTCGCGACACATGCGTATGACATCGTCATCGTCCATCTCCAACTCGTCTGCGGTGCGGTCACCGCCGACGAAGCAGCGCGCCAGGAAACCATCGTCCGGAGAGCGGTGTGCGAACTTGTTGGTAATCCAGGTGGCGCCTTTGATGCGGCGGCCCTCGCAGTTGGGAATCAGGAACCCGTAACCGCGGGTCAGGTCGGCGACGTCGCTCTTCCGATAAGCGAAGAAGACGGCGCCGGAGCTGACATAGCGGATCGACTCCATCATCCGCTTGAGCGCACCGAGGTCGTCGCCGAGCATCCGCGCCGCCGTCCACGCCGGCACGGCGAGGATCACGTCAGTGTATCCGTCGCGGACACCTGAGGACGTTTGCAGCGTGTAGCCGTCCGCGCCAGGGCGCACCGCCGTTACGTCGGTAGATAGCGAAACGCCGGCCCCGTCAAGCCGAGCTTCGATTCTCTCGACCAGCTGGCTCAGTCCCTGGCGCAGCGAACAGAAGACCGGCAATGTGCGCCCCCCCGAGCGGCTGCTCTGCGGCGTCTTCAGCATGGTGAGCAGCAGGCTGCGGTTATTCGCCACCATCTGGGGAAAACGCGGGAAGGTAGAGTAGATGCTCAGCTTGTCGGGGTCGCCGGAGTAGATGCCGGCGATCAACGGGTCGATGATCCGGTCTACCGCCTCGCGACCGAGGCGCCGACCGAAGAACTCACCCATCGACTCGTCATCCAACACGGGGCCGCGCGGCATCACCAGGTCACCGGCCATTCGCAGCTTCGAGCCCCAGGAGACGACGCCGCTAGAAACGTAGGCGGACAGTTTCCGCGTCCAGCTGCTGCCCGTCCCGTAGGGCAACGACCTCAGCTTGCCTCGCGAATAGAGAGCGACACCACGATGCTCGTCGCGGGTAGGTATGATGTCGTCATCGAGTCCCAGTTCACCACACAACTGCAGCGCCGCCGGTTTGAGCGTCAGGATGGCGTCGGGTCCGGCATCGAGCACGTAATCGCCCTCGCGCTCCGTCAGGATCACGCCGCCCAGACGGTCGCGCGACTCGAAGATATCCAGCGTCAGAGGAAGGCCCTTCTCGCTGGCCTGAGCGGTCAGTTCGTAGGCCGCGGCAAGACCGGCGATTCCGCCGCCGACGACAGCGATCTTTCTCCTGCGCGCCCTAAGTTCCGAAGCCGTTTCGTTCACTAGTACGTGGGATAGGTAGGCGCCTGCAGTGAATCCTCGGGGAGCGTGGCAACTTCGGCGTGCTCACCCGCTAGCGCCTTGCGCACCACCTCGGCGAGGGCCTGGATGAACGTTTCGCTGGTTCCCAGCGCGGCAGCTCTGTAGAAAGCGAGGCCACGCTCCTCCGCGTCCTTCTTCCCCTCGACATCGAAATCGTACAACGTCTCCAGGTGCTCCGAGACGAAACCGACGGTACAGCACATCACCGCCGTGTGCCCTTCCGCCGCCAACTCGTCCATAACCTCGACCAGCGTTGGACCCAGCCAGGCGTCCCTGGTTTCGCCCTGGCTGGTGAACGCGAAACGCCATGTCATATCGCTAAAGCGCTCGGCCACGAGTCGCGACGTCTCGAGAAGTTGCTCGCGGTAGGGATCGTCTTCTTTGAGGATCTTCTCGGGAAGGCTGTGAGCGGTGAAGACCAGGGGGATATCCGCCCGTTTCGTCTCGGGCACCACCTCCAGCGCTTCACGCAGCTTTTCCTCCACCGCGTCAATGAACAGCGGCTCGTCGTGATAAGATTTCACGCAGAGGATCTCGAGCGAGCCATCCAGATCGCTCAGTCCTTCGCGCACGTAACCCAGGTACTGGGCGATGCTCATCGTCGAGTAATGCGGTGCCAGCGTGATGGCCACGGCCCGTTCGAAACCGTCAGCAGCCATCTGCTTCACCGCATCGGCGATATAGGGACGCCAGTGCTTCATCCCCAGGTAGCCGTGGTAGCCGCCGTTCGCCCAGTTGAGCCGCTTCTCCAACGCCTTCATCTGGTCGACCGTGGTCTGATAGAGCGGCGACGGTCCGCCGATCAGCCCGTACCTGCCCTGCAAGTCCTTCACCGCTTCGTCCGACGGCTCGTTCCCGTGACGAATGTGCGTGAGGTAAGGCCGCACGTCGCCCATCTCCTCGGGCGTACCATAGGCCATTACCAACAATCCGGTTTGATTGGTGTTCGCCACGTGTTTCGTTCGCTAGAGGTTCATTCTGTGTGAGTAGACTAGTTGACAAGTTGACGAGTAGACAAGACACACGATCCACATTCTTCTGGTCTACTAGTCAACTCGTCCACTCGTCTACTTCCTAGCGCCCGCCGGGTACCGAAAACGAGTGTACAGTCTCCACCACCGCATCCACACTTTCCATGGGCGTCGGCGGCAGCACCCCGTGCCCGAGGTTGAAGATGAAGCCATTGGCAGCGTCCGCCCCATCGAGGATCGCCTGCACTCGTCCGACCAGCGTCTCGCGCGGCGCCATGAGCAGTACCGGGTCCAGGTTGCCCTGCACGGCGAACTCGGGGCCGACGATTTCCCGCGCCCGCCGGATCGGCAGCCGCCAGTCGACGCCGATCACTTCGCTGGGAGCTTCCTTCATCGCTTCCATGAGCGTCGCGGTGTTGGTGCCGAAGTGGATGCGAGGCACATCGTAGGACGCCAGGCCCTCCAGCACTGACGCTGAGTGCGGGAGCACGTATTCCCGGTAGTCATCGGGTGACAGGCAGCCGACCCAGCTATCGAACAGCTGGATCGTCTGCGCGCCGGCCTCGATCTGCGCCGCCAGGTAGTCGCGGGTCATCTCGCTCACGTGTCGCATCAGGCGATGCCAGGCTTCTGGGTGCCCGTACATGAACGACTTCATGTGCAGGTAGTTTCGAGAGCCGCCACCCTCGATCATGTAGCTCGCCAACGTGAACGGCGCAGCGGCGAAGCCGATGAGCGGTACGCGACCCTCGAGCTCGCGGCGCACGATCTTGATCGCTTCCAACACGTAGCCCAGCCCGACAGCAGGATCGAATGACTCGAGCGCGTCCACGTCCTCCGGCGTACGCACCGGCTTCCCGATTACCGGCCCCTCGCCTTCGGCGAAGTGGAAGTCGACGCCCAGCGGCTCGAGTGGCAACAGGATGTCGGCGAAGATAATGGCGGCGTCCAGATCGAACCGGTTGATCGGCTGCAGCGTGACCTCGGCCGCCAATTCCGGCGTGCGGCAAAGTTCCAGGATCGTGTGCTTCTCGCGCAGAGCGCGGTATTCCGGCATGTAACGGCCGGCCTGGCGCATGAGCCAGACGGGCACGCGATCGACAGGTTCGCGCCGGCAGGCGCGAATAAAGGCGTAATCTTGGGTCATAGTCCGCGGAAGTTATCCGGGGGCCTATAGGTCGGCTAGTCCTCAGGCGCCGCCACGGCCAGTCGCCGGCTGGCCTGTTCCACCAGGTCGGGTGGCAGCGCACCTGGTGCCCCGCCGATGCTCGCAGTCGTGGCGTCGGGCCTGCGGAGTATTTCTCTTATAGCCATCGGGTTCCTGTAAACGGGGTCATAGGCTCGGCGGGCGCGGCCGACAACTTAGCTAATCGGACGCCCGCCGCGAAATCAGGATCCGCCGCACACGCTCGCCTCGGACGCACGCCCGTGGTACTTTGATTGCACTCAAACGAAACCTGGTGCGATCTCAACAGGACCTCTTCAAGGAGATGACATGTCCAAATCGGTTCGCTTGACCCTGGCGGCCCTCGCTTTGCTCGTCGCGGTACCGGCGGCGGCACACGCTCAACGGCCGGTCAAACCGTGGCTGGTCGAGATCTCCGGGGCTTACGTCATCCCGTCCGGCGATTTCGGAGTCCTCGTGCAAAACGGATGGGGGACCAGCGCCTTCGTCGCCTACTCGCTCAACCCGCAGTTTCTCGTTGCCGGCAGCTTCGGCGCCTCCTGGTTGGCTGCCGAGGGCCCCGTCGCCCCTGACTTCACCAACTACGGCTATTTCGCGATGGTCGGCTACAACGGGGCGGCTGGCATGCAGAAAGGCGACGCCTACGTGCTCTTCGGCGCCGGCGGCGTGACGTTCAGCGCCGAGGGCGGAGACAGCAACACGAATTTCGCCCTGAACGGTGGTGTTCGTACCTATTTCCACCTGAGTCCGTCTATCTCCATTGGCATCGACCTGATGGCGGTCGTCGCCTTCACGCCAGCCGACACCTTCACGGGTACGACGTGGTTCTTCCCGCTCGGCGCCGGGATAGCGTTCAGGTTCTAAACATGAGAAAGCTGCTAGTCGCGGTGACCGGTCTGCTTGTCTTGCCGGCCGGTCCCGCGATGGCCCAGGACCCGCCACACGCGCAGGACGTCCCGCTCATCCAGCGCGCCGACGCCGCTCGCGTTTTCGCTTCCGAGACCGCGCAGTACACGCTGGACGAGTTCATCGACTTCGCCTGCACCACCTGCCGCACGTTCCAGCAGATGCGCGCCGACTCGCTGAAGGCGTTCATCGCCGAACACGATCTTCACTTCACCTTTCGGGTCTACCCTATCCCGCGCCTGATGAGGGGCTTTCAGGCGGCCGAAGCCGCCTTCTGCGCCGCCGCGTTCACGGGCCAGGAGGGCTTCATCGGGATGGTCGACCAGCTCTTCAGGTATCACGACGTGTGGCGGCACGAGCTCGACCCCACACCCATCTTCGAGCGATTCGCCGAGGCCGTCGGCGTGCCCATGCCATCCTATCGCGCCTGTGTCGCCCGCGACGCCATGGCGCCGCTCATCATCACTGACATCAGGATAGCGATGGAAGCGGAGATCACCGGTACGCCCTCGTTCGTCTTCAACCTGAAGGGCGAGTTCAACGGCGAGGTGAAGTTTTACGGTAATCAGGCGATGGAGACGTTTCTGGATTCGCTAGGTCAACTGTCGGAGGGTGGCGGCGAGTAGACGAGTAGACAAGTGGACGAGTAGACAGGTGTAACCCGGACCAAACGGTTTCTCGTCTACTGGTCCACTCGTCTACTTGTCTACTTTGTCCTGTCTCGGCTGTCGAATCAGTTAACCCCCGTACGTACCGCTTCCTCCGCCGGAACTCCCGAGTCCAGCGCCTCGTAGTCGAGCTCGCTGCCTCTTGCGCTGTGCGGGATCACGTACACCGCGATCGTTGCCAGCGCCGCGACAACCACCGCATACCTCGGCAACCGCACATCTTCCCGCACCCTGAACCAGGCGATCGCACAGGCGATGACCCACAACAGCCACATGATCAGCACCTTGTTGTCGGTCAGGTCGTAGCCGAAGGGGAACCCGGTCCAGAAGGCGCCGAACGCGTACTTCTGTGCTATGGGGCCGAGGACCATGCCGCCCACGGTCAGGCCGGCCAACGTGACAAGAGTCAACCTCCGCATCTGCCCCGGCGCAAAGATCGCCGCCAATCCGGCTCGCACCGCAATCAGCATCGCAAGGAACATCGTCAGCACGTGCGGCAGCAAGTAATAGATCGGCACGTGGTCCTTGAAGCGCATGACGACGTTGCCGCGGCCGGCGTCCGGAACCCTGATACCGCCGTTCGGCAAACGGAGAGTCAGGAAGTATTCCAGTTTCCCCGCCGGCGGTTGCGCCGGCAGCGCGCCGGTCAGAACGGAATCATCGGCGAGCATCGGGACAACCGTGAACTCATCGCTCGTCCGGAACCGCTTGTAGTGGATCGCGCCGCTCACGCGTTCGCCCGGACTGGGGATCGTGACCGGGGCGTCACGGCTGCTGTAGTCGCTGCGCGTCAACTGGTAGTCGTAGGTCTGCCCGGCGACCTCGAAGCTGCCGCGCACCGGGTAGCTGGGGCCGGTGCGGCGCTGGTAAGCCGCGGCAGTGAGCATGAGTACAGCCGCCACGATCCAGAGAAGCACCTCTAGCTTCCTGCCACTAGTTCGATAGCTAACAGCCATCAGCCGTCGCTCGACTCCCAATTTGTTTTCGACGATCGACCCTCTACGTTCGACGGCCGAGCCTCAACGTCGCACCTGCCCGCTTGACGGCCGAATGGTACACACCATCTTCACCCTCGGGAAGACCTTATGAACTACCGCAAGCAGTTAACTATCGCGCGGCAGCGCGGGTTGGCCCGCAGCGCCGGTCTCGGCGCGGCGGCCTGCCTGATCGCCGCTGCGGCCTGTACGCCACGCGGCGAGCAAGACGCCAGCGACTATCACGGAAGCGTCATGTCCCAACCGGTCGCCAAGGTCGATTTCACGCTAATCGACACCGACGGCCAGCCGTTCCACTTTCTCGCCGAGACCGAAGGCTATGTGACGCTGGTCTTCTTCGGCTACACTCACTGCCCCGACGTCTGCCCCATCCATATGGCGAACATCGCCGCAGTGCTTAAAGATTTCCCGTTCGATCTCCGGCAGCAGTTCAAGGTCATCTTTGTTACGACGGACCCCGAGCGGGATACGCTGGAACACATGCGAGAGTGGCTCGACGCGTTCGACCCATCGTTCATCGGACTGTGGGGAACTGTCGATGAAGTGAACGCGGTCGCTGCCGCCATGTGGCTGCCGCCGGCCGTGCGCGTGAACGCGGAGGACGGCTCGTACGAGGTCGGCCACTCTGCCAACGTCGTCGCCTTCACCAGGGACAATCGCGCCCACGTTCGCTATCCGTTCGGCACCCGTCAGGCCGACTGGGCGCACGACCTGCCCAAGCTGGCGGCCGAGACCTGGGAACACCGATGACTGGAAATACTTCGCGCCTGATGTACCTCGCGGTTCTGGCGCCGATAGCGGCGCTTGGAAGCTGCGCGGGTGAAGGCGAGCGTGCCGAGACCGTGGGCATGGAGATCTCGCGCATCTACGTCGCCGAGCCGGCGACCGGCGAGCGCACCGCGATGTACGCGACGATCACCAACAACGGTGACGCCGAGGACGAGCTGATCGCCGTGTCCACTCCGGCCGCGGGGATCGCCGAGATCCATCGCACGGTGGATGACAGTGGGACGATGCGGATGGAGAAGGTCGAATCCGTGACGGTGCCAGCGGGCGCGACCGTGCGTTTGGCCCCGGGCGGTTACCACGTGATGCTGATGGATCTGAAGGATCTGCTGTGGGCCGGCGACCACATCGATGTCACGCTCCACTTCCGCCGCATGGGCGAGATCGCGGTGCGACCGAAGGTCGTCGAGTACTCCGACCTGGAAACCGTTCTCGATCGCTCGCCAGAGCACGACGCTCACTAGTCGATGCAACTCTGGTGTTCCGCCGCCGGGGATGTCGCCTGGTCGTGGACGTGGCGACCCTACCTCGGCGTCTGGCTTCTCATCATCGTACTCGCCGTCTCTTACTTTCAGATAATCCGTCGACTCGACTCGCGCGACAGACGGCGCACTCTATTCTTCGCCGCCGGCCTCATTTCTCTTTGGCTCGCCCTCGACTGGCCGCTGGGCGCGCTGGGCGCCGGCTATCTGGCCAGCGTTCACATCGTCCAGTACCTGCTGATCGCGGTGGTCGCGCCGCCGTTGCTACTGTCCGGCCTGCCCCGCCAGACCTTTGACGATTTGAATCGTCATCCCCGGGTCATGGCGATGCTCCGCTACGTCGCCCAGCCGCTCATCGCCTTCTTCATCTTCAACGTCGTGATCAGCGTCGTTCACTGGCCGTCACTGGTCGATTTGTTCATGAGCAGCCAGCTCGGCGCTTTTGCCCTCGACATGACCTGGCTGGTGGTGGGCCTGATCTTCTGGTGGCCAGTCATCAGCCCCGTGCCGGAGCAGCCTGGATTCACCCACCTCTGGAAGCTCGCCTACCTGGGCTTGAACGGCATCCTGATCCGTCCCGCCTTTCTGTTCCTCATGTTCAGCAAGTTCCCGGCGTACGCCACCTACGAATTGGCGCCACCCATCGGGAGAATGACGGCTCTCAGCGACCAGCAGTTGGCGGCAGGAATCATGAAGCTGGGGACGGCGTGGATCATGGTGACGGCGATGGCCTTCGTCTTCCGCGACTGGGTTTCCTCCTCCCTTGACCGGCGAGCGCCCGAGCCTTAGAGTCAAAGTGACAACCGAGAAGCATTAGGCGGGCGGAACAAATCGGAAGCCGGTGAGAATCCGGCACGGCCCCGCCACTGTGTGAGGCCCGGCGTCAGCCGGAAGTAGCCAGCTCACCATGCCACTGGGAATGTTCCTGGGAAGGCGAGCTGACCTG
>JBDHHX010000044.1:0-15490 GCA_039589155.1 Gemmatimonadota bacterium | reverse complement strand
CATCATCGCCGGCTTCCTCTCCGTCACCTGCTACGAGATTCTGAGAACTTCCATCAGCCGGCTGCTGCGCGACGCACCGCCCCCGGATGTGGACGCCACGGCGATGATCGTGCTGGCGGCGACGGTGCCGATAAACCTGGCGATCGCCGTCTATGAGCGACGACGCGGGAAGGAGCTCGGCAGCGCGCTGCTGACGGCCGACGCGCGGCACACCAGCGCTGACGTTTGGGTGACGTTATCCGTGCTGGGTGGCCTCGGCCTCGTTCGCCTCGGCTTCCAGCAGGCTGACGCCCTGCTCGCCATTCTCGTCGCCGGCGTGGTGGCGTACAGCGGTTGGGAGATCCTCAAGATGACGGTGCCGGTCCTGGTCGACGAGCGGGCAGTGGACCCGCAGCGGATTCACGAGCTGGCGGCGACCGTCGACGGTGTGGAAGGCGTGTTCGGGGTCCGTTCACGCGGTCGACCCGGCGAGGGTTTCGCCGAGCTGACCGTCCGGGTGCGGCCGGCGACGCACGTCCGCGAAGCTCATGCTATAGCCGATGAGGTGGAGCGCCGGCTCGAGGATGGGCTGGACCTGCGGGATGTGATCGTGCACGTGGAGCCGAGTGAGCTGCACTGACTGGTGCGGTGGTGAGTGGTGTGGTGGTTCGGTGGTGTTTATTCCTAGCTGCCCAATCCTCGTACTGCGCTGAGTTACTACCGCACTACCGTACCACTTACCACCGCACCAACTAACCGTCCTCCACAACCCACAAGCATCGGGGCGCCCCATGCCTCTGGCACTCCACATGGGACACCTGAACCGCCCCCAGTCCACTCAGCTCCAATAGTCGCGCCGTGAGCGAGCCGTACATCCTGCAGGCGCCGACGAAATCGCCGACGCGGGCGGTAAGCACGTCGGTGGCATGGAACTCGATCGGGTCGTCCTGGACGGACAGGTCGTCGGCGATGAGGAACGTGTTGTGGGCTTTGCGTAGCGCCCGGATCGCGGCGCGGCGGCGCAGCGTGCGTGGCAGCCGGCGGTTGAGTCGCCGAAAGGTCCCAATCGCGCCGGCGAAGTGAAAGCCGGCCAGCCGGCGACCGGCGTCGGTGAAGACATCGCTGGCGTCTGAGCGGCGGGCGACCAGCTCGAGCAACGCCTCCACCTCGGCGCGGTCGATGCGGCGACGCAGTCTCGCAAGCCTCTTGTACTGGCGGATCTGCACGTCGATGACGCCGCTCAATCCCAGGCGGTTGGGAAAGAAGGCGTGGGGGTTCTCGTCGGGCAGAAGCTCGGGCGGTGTGTCCTGCTGCTGGACCGCGCAGAGCAGCGCTAGCGGCAGCCTGGCGTCGATCTTCCCGTCCGTTTCGCTCATCCCGTCATCCGAATGCGAGTGCCACTGCAGCGCTGATCACGATGATCCCGATCCAGTTGAGCCAGAACCCGGCCCGCCTCATCTCTGCCGGCTTGATGTAGCCGGTTCCGAAGACGATGGCGTTGGGCGGTGTGGCCACCGGCAGCATGAACGCCATGGAAGCGCCCATGGCGGCTGCCGCCATCAACGCCAGCGGCTCGACGCCGACCGAAGGTCCGAGCGCGGCCATCACGGGCAGGCCGAGGGTAGCGGTCGCCGTGTTCGAAGTGATCTCGGTGACGAACACGAAAGTCGTCGCGACGGCTGCGATGATCAGCAAGTCCGGAAGGCCGGCGAGCACGGTGAGCTCCCCACCCAGCCACTTCGTCAGTCCGGTGGCTGCGAAGGCGGCGGCGAGCGAGAGGCCGCCACCGAACAGCACCAGGATGTCCCACGGTATTCTCGCGGCGTGTGCCCAGTCAAGCACCATCGTGCGGCGGCGGTCGCGATCGCGGGTCGGCCAGAGGAAAAGCAGCAGCGCGGCGGCGATGGCGATGGTGGAGTCTCCGACTCCGGGCAGCAGCGTCTGGATGCCGGGGATCGTCAGATCACCGATCTGTTTTGGCGCCCGTAAGATCCAGGAAAGTGCCGCCATCACGAAGACGAGGGCGGTGACCCGCTCCGCCGGATGCCAGGGTCCGAGCTTTGCCTGCTCGCGGTCGATGACGGCGGCGGCGCCGGCGATCGGCTGGCCGGGCAGGCGAAAGAGGACAAAACAGAGAAGCGCCCAACAGGCGATCAGCATCACGACGCTCACCGGCAGCGCGATGGCCATCCAGCGCGCGAACGACACATCGATCTCCAGCAGCTCGTCGGCCAGCCCGGCCAGCACGGCGTTGGGCGGCGTGCCGATCAGCGTCGCGACGCCGCCGATCGAGCCGGCGTAGGCGATGCCGAGCATGAGCGCGACGGCCAGGCCGCCGCCACCGTCCTTTCCGCCGGCGTTCGGCATCAGGCTCAGCACGGCGATACCGATGGGCATCATCATCAGCGTCGCCGCCGTGTTCGACATCCACATCGAGAGCAGCGCGCAGGCGAGCATGAAGCCGGCGACCAAACGACGCGGCGAGCTGCCTGTGCGCTGGACGACCGCCAGCGCGATGCGGCCGTGGAGCTGCCAACGCTGCATGGCCGCGGCGATGAAGAAGCCGCCCATGAAGAGAAAGATCACGGGGTTGGCGTAGGGCGCCGCGGCGGCGGCCGGGCTCCCGATCCCCAGGGCGGGGATGAGGGCGAGCGGAAGGAGTGCGGTGACGGCTAGCGGAACGGCGACCGTGAGCCACCAGGCGGCCATCCATCCGGCCATCGCCAGGGTGGCCTGGGCGTCGGCCGTCATCTCCTGCGGCTGTGGCATGAGCAGCAGGATGACAAAGACGATCGGGCCGGCGAGGATCCAGCGAGTTCGGTAGGCGGGCTGTGTTGTGTCGTTGCGTGGCTCAGGCATCGAACCGAGAATAAGCGACCGTGGCTCTGTCGCAAGACGGGGGGTGGTGGGTGGTGCGGTGGTGAGTGGTAGGGAGTAGGGAGTAGGGGGTAAGAGTGATTGTTCAGGCGAGCATCGCGGTTGTGACCGCCGCGGCGGTTTCGCTGGTTGCCTGGCGGTTGGGGGCGCTGGACCGCGGTGGTGCCATCGCCGCTACGGCGGTGGGCGCCGTCGTCTTCGGGTGCGGAGGGTTGGGGGCGGCGGTTCTTCTGGTGTTCTTCTTCTTCAGCGCCAGTGGGCTGTCGGCGCTGCCGGGTGCCCGCCGCGAAAGAGGCCGCCGGGGTGCCCGCCAGGTGCTGGCCAACGGCGTCGTCGCGGCCGCCGCAGCGGCATTGATGGCGATCGACGAGCGGGCAGCGCTGGCGTTTCTGGGCGCGCTGGCCGCCGCGGCAGCCGACACGTGGGCCACCGAAATCGGAGTCCGATCAGGGGCAACGCCGCGCTCGATCCTGACGCTCGAGCGCCGGTCGCCGGGAACGTCCGGAGCGGTCTCGATTCCCGGCACGCTGGCGTCTGCGGCGGGTGCCCTGGCCGTCGGCGCGGCGGGAGCCTGGCTGGTCGCCGGCGGGGGCTTGAGGACCGCCCTGGTCGTGGCGCTGGCGGGGCTGGCGGGATCGCTCCTGGACTCCGTCCTCGGCGCCGGGCTCCAGGCGGTCTACCTCTGTCCGGATTGCGGTGCCCGCCCCGAAGTGGCCCGGCACCCGGGCTGCCGGACCCAGGCACGGCGGTCCTCCGGCGTCCCCGGCCTCGATAACGACGCCGTCAATGGGCTGGCGACGCTGGCGGGAGCTGTCATCGGGCTGCTGGTGGGGAGTGCAACATCATTTATGTAGCACTGTCAACGAAAAAGGGCGCGCTTGACCGGTCCGCGGAGTTGATGTTCTATTCGACAAGGACTTTTTGTCCGGTCTAGCCCGCCGAAGAACTGAAAAGTCGAACTGCAACCAGGGACGCGATGACTCAGTCGCCGCAACGGGCTCGAGAGGCAGTATTCAGCAAGGCCGCAGACGCGCTAGAGGTCGACACCGCTTCGATGGCGGCGCGTTGGGCCAGGGCCTTCGAGCGTCGTGTGGTGGAGCGCGGCGAGCCGTTCCCCACCGACGGCCTTGAGGCCGACGTCGAAGCGCTGGTCAAAGGCATCGCTGGCGTTCTCGATGACCCGCGGACCTACCGCAGTTTCCTGGGCGAAGGCGCGAACCAGAAGATCGGTCGCAGCATAGCCGAGAAGCACGTGCAGGCGGGTGGCACGCTGACCAGCGCGCTGGAAGCGTACATGCGGCTGCGCCAACAGATGATCCTGGCGTCGCGCGAGCGGTTCCGGGACAGCGACCGGCCGTTCTTCGACCTGATGACCCGGCTCAACCGCTGCATCGACCGGGTGCTGTTCGCTATCTCGGAGGGCTACTTCGCCACCTTCCAGGCTGAAATCGAGAAGCAGGCGATCACCGACCCGCTCACCGGGCTCGGCAACTCGCGCCGCTTCCGCGAGGCGCTCTCCTCCGAGCTCAAGCGTAGCGATCGCACCGGACGGCCCTTCTCCGTCGTCTTCGTCGATGTCGACAACTTCAAGGAACTGAACGACAGCCTCGGGCACGTCGAGGCCGACTATACCCTCACCGCCATCGGTCGCACCCTGGTCACCCACCTGCGGGGAAGCGACCTGGTCTGCCGCTGGGGTGGCGATGAGTTCATCATCCTGCTGCCGGAGACGGAACGGGTTGAGGCGGGCCTGCTGGCCGAACGGCTGCGCGCCGAAGTGGCTGACGACGGGAAAAGCGCCGGCGCCACCATCTCGCTGGGCGTCGCTTGCTTCCCGCAGGACGGCAAGGACTACGACGGTCTGGTGGCCAACGCCGACCGGGCGCTTTATGCCTCGAAGCACGCCGGCAAGAACATGGTCACTCAAAGCACGGATGGCCGCGGCCGGTAGACTGCTTCGGTATTCGACAGCCGATAGTCGTCGCTCGACGCCGAAGTTCTTTTCAACGATCCACTCCCGACTTGCAACTCGCAGCGTTCGAGTGATTCGAGCGTTGAGAGTCGGTGGTCGGGCGTCGATCGCCGAAAACAACTTCAGAGTCGAGCGACGACTGTCGGCTGTCGGCTGTTGAATACAAACATGAAAAAGGGCGCCCGATCTCGGACGCCCTCTCTCACGCCTGTCCAAAGACGGATCCTAGCTACCTCCGGAGCCGCTGTCTCCACCGATCGACTTCGGCTGGATCATCTGATACGGGATCTGATTCCGCACCAGCTCCTGGTTGATCAGCGTCTGCACCCGCAGCAGCAGCTGGTACCCGGCGTGACCCGTCGGGCAATTCTCCCGGTAGGTGCGCGGCTGCGTCCGCGCCTTGTTCGGGTCCGGCTGGTAGAAGCACAGCGACACCAGGCCCATTCCATAGGTCTCCTGGGTCTCCGGATTCACGCCCCTGCCCGACTGGAAGATGAAGGTGACGCTGCGCTCGTTGGCCGGAGCGCTCCTGGCCGCGGTCGTCGGGTCCCAAGTCCCCGTGTCGATCCAGCGGGTCTCCACAAGCCCGTCCTCGGGGACGACCTGGAACGTCTCGATCCCCTGCGACGACAGCGCCGAAGCCACCAGGTTCGCCACATCGGCGTGGCTCGCCCCGCCCTCGAACTTCAGGATGATCGGGTTGGTGGCGTCCTCGGGCTGCGCCACGTGCCGCGGCATCGACATGCCGCCCGTACTTGTTCCGCTGCAGGCCGCCGCCAGGGCGACGACTGCCAGCAGAGCCAAAGATGATAATAGCCGCATCGGATTGATCCCTCGCTCTCTAGGTGCTCTCAAAACGTGATCTGTTCGGAATGTGAGGCTATTCTACGACCCTAACGAGAGGCGCGCCAGAGCCCAATGTCCACATCTGGGCGGCACCCCGCGGCGCGTCCGAACCGGCCAAAGATCCGCCGTCGCAGGACGGCCCTATTGCGAAAAAATCAACTGAATCAGTATAATGTGCCTGTCGAAATCAATGTTGAGAACAGTTCCTCGTTGATTGGCCCTCTTTGTGACGTTCTGCCCCTTCGGCGTAGCCCCAGCGCCAGCGGCGGAGATCTGTAACCCGTTATTTTTCAAACGATTAGGTGGTTAGCGGTCCGCGGGCCCAAAAGATGCAAGTCTAATCCGTGGTGCCGATTATCCTGTTAGTTATTTTACGTTTGTAGGTTCCTTTCAAACAGTTTCTCTGGAGGCGACTGTGAGAGAAAGAGCTACAAAGAGAGCCTGGCTGTTGGCCGTACCGCTGGTTCTCGCGCTGAGCGTCGCCGCGTGTAGCGACGACTGCCCGGCGTGCACGGACCCCGGGATCGTTCCGCCGGAAGGCGGAGAAGGCTACCTGGGCTACACGAACCTGGTCGAAGCGGAAGGGTTCACGACGTGCGGCCTGTGCCACGCGACGTTCCAGTCCGGCTGGGCGACAACGGGGCACGCTAACGCCTGGGACGACCTGCAGGCGAGCGGCGGCGCGCAGGAGTTCTGCGAGGGCTGCCACACGGTCAACCAGTACGGCAATGAGGATACGACGGATGTCGGCTGGCTAGCCAGCGGTGACTCCGTATTCCTCGACGTGCAGTGCGAGAGCTGTCACGGCGGCGGCGCGACGCACGCCGGGGGTCCGACCCTCTCGAACGCGCCGCTCTGCTCGATCGTAGCGGACACGGCGGCGACGGTGGGCTGCGGCGAGTGCCACAGCGGCGAGCATAACCCGTTCGTCGAGCAGTGGCAGGAGTCGCGGCACGGGAACGTCAACTCGTACCCGGCCGGCCGTGAAGGGTGTAACAACTGTCATGAAGGCCGGGTGGCGTTGGAGGTCAAGTTCTACGAGACGTCCAACTACGTCGAGAAGTCCGACCCGGACTCGCTCTACCCCATCTTCTGTGCGGTCTGTCACGACCCACACGGGACGATCTACCCGGCAAACCTGAGGGCGCCGGTGGAAGAGGCGAGCTTCGATCACCTGTGCATCCGTTGCCATGCGCGGCACGCGGTGCCGCCGTCAACCCGCGGCACGCACGCGGGGCAGGGCTTCCTGGTGCTGGCCGACGACGTCGGCTGGATCCCGGACGGCTTCGTCGATCCGGGCATCCATGCGCACGGCGGCCCGCTGAACGAGGGCGTCTGCGTGACCTGTCACGTGAATATGTTCGAGGTCACGGATTCGGCGGGCGGTCACGTCTTCACCAACGTGGGCCACCTGTTCGAGCCGATCCCCTGTCTGGATGCTGAAGGGATTCCGGAAGAGGGTCCGTGCGCCGATACAGATCGTGATTGGACCGCTTGCCTCACGTGTCACACGACTGAGGCCGATGTAATCGCTGACTACAACGCGGTTTGGGACTCGATCAACGTGCTGCTCGATATCCTCTGGGTCGACTCCAACGCGAACGACACCATGGACGTGGCCGATGTTGGCCTGCTGCCCATGGTGGTCGCGCTGGGCGACACGGTGGAGCTCGATCCGTCGGACGACATCGTGACGGTGGCGGAAGGCGCGATGTTCAATGGTCAGGTCGCCTACACGGACGACCGTCTGTGGTGGGGCGGTAATTCCTACGTGTTCGGCGTGAGGTTCTCGTCGCACAAGATGAGCGGCAACGGGGTCCATAACCCCGACTATCTAATCGAGCTGCTGCTCGCCTCGATCAGTGCCGTTAACACCAAGTACTTCACTCCGTAGGCAGGAGACTGAAGAAGCATGTGTGCATAGCCCGGTCCGCGCCCTGGCGGTGTGGACCGGGCTGTCACGCTTCTGATAGCTGAAGAACCGATCGCGTTTGGCGATCGTATCTGGACTCGAAAGGATTGTCCATTAGCGGGCGGGCGAGAACTCGGCCCGTCCGTAACAGTCGCTGATGAACCATTCTCACGTCCAGCATTCATCTTTCAACCGTTCTTCTGGAGGCGGATTGTGAGTGAGAAAGCTACAGTAAGGCCGTACCTGAGGTGGGCCGCGCTCCTCACCCTGCTGGGAGTCTTCGCAGTCGGGTGTAGCGACGAATCCACCTTCGCCGACGGCACGGTTCCGCCCGATACCGAGGCGCGGTATCTGGGTTATGCCGTGCAGGAGGCGAGCCTGACCACGTGCGGCAATTGTCACGCGACCTTCCAGTCCGGCTGGGCCACGACCGGCCATCAGCATGCCTGGGAGACGCTGCAGGCGAGCGGCCACGCGCAGTCGTTCTGCGAGGGCTGCCACACCACCAACCAGCTGGGCAACCCGGACACGACTGCCGCGGGCTGGCTGGCCGTGCAGGACGAGCGCTACCTGGATGTCCAGTGCGAGAACTGCCACGCCTCGGGTTGGGAGCACATCAACTCGCCGACGACGACCCAGCCGTTGGCGTCGATCACCGCGGACACCGGCGCGACGACGGGTTGCGGGGAGTGTCACCAGGGTGAACATCATCCCTTCGTGGAGCAGTGGTCGCAGTCGCGGCACGGGGTGGCGGACGAGAACTTTGCCGCCGGCCGCGACGGCTGCAACCACTGTCACGAGGGGCGGAAGTCGCTGGAGATGAAGTTCCTCGAGACGTCGGACTACGTCGAGAAATTCGATCCCGACGACATCCAGCCGATCGTCTGCTCCGTCTGCCACGATCCGCACGGCTCGGACTTCGAGGCGAACCTTCGAGCTGATATCGAAACGTCGACGACGGATCACCTGTGCGTTCGCTGTCACTCGAACCGCGGTACGCCGCCAAGCCGGCGTGGTCCGCACGGGGCACAGGGGCTGCTGGTGCTGAACACTGACGTGGGCTGGATCCCGGACGGATTCAACAATCCCGGCCTCCATTGGCACGCCAGCCCGGTGCTCAATCCGGAGGTCTGCGTCACCTGCCACGTGAACATGTTCGAGGTCCAGGACACGGCGGGCGACTTCCTCTTCCAGTCGGTGGGCCACAACTTCGAGGCGATTCCCTGCCTGGACGAGGACGGGATTCCGTCGGGCGAACACGATTGCGCGGACGAGGAGCGCGACTTTACCGCCTGCGAGCCTTGCCACGCAGACCCGATCGGCAAGTACAACGACAACTGGGATGAGATCAACGTTCTGCTCGATTCGCTCTGGGTCGACTCGAATGCCAACGACACGATGGACGTCGCCGATGCGGGCCTGCTGCCCAGCCTTGTGGTGGCGGCTGGCGACACACTCGAGCTGAATCCTGATGACCAGCTGATCACGGTGGCGGAGGGTGCGCTCTGGAACGCGCAGCTCGCTTTCACGTCGGATCGCGAGTGGTGGTCTGGCTTCAACGTGTTCGGCGTCAGCGTCTCGGCGCATCCGACGAGTGGCAATGGGGTCCATTCCCCGGAATGGTTGAAATCGATTCTGGCGGCGTCGATCAATGCCGTCATTGACAAGTACGCTCCGTAGCACCCAGGAGATGCACGAATTGCCCGGTCCGCGCGCAGCGCGGACCGGGAACCGATAAACCAGGTACCGGGAGGACATTGTGAGGGTCTCAGGCCAAGCATCGAGGTGTGCCGGGACCCGATTCCGAGGCAGGCGGATCGGAGTCGCGTTCACCGGCGTCGCCGTTGCCTGGTGCCTTTGGGGCGCACCTGCGCTCCAGGCCCAGCAGTGGCGAATGCGCATCTCCTCACGACTTCAGTACGTCGAGGCCCAGCCGCTCGTCCGTGACAGCGTGCTGGCCAGCGATACGAGAATTGAAAACGGCCTGTCCAAGGCGGGTAACAAGATCGTTACCTGCTCGACCGGCCAGGAATACTGCTATTACTACGGCTCGGGCCCGACGCTGACGACCTATCCGTCGGTGCTCGACGCCGATCTCAACGTGTTCGGGCTCGGGATGGAGGGGCTGCGGTTTTACGTGAACGGGCGCTTCCAGACCGCGTTTGGTTCCAACGAGAACTTCTGGCCGCAGACGGGCGAGACCGTCCATCTGCTGAACGCCTATGCAGAGCTCAACCGCAAGACGTTTCGTTTGCGGCTGGGCCGTGACTACACGGTCAGCGGGCTCGGGTTCTACGGTTGGGATGGCGGCTCGGCGCTGGTGCGCCTGAAGCCCTGGTTCACCCAGCTGGAGCTGTACGGTGGCCGGGCGCTGGCGCGCGGCATACCGGTGCCGGTCACGTCGAGCGCCTTCGACGGTTTGGGCGATCTGAAGCCGGTGGACGACAACTGGCTGATTGGCTTCCGAGCTTCGGCGCGGCCGTCTCCCACTTCGGCGATCGAGCTCATCTACCAGCGCCAGTTCACCGGCCAGAGCGATTACATCGCCCAGGAGCGGCTGGGCCTCGAGGCGAGCTGGTTCGCCACGCCGGCGCTCTCGTTGCTGGGCCATGCGGACTACGACGTGGCCTACGGCGAGTGGGGTAAAGCGGGCCTCAAAGCCGGCTATCAGATCAATCCGATGTTCTACGTCGAGGGCGGCTACATTCGTTACCGGCCGGTCTTCAGCACGCAGGAGATCTGGTACGCCTTCAGCCCGGTCGCCTACAACGGCTGGAACGCGTCGGCGGGGATCCGGGCGCTGCCCAACCTCAACTTCAAGCTCTGGATCGAACAGCGTAAATACGAAGAGACCGGAGCAGAAGTGTCGTTCTTCACCACGACGGACGACGATTGGCGGATGGGGATCCGTGGCACCTGGGGCCTGAACGAGCAGTGGGAGCTGGACGGCGGCTACTGGCGCAATCACGGCTTCGGCGCAGCGCTCAACTCGGGTGACCTGCGCGTCGGCTTCAAGGCGCACGACCAGCTGTCGCTGGGCGCACGGTTCTCGGCCTGGCAGCAGCTGGAAGAGTTCCGGGTGACTGAGGGTCGGGTCTGGGGCTTGGGCCTCGACCTGCGCTGGCGGACCCGTCAGGGGACCGTCTGGTTCTCGGTCGACCGTTACGACCACGACAACCGCGGCGACGGCGCCATCAAGGACTGGAGCCAGTGGCGCAGCGCGATGGGCTTCTCATATTACCTAGGCTCTGAACCCGGGAGGTCACCGTGAGGTACCGTGCTACTTTCTCTGCCACACTGACGGCTGTGTTGGTGGCGGCGACGGTTCAGCTCGGACTCGCGCAGACCGGGCAGACGCCGATGCCGGAGTTCCACACGGTCGCCGATTTCCTGAATACGCACGGCGGCCAGGCACAGGCCAACATCCAGATGTGCTCGGTCTGTCACGCACGCGAGTACTGCAGCAGCTGTCACGTCAACGCATTCGACGTGCCGGAGATCCAGGCACTGAACTCCGATCCGGCGGTGGCGGAATACGTGGCGGGCCTGGATCGAGCGGCTCCGCCCAGCCACACCGCCTTCTACCTCGACGACCACAGGGCGGCGGCGGCGTCGGCCACAGAGATGTGTGCCGTCTGCCACGTCGTCGAACAGCAGTGCCAGGTCTGCCACCTGGGTGCCGAGACGCTGGAGCGGCCGCAGGCGACGACGCAGCGGAGCGACGTCGATCTCTACCACCCGTTCAACTTCATGCAGAATCACCAGGCGGCGGCCTTCAACCGGGAGACGGAGTGCGCCTCCTGCCATAACCCGGTAGCCTTCTGCCAGGAGTGCCACTCCGGGCTGGGCAGGGCGAACCAGGATTTGCGGACGGACACGGGGTACCACAACAAGAACAGTGCCTTCGAGTTCGGGCACGGGCAGGCGGCCCGACAGGGGCTGGAGAGCTGCCAGGCGTGCCACACGCAGCAGTACTGCCTGCAGTGCCACTCGGCCAAGCTGGGTCGGAGGATCAATCCTCACGGCCCGAGCTTCGACGCGAAGAAGCTGCAGGAGAAGAACCCGGCATTCTGCGGGTTGTGCCACTACGGAGATCCGCTGCAGCCCTAGAGTCATAGGGCACAGCGTCGTAGCATAACGAAGTCGTCGGGCGCGCTTCGCGCCCGGCGACTTCTTGCATCAATCGCTGGCTCCTGAATCCGCAATGCAGTAATGTTGTATATACCTACCGGAACCACTCACCACGACGGCGTCGCGGCCGCCTCGGCAATAACCTCGCGCCGTCGAGACGCCGGGGGACGACCATGATCACCGCGCTATCTCGAATTCTCGTCTTCGCCGGGGGCGTCGGCGTTTGCCTGCTACTTTCAGCGCCCGCGGCGCGGGCCCAGGTGGCGGAGCCTATGCAGGACCCGCTGGCCGGCTCCGACGTCTTCGAGTCGAAGGGCTGTATTCGCTGCCACGCAATCAACGGCATCGGCGGAACGGTAGCGCCGGATCTGGGGCAGATCTCGCGACGTCGCTCTTTCTACGAGCTGGCCGCCACGACCTGGAATCACCTGCCCCTGATGGGCGAAGGTATGCAGGCGATGGGCATCGAGTACCCCGGGATGGACGCCCGGGAGGCCGGCGACCTGATTGGCTTTCTGTTCACGCTCGATTACTTCGATGCGCCCGGTGACGTGACGGCGGGCAAGGCGCTGTACACCGAGAAGAAATGCGCCGTTTGTCACCGAATCGGCGACTACGGCGGCGATGCCGGCCCCGAACTCGACTACCTGGGCCAGTACGGCTCGCCCATCCTGGTCGCCGCTTCGATGTGGAACCATGGCTCGAGGATGAGCGAAGCCATGGAGCTGCGAGGCGTCGATCGTCCCGACTTCCAGGGGACGGAGATTCTCGACCTCATCGCCTACCTGGAGTCGGTCTCCACAGTTCCCATCGAGGGGCCGCTCTACGTGCTGCCCGGCCGGGCCGAGTCCGGCCGCGTCGTTTTCGTCGAGAAACGATGCAACGAGTGCCACAGCGTCCAGGGCGTCGGCGGCCACATCGGTCCCGACCTCGCCGAGCAGGGCCGCCAGTGGGGGCTCACCGAGTTCGCCGCCGCCATGTGGAACAAGCAGCCCGAGATGATGGAAGCGGCACGTAAGAAGGGAATGCGCCTGCCTCAGGTGGGCGCCGTCGAGATGGCCGACCTCGTCGCCTACCTCTATTCGGTCGAGTACTTCGACGAGCCCGGTGACGCGGAGCGCGGCGAACAGGCGCTCCTCGATGAGGGTTGCCTCGGCTGTCACTCGCTGCGCGGGGCCGGCGGCATCAGCGCTACCGACCTGGCTACCGTGAGCGGCGTCGAGTCGCCGGCGGCGGTGATCGCCATGCTCTGGAACCACTCGCTGGTCATGGGCGGCGCGCCCGACCTCCAGGAGGGCACCTGGCCGATGTTGTCGGCGGCGGAGATGGCGGACATCACGGCGTTTCTGCAGGAGTTGATCGAGGAGTAGCGTCCCTATAACCGCGACTCACTACCCCCTCACCACGCGCAGCCGCCAGGCCGCGCTCCGCCTCCAGAGATTCGAGCGCGACAAAGAGGGGCAGTCCGGAGCTCAACCGGGCTGCCCCTTGCTTGAAAAGCGTGATCTGCCTAAGGTTTTCTAGTGGCACTCAGGGGTCAGGGACGATTCGGCACGCTCGCAGTGCCTTTTTCGTAGGTGGTCTTGATCAAAGGGAGTGAGACATGAGCCACAAACGTTTGTTTGGTTTCTCGGCGGTCCTGGTGGCAGGAATCGCCATGCTGGCCGCGTTCGCCTGGCAGCAGGAGGGCTGGGTAACGCCACCGGCCATGGCGCACGGAGTGGAGGGTCAGGAGAACTGCCTGATGTGCCACAACCCCGACGGTGGCATGAAGCCGGCGCCGGAGGGCCACATGGGCCGGCCGAACGAGATCTGCCAGGATTGCCACGCGGCAGACGCGGCGGTGCAGACGACGGCGCCGCCGGCGATGGCGCACGGCGTAGAGGGTCAGGAGAACTGCATGATGTGCCACGCGGCGGGCGGCATGAAGCCGGTGCCGGCCGACCACGAGGGCCGGGACAACGAGTACTGTATGCTTTGTCATAAGCCCGCTGGCTAGCCAGAGGGCTCCGGGTGGCGCGCGCCCGCACGACGGGCGCGCGCTGCTTGCGTTCCACTCCCACCACAACTTCACACCCACGCCGCCCCGCGGATGACGATCACGCCGTTCACCGTCTTCCTGTTCGCCCTGGTGACCGCGCTCGCCACGGGCCTCGGCGCGCTGCCGTTCGTCTTCTTCCCGCGCATGACGCGAACCTGGCTGGCGATGGCGAACTCGATCGCAGCCGGGTTGATGATCGCGGCGAGCTTCGGCCTGATCTACGAGGGATTGGTCGCCGGGCTGGCCCGTGTGATCGGCGGTTCGCTGCTGGGCGTGCTGTTCATCTCCTGGAGTACGGGCTGGCTGCACCGTCACCGTGAGCTGGAGCTCGGCACCTTGAAGGGTGCGGACGCCCTCAAGGCCCTGATGATCATCGGTGTGATGACCGTGCACTCGTTCACCGAGGGCGTCGGCGTCGGGGTCTCGTTCGGCGGCGGTGACGCTCTCGGCATCTTCATCACCACCGCCATAGCCGTCCACAACATCCCCGAGGGCCTGGCTATCAGTCTCGTCCTGGTGCCGCGCGGCGTGCCGGTACGGCGTGCCGCCGCCTGGGGCGTCTTTTCCAGCCTGCCGCAGCCGCTGCTGGCCGTACCCGCCTACATCTTCGTCGAGGCTTTCGCTCCCATCCTGCCCGTCGGCCTCGGGTTCGCCGCCGGCGCCATGATCTGGATGAGCTTCGCCGAGCTGATCCCGGAGGCGCTGGAGGACGCGCCCAGCCGCGCTGTAGCGACCGCCGTAACCGCATCGCTGCTGGCGATGATCGGTTTCCAGTGGTTCCTCCGCGGCTGACCCCCCTCTCGTTTTCTCGTTTCTCGTTTCTCTTTTCTCCGTATCCTGTCTCGACTCTCGACAACGACGAGAATCGAGCGCCGATAAGAGAGAAGCGAGAAGCGAGACAGGGGGGCGAAATGCCCCGGTTTGGCTTCGCGGCCAACCGCCGTTCTTTGAGGTCCATTCCTATTCTCGCTAGCGACAATAGCTTACAGGGATCGCGTTCCTCAGATGCCGCGGCCTGACCCTTGCGGCGAATTCAGGATAAGAGGGGGAAAGAGAGCGCTCACGTGCACGAGATGTCGCTGGCCCTGGAGATCGGATCGATCTGCGAGCGCGAGCTGGCCCGGGCCTCGGAGAGCCGGATAACCGCGGTGGGTGTCCAGGTGGGCGTCTTCTCGGGCGCTGAAGCGGACACGCTGAAGTTTTGCCTCGAGGTTGTGTTGAAGGATCGTTTCGGTGACGTGGCCGTGGAGATCGAGCGCGAGCCCGGGCTGGCCGTCTGTCTCGGCTGCAGCCTGGAGTTCGAGGTGCGGCGCGCGCCGTTCGAATGTCCGGAGTGTAGTGCCGCGGCCCGGGGCTTCTCTGGCGGTGACAGTCTTCAGGTCAGCTACCTGGAAGTGGAGTGAGATGCGATGGGCGCCGAGCGTGTCGAAGTCAAAAAGAAGGTCCTGAGTGCGAACGACCAACTGGCGGCGGAGATCCGCGAGGACCTGGCGGCTCGCGGCGTCTTTAGCCTGAACCTGATCTCGTCGCCGGGCTCCGGAAAGACGACGCTGCTAGAGGACACGGTTGATGCGTTGAAGGATCGATTTCAGCTGGCGGTGGTGGCGGGCGACGTACAAACGAGGAACGATGCCGAGCGCCTGATCCGCCACGGTGTACCCGTCGAGGCGATCGAGACGGGCGGCGGCTGCCACCTGAACGCGGAGCAGGTGACGCGGTCGCTGCAGGCGTT
>JBDHHX010000043.1:0-16041 GCA_039589155.1 Gemmatimonadota bacterium | reverse complement strand
CATCTCCTCGACCAGCGCCTTCTTCTCTTGCTCCTCGGCGACGGCCATGGCACGGCGCTCTTCAGCGCGGGCCTGGGCGACGCGCTTGTCGGCTTCCGCCTGGTCGGCCTGCAGCTCGGCGCCGATGTTCTTGCCGACGTCGACGTCGGCGATGTCGATCGAGAGGATCTCGAACGCCGTACCCGCATCGAGTCCTTTTTCCAGGACCGTCTTCGAGATCGAGTCGGGATTCTCCAGCACCCTCTTGTGGGTCTCGGCCGAGCCGATCGTCGAGACGATACCCTCGCCGACCCGGGCCAGGATCGTCTCTTCGCCCGCGCCACCCACGAGTCGGTGGATGTTGGCCCGCACCGTGACGAGGGCCGTGGCGGTCAGCTGGATCCCGTCTTTCGCCATCGCCGCAACTTTCGGCGTCGGGATGACCTTCGGATTAACCGAGACGTGAACAGCCTCGAGGACGTCACGTCCCGCCAGGTCGATCGCCGCCGCGCGCCGGAAGTCCAGATCGATGTTCGCCTTGTCGGCGCTGATCAGCGCGTTCACCACGTTGCTGACGCCACCGCCCGCCAGGAAGTGCGCCTCGAGCTCCGTGATATCGAGTTTCAAACCCGCCTTGCTGGCCGCGATCAGCGGGTTGATGATCACCACCGGGTTCACGCGCCGTAAGCGCATCCCGATCAACGTGGTCAGTGGCACCCAAACCCCTGACGCCAGCGCCGTGACCCACAGTCGCACCGGAACCATCCAGAGGATGAACATGAGGAGCACGAAGCCTGCCAGCAGCAGAAAGAGCGGAACGCCGAAAATCAGCTCATCCATCTTCTCGTCCTTTGTGTTGGCTAATCAAAAGCGGTCAGTCGTTCCCGGCCTTTGCGGCGGCCGCTATTTCGCGCACCACGTGCCGGTACCCTTCCGACTGGATGATCTCTATTGCCTTGCCCGCCTCGATCCACGGGCCCTCGCTCACCACATCGATTCGCTCGTCCCCAAAGATGCCGACTCCGGAGGGACGCAGATCGGTGCTGGCAACGCCGGCGTGACCGACCAGGTCGGCGCGCACGTCACCGGAGATGTAGCCCGCTTCTTTGTCGGTCGCCACGCGCAAGAATATCCCACCGAAGCGACGGCTCCACCTGAGATGGCGCAGGAACGCGTACGCCGAGACACCCGTAAACGCCAGCGCTGCGACCACGACCATGAAGGACACGCCCATGTCCATCATCGTTGGGAAACGCCCCAGCATGGCAAGGATGACACCCGAACCGAGGGCCAGTATGCCCAGCGCGCCCGCCACGCCAAAACCGGGGATCACGAACACCTCGAGCCCGATGAGGACGATCCCGGCCGCGAACAGCATCAACTCCTCCCAGCCCGCCAACCCGACGATCAGGTG
Source organism: Gemmatimonadota bacterium (assembly GCA_039589155.1). Taxonomy (GTDB): domain Bacteria; phylum Gemmatimonadota; class Gemmatimonadetes; order Palauibacterales; family KS3-K002; genus Kutchimonas. The sequence continues at coordinate 14,648 of JBDHHX010000043.1, read as the reverse complement.
GGCGCCGAAGAAGAGGCCCAGGCCGATGATACCGGCCAGTCCGCCAAACCCGAAGCCCGGAGTCTTCACCTCGAACAAGAGGCCCAGAAAGCCCAGCGTGAGAAGGAGCGGGGCGACTACAGGGTTGGTCAGGAAGCGAACGATGAGCTCGGCCCAGTTGGCGTTCGTGGTAATGACCGTAGCGCCACGTACGTCGTTAACGGCCAGCACCGCGTCGAGGTCGTCGTAGATGCCTCCCGCATAGCCGACTTCGACCGCTTCCTCAGCGGTCAGCGTCAGCAGCTGGCCCGCCTCGACGATCCCCGGCACCTCGATCGTCTCGTCCACCATCGCCTCGGCGATACGCGGGTCCAGGCCCCGCGCTTCCGCCAACGCACGGAATTCCGAGCGCATCGCGCTCACCATCTTCTCCGACGCCTTCTCACCGCTCCCGAGGATCGGCGTCGCAGCTCCGATCGTAGCACCCGGCCGCATGTAGATGGCGTCCGTCGATAGCGCGATCATCGCGCCCGCCGACAGCGCCCGGTCAACGAACGCGTACACCGGGACCTGCGCATCCTGCACCGCGTCGACGATCTGCCACGCCGCGTCCACTCGGCCGCCCGGCGTGTTGATGTCGAGGACCGCGAACCGCGCGCCGCCTTCGGCTGCCTCCTGGAGCGCGCGCTTCACGAAGGGTCCCAGGCCCCGATCGATGGTGCCGTCGATTGGGATCACCAGGACCTGCGTCTGAGCGAATGTGACCACCGGTACTACAATGACCAGCGCCACAGCGGAGAGGATGAGCCGAAATACTCGCAGAGGGATCATGGCCGTAAACCGTCGAGCGACCCGCAGTTAGGGAGAGAGAGAAGCGTCGGCTCCGCCTGTAAGCCTTGTGGTGATAGAGAAACATATGGACCGCTTCGAGGCCCGGCAACGAGGCTGGGCATCCCAACCTGGTGCGCACAGGTTGACATCACCGCAGATCTCCGGATAGGTTGGCCGATCGAGCGTTCGAACAGCTATCCGATATACACGAGCTGACGCCACCCTATTCCCAGGCAAGCATGGCGCAGAATCCTACGCCCACATCCCAAGAGTACGAGGAGAAGCTCGGCCGGCTGCTGGACGCGGCCGCCGAGATCTTCGCCGAAAAGGGATACCACCACGCGTCGATCCGCGACCTGTCGAAGCGGGCCGGCGTGAGCCTCTCGGGGCTGTACTACTACTTCTCTTCGAAGGAAGAGCTTCTGTTCATGATCCAGGACCGGAGCCTACGCCGGGTACTGTCCGAGTTGCGGGAGAAGTTGGAGGATCTGGATAACCCGGAAGAGAGGCTGCGAGCTCTGGTCTACAACCACGTCGCCTTCTTTGCCCAGAACATGGCGGCTATGCGGGTGATCACGAACGAGTATGATTCGCTGGAGGGCAAGTATCGAACGAAGATCCGCGAGTTACGGTTGGAGTACTCGGACCTGTGCACGGAACTGTTGCGGGACGTGCGGCGGTTCACCGGCGCGGGCGACGTGGTTCCTCTCAACGTGGCGACGTTCGCGCTGTTCGGGATGATGAACTGGATTTACGCCTGGTACCGGCCGGGAAGCAACGTGCCGATAGACAGGCTGGCGGAACATCTCTACCGGCTGTTCGTCGGCGGCTTCATCGGCCGCCCGGGGCGATCGGCCGGGCGCAGAGCCGGTTAGACACCAGTAGGAGCCCCACCATCAATTCATTGGAGGAATCGACATGACGGAGAAAGGCAGCCTCGTTGGCTACAGTGTTCAGGACGGCATCGCAGTGCTGGAGTTGAACGATCCGCCGGCGAACACCTACACGCACGAGATGATGCGCGAGTTGGACGACCACATCCTGACAGCTCGCTTTGATGAGAATGTGCACGTCATTGTGATCCGCGGCTCCGGCGAGAAGTTCTTCTGCGCCGGTGCGGACATCAACATGCTCAAGCGGTCCGACCCCTATTTCAAGTACTATTTCTGCCTGCACGCCAACGAAACGCTCAACCGACTCGAGCAGACGCCCAAGCTGGTGATCGCGGCCCTGAACGGCCACACCGTCGGCGGCGGACTGGAGATCGCGCTGGCCGCGGATATCCGAATCGCCAAGCAGGGCGGCGGCAAGATCGGTCTACCGGAAGTCACCCTCGGCGTCCTGCCCGGGACCGGCGGAACCCAGCGTCTGGGTCGCCTGGTTGGGAAGTCGAAAGCGATCGAGCTGATGGCGACGGGCCAGACTTTCGATTTCGACAAGGGCATGGATCTAGGGATGGTGAACCAGATCTTCGAGGCCGAGAACTTCTGGAAGCAGGTACTCGAATACGCGGGCCAGTTCGTGCCGCCCAACAAAGCATCGAAGGCCGTCGGCCGCATCAAGCGCGCGGTTTGCAGCGGCGTCGAGGTCCCGTTCGGCGAGGGGCTGGCCATCGAGCGCGAGATGCAACAGCAGTTGTTCGAGTCCGCAGACGCGCGCGAAGGTCTGGCGGCGTACATCGAGAAACGGCAGCCGGAGTTTGAAGGGCGGTAAGTGGTACGGTGGTGCGGTGGTACGGTGGTGGAATGGCGCCACTGACCATCTGCAGGTCAACCACCGCACCACCGCACCACCGCACTACCGTACTACCGTACAGGGAGCGCGTAGAACGCATGGATCCTGAACTGCGAACGAAGCTTTTCATAGGCAACGAATTCGTCGACGCCGCCGATGGCGCGACCTTCCCCGTCGAGAACCCGGCAGAGGCCAGCGAGCTGGCGCAGGTAGCTGAGGCGAAAGAAGCCGACATCGATCGAGCCGTGCAGGCGGCGCGGAAGGCCTTCGAATCCGATGATTGGCACAAGCTGGCGGCGCGCCAGCGTGGTCGCCTGCTCTACCGGCTCGCCGATCTTGTAGAAGAGAACGCCGACGAGCTGGCGCGAATCGAGACGCTGCAGAACGGCAAGCCGTACTTCGAGTCGCGGCGAATCGACATGCCGGACGTCGTGGAGATCTTGCGCTACTATGCCGGCTGGGCGGACAAGCTGCACGGCGAAACGATCCCAGTGGCGGGGCCGATGATGAACTACACGCGGCGCGAACCACTGGGCGTGGTCGGCGCCATCGTCCCCTGGAACTTCCCTCTCGTACTCGCCACGTGGAAGTTGGGGCCCGCCCTCGCCGCCGGTAACACCGTCGTGCTCAAACCGGCCGAAGAAACCCCGCTCACGGCGCTTAAGCTCGGCGAGCTATGCGTGGAGGCCGGCTTCCCGGCGGGCGTCATCAACGTCGTCTCCGGCGACGGCCCCACGGCCGGCGCGTCGCTGGTCCGCCACCCGGGCGTCGACAAGATCGCCTTCACCGGCTCAACCGAGGTTGGCCGGGAGATCATGCGGACCGCCGCTGACACATTGAAGGCCGTGTCGCTGGAGCTCGGCGGAAAGTCGCCGAACATCGTGTTTGCCGATGCCGACCTGGAGGCGGCGGTCCGTGGAGTATCAACGGGGATCTTCTACGGCAAAGGCGAAGTGTGCGCTGCGGGCTCGCGACTGTTCATTCAGTCCAGCGTACATGACCAGTTCATCGAAGCTGTCGTCGATCGAGCGAAAAAGATGACGCCGGGCGATCCCTTCGATAAGAACACACGACTCGGGGCCATCGTCTCGGAACGTCAGCTGGAGCGCGTGCTTGGTTACGTCGAAAGCGGCCGCTCCGAAGGCGCGACGCTGCTCGCCGGCGGCGAACGCATCGATCGTCCCGGCTACTTCGTGGGAGCCACCGTGTTCGACGATGTGAAGCCGGAGATGACGATCGCCCGTGAGGAGATCTTCGGCCCCGTGCTGGCGGCCCTCACGTTCGACGATCCGGACGAAGCGATCGGCCTCGGAAACCAGACGATTTACGGCCTGGCCGCCGGCGTGTGGACCCAAGACGTGAAAAAGGCTCACCGAGTAGCACACGGCCTGCAGGCCGGCACCGTTTGGGTGAACACTTACAACCGCTACGACCCGGCCGCGCCGTTCGGCGGCTACAAACAGAGCGGGTTCGGCCGCGACCTGGGGATGCATGCCCTGGAGCAGTACACCCAGGTGAAGAGCATCTGGATCGACCTGAGCTGACATGCCCAGGCCTCCCGGTCCTCGCGACGCACTGATCATCGATGCCGTCCGCACTCCAGTCGGGCGCCACGGAGGCGCCCTCGCCGCGGTACGCCCCGACGATCTTCTCGCCACCGCGATAAGAGCGCTGCTAGAGCGCACTGCCGTACCCGTCGATCAGATTGAAGACGTCGTTATGGGATGCACCAACCAGGCCGGCGAGGACAATCGCAACGTCGCGCGAATGGCCTCCCTGCTCGCGGGTATCCCTATTGAGGCGGCCGGTCAAACGGTCAATCGGCTGTGCGGCTCTGGCCTACAGGCGATCGTCAGCGCCGGCCACGCGATAACAGCCGGCGAGGGCGACGTCTTCGTCGCCGGCGGCGTGGAGAGCATGTCGCGAGCGCCGTTCGTCATGCTGAAGCCTGAGCAAGGCTACGCACGCGGCCGCCCACAACTCGAGGACAGCGTGCTGGGTTGGCGGTTCGTGAACCCCAGCATGCCGGACGAGTGGACGATCGGCCTGGGCGTGACCGCGGAGGTCGTGGCAAAGCGGTTTGGAATCTCACGCGCCGACCAGGACGTATTGGGTATAGAGAGCCAACAACGCGCCTTCGCAGCGATACAGTCGGGGCGCTTCGCGGACGAGCTTGTGCCTGTGCAGGTGCCGCAGCGAAAAAGTCCGCCAATGATCGTGGATACTGATGAGCATCCACGACCGGAGGCCACGCTGGAGGCATTGTCTGGGCTGAAGCCGGCGTTCAAGAAGGGCGGCTCGGTCACTGCCGGCAACTCGTCGGGGCTGAACGACGGGGCCGCAGCGTTAATGGTCGTCAGCCGTGAGCGCGCGCAACAGCTTGGCCTCGAGGGCATGGCGAGGGTGCTCGGGTCCGCCGTCGTTGGCGTCGATCCGAGCTGTATGGGGATTGGCCCAATCCCAGCGACCCGAAAAGCCCTGGAGCGTACCGGCCTCGAGGTCGGAGACATCGACCTGGCCGAGCTCAACGAAGCGTTCGCCGCGCAAGCGCTGGCCTGCATTCGCGAACTGGGACTCGACTGGGAGAAGACAAACGTCAACGGCGGCGCCATCGCACTGGGACACCCGCTGGGCTGCACGGGCGCACGCTTGATGACGACGCTCGTGCACGAGATGCGGCGGCGGGATGCGCGTTATGGCCTGTGCACGATGTGCATCGGCGTCGGTCAGGGTATCGCGACCGTCGTGGAGCTCGAGCGGCACGAATAACCCAAGGGGATCAAGGCGAGGGCATGGCAAGTTTCGGCAGTGAGCTGTTTCGCAGGCGCGTCCCGCAGTTCCTGGGTGTCTACCTGGCAGCGGGATGGGCGACCCTCGAGTTCACCGACTTTCTGGTGAACCGATTCGTGCTATCCCCTAACCTGACGGACCTCGCTCTACTGGCGTGGGCTGTGATGATTCCGACTGTCCTGCTGCTCGCCTGGGTCCACGGGGCGCCGGGCCCCGATGAATGGACGACGACCGAAAAGATCGGCATACCGCTCAACGTGGCCGTCGCCGCGCTACTCATGTTCGTCCTGTTCCAGGGCAAAGACCTGGGCGCGGCCACGACTTCGGTGACCGTTGAGACCGAAGAGGGAGAGACCGTCGAGCGGGTGATCCCCAAGAGCGAGTTCAGAAAGCACGTCGCACTCTTTTTTTTCGCCAACGAATCCGCCGACCCCGACCTTGATTGGCTTCAATACGCGATCCCCTGGGGGCTACAGGACGATCTCCTACAGGACATCTTCCTGGACGTTCAGGCCGGCAACCCCGTGACCGTCACCGAGACCGGCGTTATCGAGTCACTCAGGAACGCGGGCTATTCAGATGGCTTGCGAGCGCCCTTATCCCTGAAGCGGGGCATCGCTGAGGAGTTGCATCGAGACCACTTCGTTACGGGGACGATCGGGTCTAGCTCCAGCCAGCTCACAGTGACCACTCAGCTCTACGAGACGGCGCGAGGCAAGCTGATCGAGGAGCGGACGTTCACCGGCGACAGCCCATTCGATCTCATCGATCAGATCTCGACGCAGTTGCGGCTCGACCTCGAAGTTCCTTCGCAGCACGTCGAAGAGACACGCGACCTTCCGGTTTCCGAGATGCACACGGAATCTCCAACAGCCTATCGCGCCAGGAACGAAGCCTTGCTCGACATGATGATCGAGAACGACTGGCCCGGCGCCGCCGCGAAGTTGGAAGCCGCCGTAGCGGAGGACCCGACCTACGCGATCGCTCACATGGACCGCTTCGTCACCTACCTGTTTCTCAATGACTCAGAGACGGCGACGCAAGCTCTGCAGTCGGGCCTGGATCACAGCTACAAGCTACCCGAGCGGGTTCAGTTCGCGGCGAAGGCCGCCTACTACAGGCTGGTGAAGCAGGACATGGAGAAAGCGCAGGCGGTCGTGGGAATGTGGTCCGAGCTCTATCCCGACGACCTGGCGGCGCACTCGATGCGCGCACAAATGCACGCCCAGCAGAACGAGACCGAGAGAGCGATCGAGGCCTATGAGCGAATCTTCGAGCTCGATCCGGGCCAGTACGACGCGCTGAGGACGATCGGCGATCTCTATCTCCAGGTGGGCGATTTCGATGCGGCCGAAAGCTACTATCAACGGTACGCCGACCACTTTCCGGACGACCCGCGTTCCTTCATGCCCCTAGGTCAGCTCAGCAAGTTGAAAGGCGATCACGAGGCAGCGAAGCAGTACTACGAGCGGGCACAGCTGCTGGAGCCGGCAAACGTTGCCGCGGTGATCCGGCTGGGGTGGGCCGAGTATGATCTGGGCGACTTCGACACCGCCCTCGAATACCTGGAAGAAGGACTCGCAACGAGCACGACGTCGGAGCAGAGGATGCAGGCGCTCGACGCCCTGCGCTCATACTACCGGCAGCGAGGGCAAGCGCGCCGGGCCGTCGAATACATGCACAGTCAATGGGAGGAAGCGAGGGCGAGCCTACCACCGGCGAGCGCACTGCTCACCATGTTCAATTCCCTCAACACGTATGTCAGCGCCGGAATGACAAAAGCGGCACTGGATACGTTGGACTCGGTCAAGTCGCGACTCAGTCCTCCACTCGATCTTCTCTCCGCTGTTGGTGACCTCAGTGTCGCCATGGCGCGCAACGATGCGGATCAGCTCGAAGCCGCGTTGACAGGTATGGACGAGTTGATCGACGGCCTGGGATTCGAAGTCCTACGCTTCGCCCAGATCCGCGGCGGAGGTCGATTGCTCGAACTGCAGGGCGACTGCGAGCAAGCGATCGTCAGCTATGAGCGCGCGCTTTCATTGCAACCAACCTCGACGTCGTTCTACATCGATATCGGCCGTTGCCACAGGATGCTCGGCAACCTGACGACAGCTGAGGCGAGCTTGCAGCAGACGTTGAACGTGGCGCCCTATAGCGGCCTCACCCATCTCGAGCTCGCAAAGGTTCATATCGACATGGAGGACCGAGCGGGAGCGATCGAGCACCTGGAAGTCGCCCTTCGCGTCTGGGAGAACGCCGATCCCGGCTTCGAGCGGGCCAGCGAAGCCAGACAGTTGCTGGTCGACCTGGAACCCTAATGTCTACGGGTATCGTCAAAGACCTTTTCCGACGCCGAGTGCCCCACATCCTCGGCGCATACTTCGCCGGCGGCTGGATCGTGCTCGAGTTCACCGACTGGCTGGTGAACCGCTACCTGCTCTCGCCCCATCTCACCGATTTCACTGTGCTCGCCTGGGCGTTGATGATCCCCACGGTCGCCATGCTGGCATATTTCCACGGCGCTCCCGGGCCTGACGGTTGGACCAGGACCGAGAAGATCGGCATACCCGTCAACCTGGCCTTCGGCGCGATCATCTTGCTTTCTGTATTCTCGGGCAAGGACCTCGGCGCTGCCACCGAGACGGTCACGGTCGAGGATGTCGAGGGCCAGACCGTCGAGCGGGTCGTGCCGAAGACGGAGTTTCGAAAGAGCGTAGCCAACTACTTCTTCGACAACGTCTCCGGCGACACGACCCTCGACTGGCTGCAGTACGGGATTCCTGCGGCGCTACGCTACGACCTGGAACAGGATCTTTTTCTCGATATTCGAGGTGGCGACGCACAGATAGCTCGCCTGCGTGAGGAGGGCTTCGAGGACGGGCTGCGCGTTTCGCTGGCGCTCAAACGCGGGCTAGCCGAAGACCAGCGCCTCGCCTATTTCGTGGGCGGTGAGATCGACAAGGATGGTGAGCAGGTTTCCGTGAGAATCCAGCTCTACGAGACGCAGCGGGGCCGGCTCGTTCAAGAACGGGAGTTCAGCGGAACGGATGTGTTTGAGCTGGTCGACAGGATGAGTCTACAGTTGAAGCACGACCTCGAGATCCCCTCCCAGCACATCGAGGAAAGCAGAGACCTGCCGGTCTCGGAGATACTGTCGACGTCCGAAAACGCCTACCGATCTCTGATCGCCGGCAACAACGCCATCATCATAGACAACGACTACGAGTCGGCTGTCGACCACCTGGAAGATGCAATCGGTGTTGACCCGCAGTTCGCGCTGGCCCACCTGCTGCTGTTCGGCGCCTATCTGAACGTGGGGCATGTCGAGGAGGGACAGCAGGCGCTGGAGCGGGCGATGTCGCTGTTGTACAAGATGCCTGAGCGTACACAGCTGACGACGAAGGCGGTCTATTACTACATCATCAGACAGGAGTTGCAGAAAGCGATTGCGGCGGCCGGGATGCACGCCGAACTCTACCCATACGATATTCAGGCCCACGAGACGCTGGCGGAGCTGTACGCGCTGCGACAGAACAAAGAACGCGCCATCGCGGCATACCAGAAAGTACTCGAGCTCGACCCTTCGCGTATCGATGTTCTGCCTGCCGTCGGTGGGCTCTACGAGGCGGAAGGCGAGTTCGATACGGCGCTCGAGTACTATCAAGACTACGCCGAACAGGCGCCCATGGACCCGGCGGCTTTCGTATCGATCGGCACGTTGAAATACCTATCGGGAGACCATCAGACCGCCCGAGAAGAGTATGAAACGGCGACAGTGATCGACCCGGGGAACGTTCCCGCCCTGACCCTGTTGGCCAACCTGGACGGAGACCTGGGCGACTTCGATGCGTCGCGTGCTGGCTACGACGATGCGTTGCGCGCCGCGGTCACGGCCGAGCAACGCGCTCAGGTGTACAACGCACTCCGCGCCTATTACGAGCTGCGCGGCCAACCTGGTCGCGCCATCGAGTATACGCACCTTCTCTGGGCTGAGTGGCAGCAGTATCTGAGCCCGTTCTCCCACATGCAACAGAAGCTGCAAAGCCTGGATGCCTACCTGGCGGCCGGCGAACTGGAGGCGGCGCGCGATACAATCGAGTCGATCGCCGAGAGGCTCTCTCCACCGTTCGATATGCTGTTGCCTTTCGGAACGGCGAGTCTGTACTTGACGTTGGAAGACCCGGACTCTCTGGAGTTGGCCGCAGACGGGCTCGATCGGGTCATCGACGCTTTTGGCCTGGAGGATATCGGCGCCTATTCCGTCTACCTCCGTGGGCGTGCGCTCGAGCTAAGGGGCGACTGCGATCAGGCGATCATCGGCTACGAACGGGCGCTGGAGATAGAGCCGCGAAACGCGGAATGGCACCGAGACATCGGTCGCTGCCTCAGAAAGCTGGGACGAACCGAAGAAGCCGTCCTCGCGCTGGGGAGAGTGTTGAAGGTGAGCCCGTCAGATCCGCAGGCGCACTACGAGTTGGCTCTCGTATATGACGATGACGGGGACTCCGAACGAACTGTGGAGCACCTGAGAGCCGCGTTAGAAGTATGGGCGGAAGCCGAGCCGCAGTACGAGCCCGCCCGCCGGGCGCAGGAGAAGCTACTCGAGCTGGCCGGCAGCTTCTAGGCCGAGGGGCTGGTGGCCGGCCATCACCTGGGTCGCTTGAAGTAAGTGCGACCGCCCAGGGTCAGTCGTTCAGCTTCGACGCCTGCCACAACCATCCTCTGACCGCGCACGCTCTTCAGTATCAGTGTGCCTCCGATGATGACGGTGTACGTGCCGGCCTCGACCTGGTCGGCGAGCATCGGCGATTCGTTGATCGCCCCTCTCGCTTCTGCCGCCAGATACGTCGAAGATTTCCAGCTGTAGTTGCCTGCCGCATCGAACTCGAACAGGTCATTCACGCCGCGAGTCCAATCGTCGGTTGGGTCTTGCGCCGGCGGCCGTCCAGCCAGGTAGTTCGCCCACGTCCCCTCCAGCCCGGCGACAGCTACCGTGTCTATGGCAGGCGGCGCTGCGACAACGGCCTCCGCCACCACGATTAACTTCTCCTTCAGAAACCAGAACTGCTCGGGAGCCGATAGGCCGAGGACGACCAGTCCGGTGCCGTACGGCGTAAACAAGGCCGCCATCCTGGCCTTCACCGTCTGGTTCGACCTGCCGACGCCGGTATAACTGGCGACCACGGCGCGAAACCCAGCAATCGTGGTGTCGACCGGACCTTCGACCTCCCTGCCCCGCAGACCGGCGATCTCTACGAAAGCCCCAAGGTCGGCGTCCACGTCCTCGTAGCTAGTGTAGAGACCCGGCGCTACAAAGAGGGCACCCGGCTCCGAGTCCGAGCCGAGCACATGGAGTCGACCCGGGGTCTGTCTCACGTACCATGTAGCGGGCAGCGTATAGCGGATGTTCCAGCCCGGGAAGTCACGTTCGACCTGCGCCTCCAGTGCGGTCGGAGCGATTACCATCGCACTGCTCAGCAGTGCCAGCGCGCAGCACCGGCGTACGGTTCGACAATTACCCACGATCCCCCTTCTCATGTGGCCGCTCCAATGTGAATCGACCGGACGCTACCGGCAAGCGCCGATAGCGCAACCAGGCCCTTGCCGCGAGCCGGCATGGCGGGCATTCTTCCCCCAACTCTTCCCCGAGGAGGCACCAACCTGAGCTACCAAGACATTATCCTGAGCGTCGAGGACGGCATCGGCACCATCACGCTGAACCGTCCCGACAAGCTCAACTCGTTCGCCGACCAGATGCGCCAGGAGATCGCCGCTGGGGTGGCCGAGTTGGCCAACAACGATGCTGTGCGCGTGATCGTTCTCACCGGCGCGGGCCGCGGGTTCTGCACCGGCGCTGACGTGACCTACCTCAAGGAAATCGTCGACACCCAGAATGACGTGGCGTTGAGGGATTTGGTGGAGGCCGGGCGAACCGTCGTGAGTTCCATCCGTGGCGCGCCGCAGCCGGTGATCGCGTCAATCAACGGACCGGCGGCGGGCGGCGGTGCCAATTTGGCGCTGGCGTGCGACATCCGGATCGCCAGCGACCAAGCCTCGATCGGCCAGACTTTCAACAACATCGGGCTGCACCCCGACTGGGGCGGCACTTACTTCCTGCCGCGCCTCGTCGGGCCGGCTGTCGCCGCCGAGCTGATCTTCACCGGCGAGATGATCGACGCTGCTGAAGCGATGAGGTTGGGGATCTTCAACCGCGTCGTCCCGCACGAGGAGTTGGCCGCGGAGACGAACGCGCTGGCCCGGAAGTTGGCGGCGAAACCGCAACTTTCCTTGAGGTTGGCCAAAACTGCCGTGCACGTGAGCCTGGGTGCTTCCATGGACGAAATGCTCGATTACGAGCTCGGTGCCCAACTTCGATGCGGTCGCTCGCCTGACGGCGAGGAGGGCATCACGGCTTTCATCGAGAAGCGCCAGCCGCGGTTCGGGAAGGGACGCTAGCCTTGCCGGGCACCGGTCTGCAGCGCGTTGGAGTCATCGGCGCTGGCGCCATGGGCAACGGCATCGCTCAGGTCGCCGCCATGGCGGGCTACCGAGTGACACTCTTCGACGTTGCCGAGAGCCAGCTCGAGAACGCGCAGAAGCGGGTCCGCGCCAACCTCGAGAAGGGCGTCGAGTTGGGGAAAGTCGAGGAAGCAACACGCGACCAGGCTCTCGCCAACCTCGCGGTGACGACAGAGCTGGAGGAGGCGGCTAAGGCCGCCGACCTCGTCATCGAAGCGGCCCCGGAGAAGCTCGATCTGAAGCAAAGCATCTTCGCTCAGCTGCACGACCTCTGCCCCGAAGGCGCCGTCCTGGCGACCAACACCTCATCTTTGAGCGTCACCCGCATAGCCGAAGCAACGCTACGGCCCGAACGAGTGCTGGGTATGCACTTCTTCAACCCGGTGCACATCATGAAGCTGTTGGAGATCGTACGCACCGATCACACATCCGGCAGCGCCATCGCATTGGCCCGAGATGTTGGCGAGTCGATGGGCAAGACCTGCATCGTGGTGAAGGACTCGCCTGGCTTTGCTTCGAGTCGACTGGGATTGATCCTGGGGATGGAAGCGATACGCATGCTGGAGGAAGGGGTCGCGACGGCGGAGGACATCGACACGGCCATGGAACTCGGGTACGGGCATCCGATGGGCCCGTTCAAGTTGGCCGACCTTGTGGGACTCGACGTAAGGCTCGCCATCGCCGAGTACTTGTATCGCGAGACGGGTGCCGATCGCTTCAAGCCCTCCGAGACCCTGCAACGAATGGTGGCCGAAGGGAAACTCGGCAAAAAGACAGGCGAAGGCTTCTACAAGTGGGACAACAAATAGGGAGGACAGCGACATGGCCGACAACAATGTCGTCCTGATCGAGAAGAAGGGCGCGATCGCGATCATCACGATCAACCGACCCGACAAGCTAAATGCGCTCAGCCCCGACGTCCGTGTCGGACTGGCCATGGCCCTGGAACAGATTCGGCTGGACGACGATGTACGCGTGGCCATCATCACGGGCGCCGGCGAGAAGGCGTTCATCGCCGGAGCCGACATCGCCGAGTTCAAGGGCAAGTCAGGTGTTGAGGGCTATCACTATATCCAGACTGGAGATATCTACTCCGCAATCGAGCGCTTTCCCAAGCCAGTCATCGCCATGATCAACGGGTTCTGCCTGGGCGGCGGCTGCGAGCTGGCCATGGCCTGTGACATCCGGATCGCTAGCGACAAGGCCAAGCTGGGCCAGCCCGAGACCAACCTGGGCCTCATACCTGGCGGTGGCGGCACACAGCGGCTACCGCGCCTGGTGGGACAGGGACACGCGATGCGGCTGATCTATACCGGTGACATCATCGGCGCCGAGGAGGCTGGCAAGATCGGGCTGGTGGATGAGATCGTTCCCCACGATGAATTGGCCGAGCGCACCGAGGCGCTGGCCGGTAGGATCGCCGAGAAGAGCCCGGCTTCGCTTCAGGCGACGAAGGAAAGCGTGCGTGCGGCGTGGCAGATGCCGCTGGACGCGGGGTTGCGGTTCGAGAAGCAGTGGTTTGGGCTGCTGTTCTCGACGGAGGACATGCAGGACGGGGTGGCGGCTTTTCTGGAGAAGCGGAAGCCGGAGTTCAAGGGGAAGTAGGAACGGAACATCCGACAGCCGACAGCCGTCGCTCGACGTTGAAGTGCTTTTCAGCGTACGATGTCCGACTCGCGACGTGCGACGCTCAAATGAGTTGCGCGTCGATAGTCGGTACTCGCGCGTCGATCGTTGAAAACAACTTGGGAGTCGAGCGACGGATATCGGCTGTCGGCGGTTGAAAGGAAACCATGCGAACAAGACTGATCCCAACCCTGGCCATAGCCTTCTACCTGGCCATGGCCTTCTTCGTCACCTACCCGGGATACGTCCCCTTCAACCGGATCCGCCCGTTCGTCTTGGGATTGCCATTCTCACTCTTCTGGCAGGTGCTCTGGATCACCAGCTCGATCTTCGTCCTCACTGGCGTGTACCTCTGGGAGAAGCGCAGAACCGACCGTAGTCGGAACGCCGGGCCCGGAGCCGGTTGATGGATCGCTGGGTCGTCGTCACCCTGGTCGTCGCCGGGTACCTGGCGCTTTCGCTGGTGGTCGGCTGGATCTCCGGCCGCCGGGCAAGTAACACGGTGACGGGCTTCGTGGCCGGTGACCGCGATTTCGGCTTGCTGGTCATGTATTTCGTTACGGGCGCCATGATGTTCAGCGCCTTCGCCTTCCTCGGCACTCCCGGCTGGGCGTTCAGCCGCGGGGCCGCCGCCTTCTACGTCTTCTCGTATGGATTACTGGGGTTCGCGCCCTGGTACGCGTTGGGCCCACGGGTCGCCCGCGTCGGCCGCACCTACGGGCACGTCACCCAGGCCGAGTTGCTGTCTCATCGGTTCAGCAGCCGAACGCTCTCGGTGCTCATAGCCGTCGTGTCGATCATCGCCTTCATACCCTACATCGCACTGCAGATGAAGGGTGCGGGCATCGTGTTCAACGCTGTCACCGATGGTCACGTACCGATCTGGGCGGGAGCGCTGGCCGCATACGCGGTCGTGCTGCTCTACGTCTTGAAGAGCGGAGTACTCGGAGTGGGGTGGACGAACACTTTCCAGGGCATCTTCATGTTAGTCATCGCCTGGGCGCTGGGGCTGTGGCTTCCGTCACACCTGTACGGCGGCATCGGTCCGATGTTCGAGCGGATCGCGGCGGAGCGACCGGAGCTGCTCATCGCACCGGGGCTCGACGCCAGCGGCGCTCCGTGGGGGTGGGGTGCTTACTCATCAGCCATCATCGTGAGCGCCATAG
>JBDHHX010000042.1:0-16316 GCA_039589155.1 Gemmatimonadota bacterium | reverse complement strand
ATCGGGCGAGCGAACCAGCCGATGGCGGCCCCCGCCACCATTGCTGCCGCCGCAAGTGCGACTCCGATCAGGAACGACGGTCGGCCGGGTCCGCGCGGCGCTTCCTCGACGCTCGCCGTGGACGCCGTGATCTGCCGCGAGATGGCGCTCTCCGGGTTGGTGAGCGCCTCGGCGAAGCCGGCGGCGTCGGCGAAGCGGTCGGCGGGCAGCTTCTCCAGCGCCTTGTGCACCGCCGCGTCGACGTGCGGCGGAACGGTTCGGCGCACGGCGCTCAGCCGCCGCGGCTCCTCGGTGAGCAGTCGGCCGATGATCGCCTGCGCCGTGCCGCCGGTGTATGGCGGCTCGCCGGCCAGCATCTCGTAGAGCACGCAGCCGAGCGAGTAGATGTCGGTGCGCGCATCGATGTCGCGGTCGGCCATCGCATGCTCGGGACTCATGTACTGCGGTGTCCCCAGCGACAGCCCGGTCTCGGTCAGCCGGTCGCCGCCCGCCGCGCGCAGCGCCAGCGCGATGCCGAAGTCGGCGACCATCGCGCGACCGTCGTGCAACAGAATGTTCTCCGGCTTGATGTCGCGGTGGACGACGTCGCGGCGATGCGCGTAGTCGAGGGCGCTGGCCGCTTCGGCGGCGATGCGCGCCGCCTCGGATGTGGGAAGCTGCTTCTCACGGTCCATCCGATCGCGCAACGCCTCGCCCTCGACGTAGGGCATCACGTAGTACAGGAACGTGTCGGCTTCGCCCGAGTCGAAGAGCGGCAGGATGTGGGGGTGCTGCAGGTTGGCGGTGACGCGGATCTCCTGCAGGAAGCGGTCGGCGCCGATGACGGCAGCCAGCTCGGGCCGCAGAACCTTGAGCGCGACCTTGCGGTCGTGCTTGATGTCGTGCGCCAGGTAGACGGTGGCCATGCCGCCGGCGCCCAGCTCGCGCTCGATCGTGTAGCGGTCGGCGAGCGCGGTCGAGAGCCGCGAGATGATGTCGGTCAATTCCCCATCCTCTCCTTCAACTCCTCGAACCAGTTCAGCACGACCAGGTACCGAGATACCGCCTCGGAGTCGGTACTACTGGCGTGGGGGACGAGGACGATGAAGCGATCGCCGTCGGGATGAAGGTCCCACCCTTGTCCCGTTTCGAGAGCGAGCACGACTTCCGCAGCACCGACCTGCACTCCTTGATCTCGGATCACTTCGGCGGCGAATAGCGTGTCGGCACCCGAGGCCCTGCTCCAATAGTAGAGCGTTCTTCCGTCGGGTGACCACCTGGGCCAAACCCCACCGCCGAACGAGACGCGCCACTCTCCTACCGGTGTCGGGAAGTCGCGCAGCCATACCTCGTTACTTCCGGTCTTTTCCGACACGTGAGCGGCGATGGTCCCGTCGGGTGAGAGCGCAAATTCGTCTTCATCCCACGGCGCCTGCAGGTAGGGCTCGAGTTCAGACTCGCCCGAGAGGGAGTACATCACCAGGTCGTCGTTCCCCGTCTCGTCGGAGGCGAGCACGATCAGATCGTCATCGAGCCAGGCCAGCGGCCACTGGTTCCCAGGCCGGCTCAACACCCGCTCGGCGGGGCCGCTGTTGTCCGCCGGCTTGACCCATAGATCCTCCTCGTCGCTGCTTTCCCCCTCGTTATCAAAGAGGATCCTCGTGCCGTCCGGAGACCACACGGGATCGTCGTCGTCTTCCTCGAACGTGATCTGCGTTCTCGCATTCGTCACGAGGTTGTACGTATAGATGTCGTGGCCCTCGTCGCCGACCACCTCGAAGGCTACTGTGCGCCCATCAGGTGAAAAGCGGGGGCTCCGCATCGGCGCTGCTGGGAGACGAAGCGTGTCCTCCTCCCCATCCATGTTTATGATCAACAGCAGTTGGCCGCTTCCCCCACCGAACGGCTCGCCCTCGTGGTGCACGAGCGTACCGCTTCTCGACACCGAGTACCCGCGTTTCCAATTGTTCGAGGCAGCCACACGGTCGAGGACGCGCATCGGGGGGCCGGTGACCGTTTGGCTGCCCTCGTCGAACGGTGCGGCAAACAGTCCTCCACTTTGGCCAACATACAGCAGGACGCCGGGGTCGACGTATGCGGGATGACGCCCTTCGGGCACGACCAACCAGGAAGTGTCAGCAGCGAGGTCCACGAAGTAGATGCCGCCCCTGCTGCCGAACCTACTCACGAGAACGCCTGACCCGTCCGCCAACAGGTAAGGGCGGCCCGGCGGACCGTTAACAGTCTCGACGGGGCCGCCTGCGTTGGGAACACGATAAAGAAGGCCACCTTGAAATGAGACGAAGACGATCGTTCCATCTTCTCCCCAATGGGCTAAGCCCGGGTTGATCGCGTCATCGTCCACCAGCGTCAGCGAGCCGCCACCGTACACCGCTACTTTAACGAGCGTGTTGTCGGTGATTCTGCTGAACACGAGCCACTGACCGTCGGGAGAGAAGCTGGGAAAGACGCCGCCCTCGGTACCCGGCACCATGCGGAAATTCGCTTCGCCCAACCTGCGGACGAAGATCGCTCGCGTTCCATCGAGCACCCCGGAGATGGCGAGCGCAGACCCGTCAGGTGATATTACGACATCCTGGCTTTCCTCAGGTGAGATCGGGCCCAAGCTGAGATCGAGCCGGGCGACCGGCGCTTCAGGTGGCCGCCTCAACCAGCCCCACACCGTCGTCAACAGCAGCAGCGCAGCGAGGGCGACGACCGGCAGCGTCAATCGTCGCAGCCAGTCAGCGGCTGGCGCGCTGACGGCGGTGACCTCCGCCGTCGCAAGCGCGAATGCCGGATTAGCCAGCGCCTCGGCGAATCTCGATGCGCTCTCGAACCGATCGGCCGGCAACTTCGCCAGCGACTTCTCCACGGCGGCGGCCACGTTGGTCGGCACCGATCGACGCAGCTTGGTGACCGACTGCGCCTCCTCGGTGACGATCTTCATGATGATCTGCTGCGCCGTCGAACCGACGTGGGGCGGATCGCCGGACAGCATCTCGTAGAGCACGCAACCCAACGAGTAGATGTCGGAACGGTTGGTGATGTCTTTCTCCGCCGTCGCCTGCTCCGGGCTCATGTAGTGCGGCGTGCCCAGCGACAGTCCTGTCTCGGTCATGCGGCCGCCAGCGGCCGCGCTCACTGCGAGCGCGATTCCGAAGTCGGCCACGACCGGGCGCCCGTCGTGCAGCAGGACATTCTCCGGCTTGATGTCGCGGTGGATGACGCCGTTGCGGTGCGCGTAGTCGAGCGCGTCGGCCACCTCGCTCGTGATCCGCACCGCTTCGTCGACGCCGAACTGGGTCTCGCGGTCCAGCTTGTCGCGCAGCGTCTCGCCCTCGATGTAGGGCATGACGTAGTAGAGAAAGCCGTCGGCTGTGCCCGAATCGAACAGCGGCAGGATGTGCGGGTGCTGGAGACTCGCGGTGGTCTTGATCTCCTGGACGAAGCGGTCGGCGCCCAGAACGGCCGCGAGCTCCGGCTTCAGCACCTTGAGCGCCACCTTTCGGTCATGCCTGAGGTCTTCGGCCAAGTAGACGGTGGCCATGCCGCCTTCGCCGAGCTTGCGCACGATCCTGTAGCGGTCGCCCAGGGCTGCCGTCAACTTCTCGGTGATGCTCGTCATTTGTTTACTAACGGTTCGGTTCTCGATGGCTCGGCGTTTCCAGCGTCCGACTCGACAGCCGGCCTCACCGGCTCGCCCGACGCACGACCTCGACGAAGTTCGTCACCATGATCAGATCTCCCGCGCCGCCGGCCGAGCCGTCGTCCACCATGATAAACCGCTCGCCGTCCGCGCTAACATCGTAGTAGCGGTGGTCGTCGTTCAGAACGTACGCTCCCGCGTCGAAGAGAGTCTGTTGGTCCAGCACTTCGAACGAGCCGTCCCCAGCGCTGACCGTCGCCACCACCATGTTGCCCGAGGCGTCGCGGTAGAACAGCTCCCGACCCGAGCGGGCCCACGCCGCTTCCACGCCGCCGTTGGTCGAAACCAACCACTTCCCGTCATCGGTGTTGGGAAACGGCCGAACGTAGATCTCCTTGCGGCCGGTCTCGTCAGAAGCGTACGCCAGCCACTGGCTGTCCCACGAAACGGCGGGTCCCGTCTCCTCCGCCGGTGTGGCCACGAGCGGCACGGGCGTCGTGTCGCCGTCCGTTCGGATGGCGAGGATGTCGCCGCGGCCTTCCCCGCCTTCGTCGTCGTCGGTGCGGTAAACCAGCCACTGGCCGTCCTGGGTCCATTCCGCCTCGAAGATCTGGCGTTCGCGATCGACGAGCAGCGTCGCCGCACCGGTGCCGTCGGCACGCTTCGCCCAGACGTCGTCACCGTCACCCGTGCGGTCCGAGATGAAGACGAGCCGCCTCCCGTCGGGGGACCATGACGGTCGCCGATTTGCCGGGCCCTCGAACGTGACCCGCGCTGCGGGGCCGGTTGGGAGCCGCTTGACGTACACGTCACCAGCCAAGGCAAATTCGCGGCGAAGGGTCAACGCCACCCGGTCACCGGAGGGCGACAGACGAAGTCCGCCGGCCAGGGGGATCCCGGTAAACGAGAAGTCGGGATCGACGTCCGCCACCATCCCGTTCCGGTCCACCCAGACGAGCCGGCCCGCCGTAGCGGAACTCACGTTGCGAACGTAGAGCAGCGTCCCGTCGGCCCCGAGCGTGGCTTCGGCCTGTCCGAACGTCGTCCGGATGCCATCATCGAGCGGTACCGCCTGACCGACCGACAGATCATCGAGATCGATCGGGGCGGCCCAGAGTCCGCCATTCCGCAGCGCATACACGATGTGTCCGCTCGACGCATAGGCGCCCCACCCGGCGCCGGCGACGAGCGTCTTCAGCTCGCCGGTCTCGAGATCGAGCGCCAGCAGGTCGCTGGAGTCGAACGACAACGGCAACGTGGTGACGAGCACTCGCCGCCCACCCGGAAGCGGATTGATATCGGCAAAGACGCGACGCTCGCCTTGCACCGCGAGGTGCTCCGCGGGCCCACCGACGCTGTTCACCCGGAACAGCATGTACGGGTTCTGGCCGGCGAAGACGATGGTGCCGTCGTTGAGCCAGGCCGGCCGATTGGCGCCAGCAGAATCCGCCAGCGTCACCGGGGCTCCGCCGGCCCGCGAGATCTTCCTCAGCTCCGTCCCCGCCACGTAGGCGATCCACTCGCCGTCGGGCGAGAAGGTGACGCCGAGGCTGACGCCGACGGCTCCGGTTATCGGAGCCGGGTCACGCTGGTCGCGCTCCTTGATCCACAACTGGTTGCCACCGGCCGCCGCGTCGACGAAGACGATCGCCGAGCCGTCGGGCGCTATCGCCGTGTTGTAGACCACGCTGTACGGTGTCGATCCTGCCGCTCCCAGCACGACCGCCTGACGCGTGATGGGAAGCGGGCGGTCCGTCGGTCGAAGCCAGCCGAAGAGGGCCAGCGCCACGGCGACCGCGGCAACCGACGGCCACCCGAAGCGACCCAGCATCCCGCGTGGGCCGCCCGCTGCCCGGGGCGCCGCGGCCGTCGGCACGGAGAACGCCGGGTTGCTGAGCGCCTCCGCGAACTCCTTAGCCGTCCCGAATCGATCGGCGGGCAGCTTCTCGAGTGCCCTGGTCAGTGCCGCCGCCACGTTGGGCGGCACTGACTTGCGCAGCTTCGTCACCGCGGTCGCTTCCTCGGTGACGATCTTCATGATGATCTGCTGCGCCGTGCTGCCCGTGTGCGGCGGGTCCCCCGCCAGCATCTCGTAGGTCACACAGGCCAACGAGTAGATGTCCGCCCGGCTGGTGATCTCCTTCTCCGCCGTCGCCTGCTCCGGGCTCATGTAGTGCGGCGTGCCGAGCGAGAGTCCCGTCTCCGTCATTCGCCCACCCGCCGCGGCGGAGACCGCCAGCGCGATCCCGAAGTCGGCCACCATCGGCCGCCCGTCATGCAGCAGGATGTTCTCCGGCTTGATGTCCCGGTGGATCACGCCCTGCCGGTGCGCGTAGTCGAGAGCATCGGCCACTTCGGCTGTGATGCGCACCGATTCGTCGACGCCGAACTGGGTCTCGCGGTCCAGCTTGTCGCGCAGTGTCTCGCCCTCGGTGTAGGGCATGACGTAGAACAGGAAGCTGTCCGCCTCGCCGGAATCGAACAGCGGCAGGATATGCGGATGCTGAAGGCTGGCCGTGGTCTCGATCTCCTGAACGAAGCGGTCGGCGCCGAGCACGGCGGCCAATTCGGGCCGCAGCACCTTGACGGCGACTTTGCGCTTATGCTTGAGGTCTTCGGCGAGGTAAACGGTGGCCATGCCGCCGGCGCCCAGCTCGCTCTCGATCCGGTAACGGTCGGATAGGGCGGCGGTCAAACGCTCTAGCGGATCACTCATTGTGCGACCTTTGCCCTGAGTTCCTCGATCCAGTTGAAGACCAGGATGAGATCCTCTCGTATCGACTCGTTGTGACCGATCATCACGAACTCGCTGTCGTCGGGCGTGAGATCGTAGATGCTGTGGTAGTTATCGCCTTCGAACCGCGACGCGTCGAACAGGATTTCGGGCGGCCCCATCTCGAACATCTCGTCCCCGCCCGCGGGGCGAACGACCATCTCGCCGCGGGCCGTGCGATAGAACAACTCGCGGCCGTTGTTGGCCCAACGCGGCTCGGCACCCCCGTTTACCGAGACCTGCCACTTGGCCCGGTCGGCATCGGGGAAGGGGCGGACGTAGACCTCTTCACGACCCGATTCGTTCGAGGTGTAGGCGATCCAGCGCGAATCGGGAGAGAGAGCGGGCCCGTACTCGTCGAACACGGCACCGAGGATGAGTCGGGAGGCGGTGTCCTGGGCGGGGCGGATCGCGCGGACGTCTCGGGTGCGTGTACCCGCTGCGCCCAAACGGAAGACAATCCAGTTCCCGTCGCGCGACCACGCGCCCTCGTTGATCGTGCCTTCTGTCAGGAGTGGTTCTGCGCGCGCGCTGGCGTCAGCTCGAACGGACCACAGCGAACGCTGATTCTCGCGGTTGGAGATGAAGGTGACCGAGCGGCCATCGTGGCTCCACGCCGGCCGGTTATTCGATGACCCGTCGAAGGTCAGCCGAACCAGCGGGCCGGTATCCAGCTGCTTCACCCAGATGTGGGTGCCTTCACCACCCGTCAACGTGACGGCGAGGCGCGTCCCATCGGGTGAGAGGACGAGGTTCTCGAAGTCGCCCCGCCAGGTGGTGTCGACCGGTGTCGCGTTGCCCTGGCGATCGACGCGAACCACCTGCTCGTCACCGAGGCCGCCGCCGGATTGGAACACGATATGGCCGTTGTCGGAGATGTCGAACTGTGCGACGCCGGCGTAGCTATCGACCGCCACCCCTTCCTCGACCACGGTTGGCGGCCCCGTCACCTCGAGCCGACGCTCGTCGAACGGTAGAGCGATGAGCGATCCGTCGTAGGTGGTGTAGATCATGTATCCGGACGAGTGGTACTGCGCTACGACGCCCGGCATCCGGGATCGCATCTCGCCCGTCTCCAGGTCAAGGACGCCGATCTCGGCGTCGGCCGTCGAGCCGTGCCAGATCTGGACCAGCGCGCCCTTGCCGGATGGCAGGATGTGCGGCCACTCGTGTTCGCTTTCACCGCGCGTCGTGTCCGGTACGCTGACAACTTCCATCGGGCCGCCGCCCGGCCGCATCCGCATGAGACGCCCGTTGGCCACGGAGACATAGAGCATCCCATCCGGTCCCCAATCGACACCCCAGGGATTCACGGAATCGGTCCCCGCGGTCTGCAAGGGGCCGCCTTCTGCCGGCATCACCTTGAGGTCGCCCGGCTCGGCGGTGACGAACGCGATATGCTGGCCGTCGGGTGAGAAGACCGGCGCGCGCGCGCCTTCGGTGCCGGGGAGTGGTCGGGCGTGCAGCTCGTCGAACCGCCGAATCCAGAGTCCAGCGGCGGCCGCAGCCTGCGTTGGTGGTCCGACATAGACGAGTCGTGATCCGTCGGGCGAGAGCGCGAACCGTTTGGTACGCGCCCGCTGGAGCATCTCTTCCTCGGCGAACGCGAGGCCGAGTCGCAGCACCGTCCTGGGGGTCGGACGTAGCCAGCCCCAGAGGGACGAGCCGATGACGACCACCAACAGGAAGCCGAGCGCAGCGGTGAGCCAGGGGGGGCTGCCGCGTCGCGCGTCGCCCACGGCCGCTGACGCGCGCGTGGTTGTCGGAGCCGTGAAGTTCGGATTAGCGATCGCCTGCGCGAACTCAGCCGCACTGGCGAAGCGGTCGGCCGGTACCTTGGCCAGCGCCCGACCGATCGCCGCCTCCACGTTGGCCGGCACCGTCTTTCGACTGCGGGTTACCGGCGACGGATCGTCGGCGATGATCTTGGCGATGATCGCTTGCAGGTTGGATCCGCTGTGCGGCGGATCGCCCACCAGCATCTCGTAGACCACGGCGCCCAGCGAATAGATGTCGCTGCGCGCGTCGACATCGCGATCGCCGGTGGCCTGCTCGGGGCTCATGTAGTGCGGAGTGCCGAGGCTGAGACCCGTCTCGGTGAGTCGCGTGCCGCCGGCCTGGCTCACCGCCAGGGCGATGCCGAAATCGGCCACCAGCGCCTGGCCCGACTGCAGCAGGATGTTCTCCGGCTTGATGTCCCGGTGTACGACCCCGCGCTCGTGCGCGTACTGCAGCGCCGAGGCGATCGACTCGGCGATCTTCACCGTCTCGTCGACGCCGAGTTGTTTGTCGCGATCGAGTTTGTCCCGTAAGGTGTCGCCCTCCACGTACGGCATCACGTAGTACAGGAACGTGTCGGCCTCACCTGAATCGTAAAGCGGCAGGATGTTCGGGTGCTGCAGGTTCGCCGTGACCGTGATCTCGTTCAAGAACCGCTCGCCGCCGAGGATGGCGGAGAGTTCCGGCCGAAGGACTTTGAGCGCGACCTTACGATCGTGCTTCAGGTCTTCTGCGAGATAGACGGTGGCCATGCCGCCGGCGCCCAACTCCCGCTCGATGCGGTAGCGGTCGACCAGCGCGGCCGTCAAGCGATCGAGTATGTCAGTCATATAAGAGGGCGTCAATCAGAAGTCGGCGCGCAAACGTACGATGGCCTGTCGGGCCTCCTCGACCATCGGCTGCAGCTCGGGATCGGCGTCCGCCCAGGCCTGCACGAAGTACATGTAGGCTTCGCGGGCCTTCTCGGTCTCGCCCAGGCGCTCGTAGACCCGGGCAAGCTTCAGCCGGACGATCGGGTCTGTCCACTCGGCGCGGTAGTGGCGGACGGCACCTTCGAGGCTGTCGGCCGCGACGAAGGCATCGCCGACGACCTCGACCCACTCGCCAAAGCCCCAGTCGTGCGTTCGTTCTACGAGGGCCAGACCTTCCGACTGGCCTCGCAGCACCTGGCCGTAACCGCGAACCACATCGGCGACCTGCCGGATTTCGACCGCATCGGTTGTGTCACCTTCGGCCAAGGTCCGTTCCGCCAGGCGTTCGATCCGCCCGAGCAGCGCCGCGTGGTCGTCCCAACGTTCAACCTTGGCAGCGTGCCAGGCGCCGCATGCGTTACCGAACAGACTCACGCTGTCGATAGCGGCCACAGCCACATACGACTCGACGCGATCCGCATCGATCGGGAGCCCGTTCACTTGGGCGCGACTCAACCAACAGGTCCTGGCGGCTGGATCCACCGCCGGATTATCCATCCGTTCCAGGTGCTCCGCCAGCGCGCCACGTTTGAGGCTTGTCTGAACGTAGCGCCGACGCTGGCGCCCTGAACCCAGCTCATCGCGCTCCTCCAACTCCCCGAGCAGCGTCTCATCGAATCGCCAGGCGCGCGCATCCACGGAGACGACCGTACCCACGTTTATTCGGATCTGCTGGGTGTCCATAGTGTCGACGACCGCGTGCGCCCAAGCTCGGCTCGCCGAGTCGCCATGGGCCAGCGCGATGCCTAAACGACCGCGGACCAGCTGTGTGTTTGGGCCGGAGACCAGCGCGTCGTACGCCGCCAGGCGTTCGGCGATGAGGGCGCTGTCGTAGACGGCCATAGCCAGGTCGACCAGATGGATGCGATAGGGTGCGAACTGGGGATCCAGCTCGACGGCGCGAGAGAACGCCTCGTCGGTCTGCTCCCAACTGGGAGCGTCGTGACCACGGTGGATGTACAGCTCGCCCAATTCGTACCATGCCTCGGGCTCGTCCGGATACCGGCGTACCGCATCCCGCGCCAGCTCCAGGCCCTCGGGCTCAGCTCTGGCGTTGTCTATGCGGACCATGAGCGCCTGGCGCTCGGGAAGGCGATCCACCAGGGCCAGCGCGCGGTCGCGGTTCTGTTGGGTCAGCGGGTGGAACGTCGTGTACTTCCACCCGTACGTGCTCGCCAGCCGGTAGTAGGCCAGGCCGAACATCGAATCGGCTTCGATCGCCCTCTCTAGCGCCTCGCTCGCCGCATCGAAGTCCGCGCGCCGGAACGCCGCCTCGCCCTCGAGGTAGGCCTTGAGCGCCGGAACGGAATTCGTGGTCAGGCTGGCGAGACTCAACGAGGGCAGCTCGCCCTCTCCGGTGCGCACGATGGCGCCGATCACCCTGATCGACAGCTGGTCGACCAGCGCCAGCACGCTGTCGGGCGATCCTTCAACGCTCGCCTGTCCCAACCGATCGCCGGTGGCGACTTCGTAGACGTCGGCCGTCAGTCGCACTCTGGGCCCGATGCCCACGGCGGACCCGAGCAGCGCGTAACGGGCCTGAGTTGCTTCGGCCACGCGCAGGCTCATCTCCTCGTCGACCACGTCCTGGCCACGCGCCAGCTCGCCCCAGCGAGCCATCACCGTGCGGCTGCTGATCGCGCGGAGGCCCGCAGCGCCATCCAGGTTGGTGGACAGCAGGTTCACCATGCCTTCGCGCCACTCGTCCAGCTCGCCGCCGGTCACGCTGAACGGCAGGACCGCGACGGCCGGCAGCGCCTCGCTGGCAGCGATGGCCTCGGTGGGCGCGAAGCTGCGACCCTGATCCTTGAGGACGATGTAGACGCCGGCGAATCCGAAGAGGAGCAGGAAGGCGACGCCGCCGCCCAGCAGCGCCCGGGCCCAGGTCAGATGCGGCAGCCGGCCGCTGGCCAGCGCCTGCGGGATCTCGCTGGGCTGCAGCTCCCAGGGCTCCGGCACCTCGTCGCGGGCCGCCCGCTCCGCCGTAGCCGGGTGGGACTGCACCCAGGCGGTGGCGGCGATGATGATGAAGCCGATGATCAGAAGTAGCAGAGCTACCGGCTGGACCCACTGCGGTAGCTCGAGGGATTGCTGCATGATGTCCGTCACCTGGAGGACCCCCCAGGAGACGGCCAGATATGCGACGAGGACCTGGACGATCCGGGCGTTCCTGACCCGGGTCCAGAAATCGTTGGGGCCTGTCATGGCGCGAAAGATAGTGAGTCGTTCCGGAGCCGACAAATGGCTTGGGAACGGTTTCGATCAACTTGGTTACGCAACCAGCTGCCCTCGTAGCGGCTCGAGAAGGCGGCGCTCAGGCCGTCGATGGGTTCGGTCATGTCAGTTCGGCACCCGCGACTTCAGCTCCTCGAAGAAGTTGTTCACCAGGACGGTCCAGGGTCCGGCTTCGTCCGAGGCACCGATCCGGCGCATCGCGATGAATCGTTCGTCTCCGGGCGCCACGTCGAAGTAGAGGCCAGTGTCGCTCCAGGAGCGCCAATCCGGAGGGATGGCGAAGAGCGAACGAGGCCGGCCGGCGCGGAACCCGGAAGCGGTCTCTACGTCGACGGCGACCAATTCGTCGTTCGCGTCGGTGAAGAACAGCTCGCCGCCGCCGTGCGACCACTTCGGTCCGCGCCCCCCGGCGACCGAGGCCTGCCATCGGCCGCCCTCCACGTTGGGGAAGGGGCGCACGTACACCTCCCAGCTACCGGTCTCGTTGGACTGGTACGCGAGCCAACGCCCGTCCGGCGACAATGCCGGCAAACGTTCCTCTGCCGAGGTGGCGACCAGCGGCGTGGGGACGCTGTCGAGACCGGGGCGAATCGTCGCGATACCATGAGCGCCGGACTCTGAGGCCACTTGCATAACGAGCGACTGGCCGTCCGGACTCCACTTCGCCGCGAAGATCCTCTCATCGATGTCGACGAGAAGCTGGGCCTCCCCGGTGCCGTCCGCCGGCTTGGTCCAGACGTCCCAGCCGCTACCTCGGTTGGACAGGAAGGTCACGTTCCGCCCATCGGGCGTCCACACCGGTTCTGCGTCCGCCGCCTCCACGAAAGTGAAACGGGATCGGGGGCCCGCATCCAGATGCTTGATCCAGATGTCGTGGCCAAACGGGGTTTCCTCTCGAACCGCCAGCCGGCCCCCATCGGGCGAGAGACTCACGTCCACACCGAATCTGCCCGACCCGTCGAGGACCCACGAGGCATCGACTGGTGTGGCCTCACCGGTGCGGCTCACCCAGATGAGCTGGTCAGACGCGAAGGCGGATCGATTGGCGGTGGAATAGAAAAGCGTCCCGTCGTCGGAGACGGTGTAGTGTATCACGTTCTCGATTATGGGTAGCGGCGTCCCCAACAGCTCCAGCTTCCCGGGGTCGAAGCGGACAGCCATCAGCGTACTCCCCACGTCGCCGTCCACGAGGTAGAGCAAGTGGCCCGACGGCGTGTATTGGGGACTCTCACCAGAGATGAGCGGCACCATCTCTCCGGAGCCGATATCCAGGCTACGGGTTTCGTCTTCCTGGGAGCCCGAAAATTCCACCTCCAAAAGGGCGTAGCGGCCACCGGGGAGGATATCCGTGACCTCTAGTTCTTCGCCTACAGCAGCCCGCGTCAGAGCCTCCGCGGCGCCACCCGCGGACGGGACTCGAAAGATTGCTGAATCCTGCGACGAGTAGATGTATCCGTCCGCGCCCCAAACAGGCCCCCAACCCGCCATCAACGTTCGAACTGGGCCGCCGGCGAGGGACAGAACTCTTACCTCATCGTTCTGTTCGAACGCCAGCTCCGTGCCGTCGGGTGAAGGCGCGGGGAAAGCCGCGTCCTCTGTTCCCCGCACCGGTGACGCCTCGACCTCGTCCCACCGCCGCACCATCAGGATCTGATTCGTACCCAGGCGATGCCGATACGCCAGCGCCGTTCCGTCCCTGGAGATACCGAACCCGGCACCGCCCAGGTACTCCGGTACCTGGCCATCCTCGAAGGGATTCGTGAACCGCTGGACGTGCTTGGCCGGCTCCGGCCGTTTGAGGGCCAGACCCGCCAGCACGGCGAAGACCAGGACCAGCGCCCAGGTGGCTAGGGCGATGCGCTTCCAGGGGCCGGCGCCGGCGGCTGCGAGGGCAGCGGCATCGCCGCCGTGGCGGAAGTTGGCATCGGCCAGCGCCCGGGAGAACTCTTGCGCACCGCTGAAGCGATCCGCCGGTAGCTTCTCCACCGCCTTCGCCACCGCGGCCGTCACGTTGGGCGGCACCGACCGCCGCAGCTTGGTGACGGGCTGCGCGTCTTCCGTCACGATCTTCATGATGATCTGCTGCGCCGTAGAGCCGACGTGGGGCGGATCGCCCGTCAGCATCTCGTACAGTACGCAGCCCAGCGAGTAGATATCGGCTCGGCTCGTGATTTCCTTCTCCGCCGTCGCCTGCTCCGGCGACATGTAGTGCGGCGTGCCGAGGGAAAGCCCCGTCTCGGTCATGCGGCCGCCGGCCGCCGCGCTCACCGCCAGCGCGATCCCGAAGTCGGCGACCATCGGCCGGCCGTCGTGCAGCAGGATGTTCTCCGGCTTGATATCGCGATGGATCACGCCCTGGCGGTGCGCGTAATCGAGGGCGTCGGCGACCTCGGTCGTGATCCGCGCCGCTTCATCGATGCCGAACTGCGTCTCGCGGTCGAGCTTGTCCCTGAGCGTTTCGCCGTCGATGTACGGCATGACGTAATAGAGGAATCCGTCCGCCTCGCCCGAATCGAAGAGCGGCAGGATGTGGGGATGCTGCAGGTTGGCCGTCGTCTTGATCTCCTGCACGAACCGCTCGGCGCCCAGCACTGCGGCCAGCTCGGGGCGCAGGACTTTGAGCGCCACCTTGCGGTCGTGCTTGAGATCTTCTGCCATGTAGACGGTGGCCATGCCGCCGGCGCCCAGCTCCCGCTCGATGCGGTAGCGGTCGGCCAGGGCCTCGGCCAGGCGCGGAAGGATGTCACTCATCTGTCGGGCTCCCACGAGGATGACCGCGGCGCAGTCAGCAACGACGGCGCCTCCGGTCTATGGGTTAGGGCTTGCCACGGCGCGTAAGATGCACGCAATGAGGGGCAAACGCCAACCCCTATGTCTAAGGGAGCGGTGCATCATTTTGCATCATTTTGTTGACATAATGATGATGATTAAATAGTATGGTCTGCCGTTACCAGACCCACTCAGTTGGAGGCGTCCATGGCCAATGTCACGATTCGCAACTTGCCTGAAGGCACCTTCCGGCGATTGAAGGAGCGGGCGAAGCGCAACCGCCGCTCGATCGCTCAGGAGGCGGCATGGCTGCTGGATGCAGCGCTGTCGGAGGCCGTGACGCCGGGCGAGGCATGGGCGGAAGTCCAGCGAGTTCGGGAGATGATCCAGAGTCGCTACGGGACGTTCTCGGATAGCACAGACGACATCCGTAAGGACCGAGAGCGTTGATCACCGGTCAAATCTCGCGGCTCGTCGTCGATACCAGCGTCGCGGTGAAGTGGTTCTTCGACGAGCAGGACTCGCAGGCGGCGCTGGCGATCCTGGAGGGTGGCCGCTCGGGAGATCGGGCGTTGGTCGTGCCAGACCTGATCTACTTGGAGTTCGGCAGCGTCGTGAGGCGGCGCGTCCAGCGCGCTGAGCTCGCTCCAGAGGACGGCGCGGTCGTCGTAGCGGCGTTCACCAGGATCCCCTTCGCCCAGGTCCTTCCCACCCGCCCGCTGTTGCCCGCGGCCTACCGGCTCGCCCTCGAGTACGGGTGCACGGTATACGATGCTGTCTTCATCGCCGCCGCCAGCCAGGCGGCCGCCGACTGCGTAACCGCGGACAAACGACTCTATAACAAAGCCGGCGAGCGGGTGCCCGGTCTTCTATTACTGGAATAGCGGCAAACGCCAACCGCAGGAACGGCCAGCCCGGGCGGGTGTAGGAAGACCAACCCCGTCGCGTCTGTCCTCCCGGGGCCCGCCACCGGACGTCATCAACGGCAATAGGCAGGAGGAGAACGATGCGAAGGCCCACCCTTGGCACACCGCTCATTTGCGCCGTGATCGCATTCCTCGCCGCCGGCTGCGGCGACGATTCGACGGAGCCGAGCAGCGCGATCAGCGAGGAAGGCGCCGCTGCGCTGGCGGACGTGGTACTCAGTTCCACCGTCGCGGCGCTCAATTCACCGAGCCCCAGTCCCTCCTTGGCGGCACCCGTTGCCATCAGCGCCCAGTTCGCCAGGACCCAGGCGTGTCCGGCGGGAGGCAACATCGGGGTCAACGGTAACCTGACCGGTTCGTTCGATAGCGAGACGGGATCGGGCTCGGCCTGGCTGCAGGTGTTGGCCACCTACACGGACTGCGGCATAGAGGCGGCAGGAGTGACCTACGTCACCAATGGCGATCCCTACCTGACGATCACTGGCTCATTCACCTGGCTGGGCGGGGTGCCGGCGACGCAGCAGACGATCCGGATTGGCGGTGCCTTGTCGCTCGACGGTCGATTCTGCGCGATCAATCTCACGATCCTCTACGCGACGGCCGGCTCGTCATCGAGCACGATCAGCGGCACGGTCTGCGGTGTGGCCGTAAACGAAAACGTGTGAGAGTGAGTGAGACCGGAGCGAGCTGTCGGCTAACCGCTCGCCCCGGCCTCACACATAGACCGATCCAGCTCGTCGTTCAGCGAATCCCGATCCCTGCACCCACACCCACGGGGTCATCCTGCCAGTAGTCGGGCATCACCAGCGCCCGCTGGCGCGGCCAGATTTCGTTCAGCGTCTCTCCTTCGTACAGCCGGCCGTTCATCATCACGTGAGTGATCGTGTTGGTGTTTCTCAAGCTCTCCAGTGGGTCGCCGTCCAGCACGACCAGATCGGCCAGCTTGCCAACCTCGATCGAGCCGACGTCCTGGTCGAGCCCGATCGCCTCGGCGCCGATGATCGTCGCGGCGCGCAGCGCGTCATGGTTCGACATGCCGCCCGACGCCACCGACCAGAGCTCCCAGTGGTAGCCCAGCCCCTGTAGCTGGCCGTGGCTGCCGATTCCGACTCGGCCACCGGCCTCGATCACGTCCTTGGCGGCGACGCCGTGATCGGTGAACACGTACTCCTCGGGTAGGAACCACTGGCCGCGGCGACGCGTGACCTGGTCGATCACTCGGTGCGGAGTGAACC
>JBDHHX010000041.1:0-16398 GCA_039589155.1 Gemmatimonadota bacterium | reverse complement strand
CCCTTCGACAGCTCGCGGGACGGCGACCCGGTGGAATTCACTCTCGGTACCGGCGAGGTGATAGCGGGTTTCGAGAAGGCGGTCGACGGGATGGCCGTGGGTGACAGCAAGACGGTAAGCGTGCCACCCGAGGACGGCTACGGCCCCCGTGAGGAGGGCCAGGTGGTGGTCATCGATCGGACCGAACTGCCGGCCGAGCTCGAGCCCGAGGTCGGCATGATCCTCGAGGCCAGCTCCGACGACGGCGTGATTGCGCACGTCCTTATTACCGCGGTCGCCGGCGACAAGGTCACCCTGGACGCGAACCACGAATTGGCGGGAAAGACGCTCAGCTACGAGATCACCCTCGTAGAGATCGTTGGGAACTGAATCGGATGATCGTGCAGCACTCATATAGTAGTGAGGTTGGCGCCCCGTGATGCCGCTCACCCCCTGGGTCAAGCGACTGTTGATCGCCAACGTCCTGATGTTCGTCCTGACGATGGGCAGCCAGGAACTACAGTATTGGCTGGCGTACCGGCCGGTCTGGATCTTGATTCGTCCGTGGACTGTGGTCACCTACATGTTCCTCCACGCCGGCTTCATGCATTTGTTCTTCAATATGATCGGGCTCTACTTCTTTGGGCCCCGCTTGGAGGACCGCCTGGGCGGCAAGCACTTCCTCGCCCTCTACTTCATCGCCGGCATTGCCGGGGCGCTGCTTTCGCTGGCGCCCATGTATCGCTACACGTGGATCGTCGGCGCCTCGGGCGCCGTATTCGGCGTGCTGCTCGGCTATGCCCGCTTCTGGCCGCGCGACCGTATCTACATCTGGGGGATCCTCCCGGTCGAGGCCTGGCTGATGGTCGTCGCTCTCACAGCGCTTTCGCTCTACGGCGGCGGCACCGGTGGTGGCAACACGGCCCACTTCGCTCACCTGGGCGGTTTCGCCGGCGCCTTCCTCTACCTCAAGTGGATGGATCTGCGCTCGCCGGCCCGGACGTTCAAGAAGAAGCTGGAGGAACCGGGCCGCCGCAGCCCCGGCGGCGACGGCGCCGACATCAAGCGTTGGGGCACCATCGATCGCGAAGCGATGCACCCGGTGAACCGCGAGGAGCTGGACCGGGTGCTGGGGAAGATCCAGGCCTCCGGCGTCGGCAGCCTGACCCCGGACGAGCGCGCCTTCCTGGAGCGATTCACGCCTCAGTAGTGCGGTAGTGAGTGGTACGGTGGTGTGGTGGTGAGCGATCGCTGACAAACCGCACCACCGCACCACTTGCCACCGCACCAGCTACAACCACCTACCACCCAGTCTTGTCTCCCCAACACCGAAGTGCCAACATACCCCCGGACCAAAGGCCCCGGGGGCAGCAGTGGCGGAAAGCGACAGGACCGTAAACAAGGAAGAATTCGACGCCGTGATCTTCGATCTCGACGGCGTCGTTACTCGCACCGCCACACTCCACGCCCGGGCGTGGAAGCGCGTCTTTGACGAGTACCTCGAGGGTCGCGCCGGCGCCGGCGCCGGCCCGTTCCGCTCCTTCGAAATCGAGACAGACTACGCCGAATACGTTGACGGCATGCCACGCTACGCCGGCGTACGCTCCTTCTTGGCTTCCCGCGACATCCAGTTACCCGACGGAAAGATCGACGACGCGCCGGACCGCGAGACCGTGTGCGGGCTGGGCAATCGCAAGAACGAACTGTACAACGAAATGCTCGACGCCGGCGGCGCCGAGATCTTCGACGATGCCGTGGAATGCTTGCACGCCTGGCGCGAGATCGGCCTCAAGACGGCGATCGTTTCTTCGAGCAAGAACTGCGCGGCCGTATTGCGCTCCACCGGCCTGGCGGAGCTGTTCTGCGTCCGGGTGGACGGCGTCGAGGCCGAGCGCTTCGGTCTGAGCGGCAAGCCCGACCCGGACATCTTCCTCAAGGCTGCCGAGTTGCTGGGCGTCGATCCCGCCCGCTCGGTAGTCTTGGAGGACGCCGTCTCCGGCGTGCAGGCGGCTAGGGCCGGTGGTTTCGGTTGGGTGGTGGGCGTCGACCGCGGTGGCGCGAGAGAAGCGCTATTGGCGAACGGGGCCGACACCGTCGCGACCGACCTTAGGGAGCTCAGATAGGACGCAGATGCCAAACGAACCGGTACACGCGAAGCCTGCCAGCCAGTTATCCTCGGCGCTCGACGCAATCGACGATCTTGCGTCGCGGCTCGCCGATGCCAGCCCGGTAGTCTTCCTCGACTACGATGGGACGTTGACTCCTATCGTATCGCAGCCCGAGGATGCGCTGCTGGGGGGGGAGATGCGCGACGTGCTCAGGCTGCTGGCCCGCGCCTGTACGGTCGCCGTGGTCAGCGGCCGTGACCTCGGCGACGTGGAACCACTGGTCGGGCTGGCTGAGTTGATCTATGCCGGCAGCCACGGCTTCGACATAACGGGGCCCGGCGGACTGCGGCTGGAGTACGAAGGCGGCGTAGAGCACTTACCGGACCTGGAGCGCGCCGAGGACGAGTTGCGCGCTCGAATCGGGACCGTGGCTGGCGCGCGGGTCGAGCGAAAGCGGTTCGCCATCGCCAACCACTACCGCAACGTCAGCGACGCCGACGCGCTCGTGGTGGAGACGTCGGTACGGGACGTCGCCGCGCGGCACGAGCGTCTGCGGATGTCGGGCGGCAAGAAAGTGTTCGAGTTGCGGCCCGACATCAACTGGGACAAGGGCCGCGCCGTGCTCTGGCTGCTCGAAGCGCTGGGCGTCGACGACTCATCAAACGTCCCCATCTACGTCGGCGACGACGTGACCGATGAGGATGCGTTCCGCACGTTGTTCGACCGCGGTATCGGGATCATCGTCGGCGAGCCGTCATACCCGACGCTGGCGCGGTACCGGCTGAAGGATACATCGGAGGTGCAGCAGTTCCTCGGTCGGCTGATCAGCCTGGTGTGTGAACGATGACGACGAGCGGCTGGAAACTTATCTACGAGGGTTGGGATCCCGAGTCCGAAGGTCTACGCGAGGCGCTCTGCACGCTGGGTAACGGCTACTTCGCCACCCGCGGCGCGTCTCACCTGGTCAAGGCCCCCGGTGCCCACTACCCGGGCACTTACCTGGCCGGCGGCTACAATCGACTCGAGAGCGAGGTTGCCGGCAGGGTCATCGTCAACGAGGACCTGGTCAACTGGCCAAACTGGACCCACCTCACCTTCCGCGTCGAGGACGGCGACTGGTTCGACCTCGAGTCCGTTGAGCTCATGGAGTACAGGCAGGTGCTCGACCTGAGGGAGGCCATGCTCGATTGGCGCGTCCGCTTTAGGGACGAGCAGGGGCGCGAGACGTCGCTGCAGAGCCGGCGTATCGTTCACCTCTCGAGCATGCACCTGGCCGCCATTGAGTTCACCATCACGCCCGAGAACTGGTCGGGGACCGTACAGATCAGATCGGCCCTGGACGGCCGCGTCCAGAACCGCGGCGTCGCCCGCTATAACGATCTCAACGGCCAACACCTCGAGCAGCTGGGGACGGCGCAGGTCGACGACGACGGTATCTACCTCGCAGTGCAGACCGTGCAGTCGCGGATCGAGATGGCGCAGGCCGCGCGAACCCGCGTGTACTCTAACTCAAAGCGTGCAGACGACCGGCGGACCACGAACGCTGAGGCCGGCTACATCGAGCAGTTGCTGGACGTCGAGTGCCAGCAGGGGAAACCGGTTCGCGTCGAGAAGCTCGTCGCTGTCTACACGTCCCGCGATTGGGCGATCAGCGCGCCGGCTAACGAGGCGCGTCGCGCCGTCGCTCGCGCCGGTAGCTTCCGCGAACTGTTGAGAACACACGCCCTCGCCTGGTCGAGGCTCTGGTATCGTTGCGATATCGAGTTGGAGGGGTCGCCCGACGAGCAGCTCGCTCTCCGGGCACACATCTTCCACCTGCTGCAGACCGTCTCGCCCAACACCACAGAGCTCGACGTCGGCGTGCCGGCCCGCGGGCTGCACGGCGAGGCGTACCGCGGACATATCTTCTGGGACGAGCTCTATATCTTTCCGTTCCTCGAGTTGCGCGTGCCGGAGATCGCACGCGCACTTCTCATGTACAGGTACCGGAGGTTGGATGAAGCGCGGCGCATCGCCGCAGCCGAGGGCTTCAAGGGTGCGCTTTACCCGTGGCAGAGCGGCAGCGACGGCCGCGAGGAAACCCAGGTCATGCACCTGAACCCGCGATCGGGGCGCTGGACAGAAGACGAGACGCACCTGCAGCGCCACGTCAACTCGGCGGTCGCGTTCAACGTGTGGCGTCACTACCAGGCGACGGGCCGGCGCGAGTTCATCTGCGATTACGGCTCGCGCATCCTCCTCGAGATCGCCCGCTTCTGGGCCAGCGCCGCCACGTACAACCCGGGGCGAGACCGCTACGACATCAACGGCGTCGTGGGGCCGGACGAATACCACACCGCCTACCCCGACGCGGCGGAGCCCGGCCTCAACAACAACGCCTACACCAACGTGATGGCGGCCTGGGTGCTGCAGACGGCGGCCAAGGTGATCGACCTGCTCGATCACGACTGCCGCACCGAGATCTTCCAGGACCTGGGAATCACCGACGCCGAGACCGACAGCTGGGACGAGATCGGCCGCAAGCTGTTCATCCCAATGCAAGAGGACGGAATCATTAGCCAGTTCGAGGGCTACGAGGATCTCGATGAGTTCGACTGGGAAGGTTACAGGGCGAAGTACGGCGACATCCACCGCCTCGACCGGATCCTCGAGTCGGAGGGCGACACGGCGAACCGCTACAAGGTCAGCAAGCAAGCCGACGTCCTCATGCTCTTCTACCTGTTCTCCGCCGAACGACTCGCCGAGCTGTTCGAGTACATGGGTTACGAGTTCCGGCCGGAATGGATCCCCAGGAACATCGACTACTACCTGCGACGTACTTCGCACGGCTCGACGCTCAGCGCGATCATCAACTCCTGGGTCCAGGCGCGTGGCGATCGCTCACGGTCCTGGCGATGGTTCGAGGCAGCGGTGCAGAGCGACCTGCAGGACGTGCAGGGCGGTACTACCGCGGAGGGGATACACCTGGGCGCCATGGCCGGTACGGTCGATCTGGTGCAGCGCTGTTATGCCGGGCTGGTTCTGCGCGAGGGCGTGATGTGGTTGAACCCGTGTCTGCCAGACGATCTAACTGGCATCCGCTCGCGCATCCAGTACCGCGGCCACTGGTTCGCGCTGCATATCAACAGCGAAGAAGCGACGGTGTCGTTCGAAGGCGCCTGGGCGCCCTATGCGAGGATCGGGTTCGGCGAAAAGGTCTACACCTTCAAGCGCGGCGAGCGAAAGACGTTCGACTTGAAGACGAAGGAGGTAAAGGTCGATCAAGCGGTAAGCACGGAGATAAAGGAGTCGGCCCAGTCGTAAACGTTGTGGTTCTTCACCACATCGCGCATCCGCCGCATCCGTCGAGCCCTTTCTTTCTCCGGCAGCGTCAACGCTGTCGCGATCGTATCCGCCAGTCCGTCGACGTCATGCGGGTTGACCTGCAGCGCACCCCGCAGCTCGTGCGCGGCGCCGGCGAACTCGCTCAGGACCAACACGCCGGTGTCATCGTAGCGCGTCGCCACGTACTCCTTCGCCACCAGGTTCATTCCGTCGGCCAGCGGCGTTATCAACAACACGTCGGCCGCCCGGTACAGCGCGATCAGGTCCTCGAACGGAAGTTCGCGGTGCAGGTAATGGACCGGCGCCAGCCCCACCTCGCCGAACTGGCCGTTCACCTGGCCCACCAACTCCTCCACGCGGCTGCGTAGATCTCGATACTCGGCGACCCGCTCGCGGCTGGGCACGGCGAGCTGGACCAGCACGCATTTGCGGATCGCGCTCCGGTTGCGGGACAGCAGTTCAGAGAAAGCGCGTAGCCGTACGTCGATGCCCTTCGTGTAATCGAGGCGGTCGACTCCGAGGATGATCCGGCGGCCGTGACCCAACTGCTCCTTGAAGCCTTCGGACTGCTCACTCACCGATTCCTTGCGCGCCGCCGTCTCGTAGCGCTCGAAGTCGATGGAGATCGGAAAGGCGCCCACGGTGACCGTGTGGTCGTGTGCCTGCAGTCGCCCGCTTTCTGTCTTCGCATCGGCATAGCGGCGGGCCAGGCGGCTGAAGTTCTGGGCGCCCTCCTGCGTCTGGAAGCCGACCACGTCGGCGCCCAGCATCCCCTCGAGGATCTGGCGCCGCCAGGGCAGGCGGCTGAACAACTCCTCGGGCGGAAACGGGATGTGGAGGAAGAGGCCGATCCGCACGTCGGGACGCTGCTGACGCAGCAGGTCGGGCACTAGCTGCAGGTGGTAGTCCTGGACCCATACGGTGGCGCCCCGCGGCGCCACCTCGGCGGTGATCGCTGCGAACTTCTTGTTGACCGCCACATAGGGCCGCCACCAGCGGCGGTGGTACTCGGGCTCGCGCACCGCGCCGTGATATAGCGGCCACAGCGTCCCGTTACAGAAGCCGTCGTAGAAGGACCCCAGTTGGCTCCTCGAGATCGAAACCGGGATCTGCTTGATCCCGTCCTCCGTGAACGGCTCCGGCGCCGCGCCGGTACGGCCCGACCAGCCCACCCAGGCGCCCTTCGTCCGCTGCACGATGGGCGTGAGGGCCGACACCAGGCCGCCGGGACTGCGCTGCCACTTGATTCCGTCTTCCGTTTTGACGCTGACGACGGGCAACCGATTGGCTACGATGACGAGCGGGCTCTTGCGTGGGGACATTCTGCCCTAAGCTAGGTGTTTGCGACCGAGAAGGGAAGCAGGTGCCGTGGTACGGTGGTGTGGTGGTACGGTAACGCTCCCCCACCACCGTACCACAGCACCACTCACCACCGTACCAAAAGAAGAGCGGGCGCGGCGTGGAAGAGTTCGCCGCACCCGCGAGGCGCCACGGTTTCAGGGTTAGATTAGAAAGAACGAAATACGTTCAAGTAATCCGCGAGATGCCGTGGCGTCAGGAAGCGCTCGCGAACCGTCTCCCGCGCTCGCGCTCCCATCTGGCGGCGCGTTTCGGTGTCCTCGAGCAAATCGACGATGCGATCGGCGCACTCGTCGACGTCAGACACAAGAAGGCCGCTCACGCCATCCTCTATCTGGTGTACGATGCCGCCGGCGCGGCCGCCGATGACGGGGGTGCCCTTCCACATGGCTTCGGTCACCACCAACCCGAAGCCCTCCCGGGTCGACTTCTGCACCACCACGTCGCTGCCGCTCTGGAACGCGTTCACTTCCAGCGCGTGCGTCAGCCCCTCCTTGCTCAGCCGGTCCAGCGTGCTGAGGACGTGGATGTCGGGGTCGTCGCCGGCGGCCTCAACAGTCTTTGCATGATACTCGACACCCTCGGGGTCATCGTCCGCGAGGTTACCGACCAGAGCCAACTGCAGCCCTGGAATCCGCTGCTTCGCCAGCCGGTAGGAATCGATCACGCCCAGCGGATCCTTCCACGGATCGAAACGCGAGACCTGCGTGATCAGCGGACGCTCGCTGTCGATGTCGAATCGGTTCGCGAGAATCTGCTGCGCTTCCGGCGGCGCCATCGCCTGGTTCTTCGGTGACAACGGGTTGATCGAAGGGTAGATGTACTCGGCCCGCCCGCGCGCCAACTCCGGCGTCACGTAGTCGGGCAGCGTGAACACCGACACTTCGTAGTAGCCCATGAAGGGAGCGAGGAATTCGATCGCCTCGGGATTCGGCGTCGAGGTGTCGATGTGGCAACGCCAGATCCAGTGGCCCGTCCTGCGGCCGTCCAGCAGTCCCACCAGGCCCGCCGGCTGCGGGTCGTGTACCACCACGAAGTCCCAGTCCCGGGCAAAGACCTCCATGTTCTCTTCGAGCGTCGCCAGGTAGAGCGCCGCATGTTCGGGCACGAGATCCACGTCCATGCCCTGCAGACCGTTGTGCAGCTTCTTGGTCAGCTCGAAGTAGGGATCGTTTCCGGAAAGCACGTGCCACTCGGCCTCCAGGCCGAGTCCGCGCTTGAGTGAGATCAGCGCCGGCAGAAGCTCCGCCACTCCACCGCCATTGGCCGTCGCGTTCACGTGCAGCACGCGGGCGTCGCGCAGCGGCTCCGCCAGCTTCTCGATCGCCGCCACCGCCTCGTCACCGATCAACCCGCGGTAGTCTTCCATCGCCTTGGAGGCCAACTCCACCCTTCGCATCCCTGTTCCTTCCTCCTCGTCGTCCTCGGTCTCCGGCGGAGGGCCGGCTTACGGGTCTTTACATAGCAAATAGAAAGCCGAAAAGTCACAGAATTACCTAAGTAGCGGCAATAACGGTAATTACCAGCTTTTGGCCGTTGCCGGCTCACGGCGGAAAGGGCCGAATTTCGGTCGTTGTGACCGGAGTGGCGGGCAACCTGTGGGACGTGGGTGTGGCGTTTTTCCCCAGTCGCAGCCGCCGTCTGGCGCGAAGGCTTCCGTTCCTCGATAATAGCTGGGGTTTTTCAACAGCGACCGACAACAATAGGAGTCGAAATGCCGACCAGTACGGCCACAGCGAAGTGGGACGGCGTGCTCAGAAGCGGGCGCGGCGTCTACAGCGCCGGCTCGGGCGCCTTCGAAGGAGAGTACTCGTTTCCCACCCGCTTCGAGGGAGCGGCGGGCACCAATCCCGAGGAGTTGATCGCGGCGGCGCACGCGGCGTGCCTGAGCATGGCGCTGTCCGCCGGCCTCGAGAAAGCGGGCACGCCACCCGAGAGCATCACGACGACCGCCCACTGCACGCTCGAGATGTTGGACGATGGTCCCAAGATCACGAAGATGCGACTCGAGGTCCTGGGCAAAGTGCCGGGTATCGACCAGGCGGCGTTCGTCGAAGCGGCCGAAGGCGCGAAGGGCGGCTGCCCGGTGTCGGGCGCGCTCAAAGGCAACGTCGAGTTCGAGCTCGAGGCGAGCCTGGCGTGATGGTGCAGTAGTGCGGTAGTGCGGTAGTACGGTGTGTGCTTTGACGCGTTCTTCACCACCGTACCACCGTACCACTCACCACGGCACCTCAAGGCCACCAGCGCCACGCCAGCCAAGCGATGACCCGGCCACGTTTCACATCCCATTTCGGCGTGCTCATGGCCTTCATCGGCGTTGCCGTCGGCCTGGGCAACGTCTGGCGCTTTCCCTACATGGCCGCCGCGTTCGGGGGTGGCGCCTTTCTGCTCGTCTACCTGGCGTTGCTGCTGCTGTTTGGCATACCGGCGCTCGCTGCCGAGTTCGCGTTGGGGCGGATGACGCGGCGTGGGCCGATGGGCGCCTTCAGCCGCATCGGCATGCGCGGCGGCGGCCTCATCGGTTGGGCGCTCTTCGTCACCGTGCTGATGGCGCTCAGCTATTACACGGTCGTCGTCGGCTGGGTGCTGCGCTATACCGCCGTCTCGATCAGCGGGCGGATCGGCATCATCGAGCCGCAATCGTTCTTCGAGTCGGTGCTCGGCGGTTTCTGGGGCCAGTTCTCGTTCACCGCGGTCGTCATCGCTCTCGTTGCCGTGGTGCTCACCCTCGGGATCCGCAAGGGTGTGCAACGTGTGAGCGCCGTAGGTATGCCGTTGCTCTTTCTGCTGCTGCTGGTGCTGATTGGCCGATCGCTGACGCTGCCCGGTGCCGGCGAAGGTTTGCGCTTCTACCTCGTGCCCGACTTCTCGAAGATCGATGCGGGTGTGGTTACGGCAGCACTCGGTCAACTCTTCTTTTCGCTGGGCCTGGGTGGCACGTTCATGGTCACCTACGCCAGCTATATCGGAGACGATGTGGACCTGCGGAAGAGCGCCATTAACGTCGGCATCGGCGAAACGGCCGCCTCGATACTCGCCGGCTTCGTCATCGTGCCCGCGGCGGTGGTACTAGGCATCGAACTGAGCAGCGGACCGCCGTTCACCTTCATCACCGCGCCCAGTATCTTCGCCGGCATCGCCGGCGGCACCATCTTCGGGGCACTCTTCTTCGGGCTGCTCTTCTTCGCCGCGTTCCTGTCGGACGTCGCCGGCTTCGAGGTATTGGTCGCCGGACTGGTGGACGAGCACGGATGG
This sequence comes from Gemmatimonadota bacterium, assembly GCA_039589155.1. Classification (GTDB taxonomy): domain Bacteria; phylum Gemmatimonadota; class Gemmatimonadetes; order Palauibacterales; family KS3-K002; genus Kutchimonas. Next base: position 6,373 of record JBDHHX010000041.1, on the reverse strand, counting down.
AGCCGGCGCGGCGCCGTCCTTACCGTCTGTTCGGCGGCGGCGCTCCTCGCGGTCGTGCCGATGCTCAGTCTGGACTACATATTAAAGAGCGACCTGTTCTGGGGTTCGACCATGCAGCCGCTAGGCAGCGCCCTGGCGCTCATCGGGCTGGCCTGGGTGGTTGGGCTGGGCCGGGCACTGGAGGAAGCGAACAAAGGTGTGGAGGGTCGCCCGGTCGGGCGGCTCTGGTTCTACTGGATCAAGTTCGTGGTCCCACTGGCGATCGTGGTGATACTCGCCCTGGGACTGAAAGATGTCTTCGACGCCTTCACGCTATGAGCGATCGCGAACGGATACCGATTACCGACGAGGAGGCCCGCGAGTGGCAGCGCGAGTTCCCCGGGCTGGCCACAACCGTTCACATGGCCAATTGCTCTCACGGGCCGCAATCGCGGCGCGCCCGTGAAGCCCTCGATGCCTACATGGAGAGTTGGCGTGAGAAGGGGATGGACTGGGACGCCTGGATGGGCGAGGTCGCCCGGGCTCGGGACGCCTTCGCGCGACTGATCGGGGCGAGCTCGGACGAGGTCGCCGTCTCCACCTCGGCGTCCGCGGCGGTCGCCTCGGTGGCCAGCGCGCTCGATCCCGCCAGCAACCGGCGGCGCATCCTCACGACCGAAGCCGAGTTTCCCACGGTCGGCCACGTCTGGCTGGCCCACGAGAAATACGGGCTGTGGGTCGATTGGGTCCCGGTGCGGCGTGGCGTTATCGCGCTGGAGGACTACGAGCGCCGAATCGATGAGATCACCGCCTTCGTTTCGGCCACGCACGTCTACTACCAGAACGGGTTCAAGCAGGACATCGCCGCGATAGCCGAGATCACGCACAACGCCGGCGCCCTATTGCTGGTGGATGCCTACCAGTCGCTGGGCACCTGCAGCCTGGACGTCAGAGAGCTGGGCATCGACGTGCTGGTCGGCGGCAACCAGAAGTACTTGCTCGGTCTCCCCGGCATCGCCTTCCTCTACGTCAAGAAGGAACTGATCGATCAGATGAAGCCGGCCTATACGGGATGGTTCGGCCGCCTGGCACCGTTCGCCTTCGATGTGCGCACCCTCGACTACGCATCAGATGCCCACCGCTTCGAGACCGGCACGCCGCCCGTGTTCGCCGCCGTGGCCGCGGGCGCCGGGATGGAGATCATCGAAGACGCGGACCCGGCGCGCATCGAGTCGCGGCTCGAGAAGCTCACCCGCGAAGCCATCGCGATTGCCGGCGAGCAGGGCCTCGAATACGTCGGGCCGGAGGATGTGAAGCAGAAGGGCGCGATCATCGCGATCCGCGTTCCCGAACCCCACAGGGCCGAGGTCGAGCTGAAGAACCGCAACGTCGTCGCCTCCGCGCGCGGAGATGTCATACGCTTCGCGCCCCACTTCTTCACGACGCTCGAGGATATCGAGATCAGCATGACCGAGCTGCGGGCCGTGCTCGACGGGGGCGCGGCGCCATGACCCGCGCACCAATCGCCCTCGTGTGGACCGCGCTACTGGCTGCGACCGTCCACCCCGGCGCCGGCATCACCGTGGGCCGAGATGGCCTCATCTACTTCGCCGACCCGGCCAACAACATCGTTTGGCGGCTCGACGATGACGGCAGCCTCTCGAAGATCGTCGAGGACGTTCACACCAACGTGCTGTTGATCGCCGACGACGGCACGCCGTACTTCCCACAAGGTGGCTACCCGCCCGAGCAACTGGCCTACCTGACGGAGGCGCCGGACGGGACCGGCTACGGGACCATACGCAGCCTCGTGATCCGCATCGGCGCGGACGGCTACTTCGAGACCGTGGCTGGCGACACGATCCGCGGCTTCCGCGATGGACCGGCGGCGCAAGCGCTATTCAATAGACCCCAGGGGATTGCCGTCGATTCCGCCGGCGCCATCTACGTCGCCGACCACGGGAACCGGCGGTTACGACGGATCAATACGGATGGCATCGTGGAAACGGTCGCGCGTCCCGGCTGGCCCTGGGTGCCCACCGGCGTCGCCATCCGCGGCGAAGAGGTCTTCGTCCTCGAGCGCCTCGGCAGTTACTGGGGCTTGTTGGGCCCGGCCCTCGCCCTGCGTCGGCTGATGGATCATCCCCGCGTGAGCGTCATCCGCGACGGCTCTATCGAGGTCGTCGCCGCGGTACCGACAGAGAAAGAGCCGGCGCGCACGATGATCATCGGCGTGCTGGTCATCGCGCTGGTAACCGGCGGTCTGCTCATCTACGGCCGTTTCGCCGATCGCAAACTCAAGTCGCACACATCGACATGAACACAGCCCGTTACGTGCTCGCCCTGGTTAGTGTAATGGCGTACCCCGTCGCCGTCGGCTGGTGGTACGTGACGCATCCGTTCGTCGATTCCTGGCGCAAGCTGGGACGGCCGTTCTTCTACACGATCCTCACCATCACAGCTTTCGCCTCCATGTTCGCGATATACCAGGTCCGTGAACCGCTGCTCGCCGTCGAGTACGGGACCAATCGCTGGTTCTGGATTTTGACCGCGCTGTTCTACGGCACGTCCGTCTACGTAGAGATTCGCTGCCGCAAGCACCTGAAAGCGAACATCCTGGTGGGCGCGCCGGAGCTCGACCCCAGCGGCCACGGCGGTAAGCTGATTACGGAGGGGATCTACGGCATAATCCGGCACCCGCGCTACGTGGCGGTGTGGCTTGGCACGGTGGCGGTCGCCTTCTTCACCAACTACCTGGCCATGTACGTGATGGTCGTCCTGCTGATCCCCGCCCTCTATCTCGTCGTCGTCATGGAAGAGAAGGAACTACGCCAGCGATTCGGTGACGACTACGACCGCTACCGCGAGCAGGTGCCGCACCGCTTCATTCCGCGATTCCTCTGAGACTGGCGCTAGCCGAAGCGGGGGTGCCTCAACTCGTCCAGGTCCCAGCCGGCGCGCGCGCCGGCCGCCTGGTAGACGCCCTCCAGAAACTCGAGGATCGCCGCGCTCGGATCGCCTGACGTGCGGGCGTTCTCGTACGGGTAGAGCGCCATGTGGCTGTTTTCGCTGTGGGCGTGCCAGAACGCGCCCTCCGGCGACAGCGGCTCGTCGCCCAGGCCCGCCGGCTCCGGCGCCGCGTAGGCGTAGAACATCGGTTCCCGGAAGTTCACGTCTCCGGGCCACCACCCGAAGCTGATCACCTCGTGCGAGTAAGCCTCGCGGGTGACCGGGTCGGCGTCTTCGGCGATGGGCGCGCGCCGGCCGGAAAAGCGGGTGAGCGCCAGGTCGAAGCTGTGCCAGAACAGATGGACCGGCGTCGTCTTGCCGAGGAACCGTCCCATGAACTGCGTCATCACGCCGTTCAGCGCGACCAGCGTGCGCCACCAGCGCTCCACATGCTCGGGTTCGTAGGTCGCGTGCTCGGTGTCCTCGGCGAACGGCGTCGTGATCGGGATGCCGAACGGTTTCGCCACGATGTCGACATCAATGCCCAGATCGTCGAGCGTGGAGAAGAACTTCGCGTAGAACGCCGCCACCGATTGGCCCTGCAGGTAGAACTGCGCGCCGATGCCGGTGCTCGTGCTCACGCGGACCGCCTGTTCGATGCAGTCGAGCTCGATTTCGATGTTCCCGGCCTTGTAGGGAATCGGCCGCGTCGTGATACCGCATGACGATACGTACAGCGGCACGTGCCACCAGTGGTTCTGCGGCGGCATCAGCTTCAGCCGCACCTTGCCGATGATCTGCAGGTAGAGGTGCAGCGTCCAGCGCGTCTCCTCCCACTCGTCGAGCGGCAGGGCAGGGAACGTGAGGGCGGTCTCGGTCACGTCTTCACCTCGTCGTCGTTCGGCAACTTCGAATGAGTTTTCTTCATCACGAACCCGGCGGCAGCTGTCGTCATTCGTCGCGGCAGCAGGCGGCCCAGCCCGACCAGCACCGAGTTTCGAAGCCCGGTGACGACGGTCGGCTTACCCTTCAGCATCGCCTCGATTCCGATACGCGCCACCTCGGCGCTCGACATCCGCATGCGCCGCCCTGTCGGCGTGTGGGTGTGGCCCGCTACCTCATGGAACTCGGTGGCCGTCGACCCCGGTGACACCACTGTGCAGGTCACGCCCATTCCCTTGAGCTCGCTACCCAGCGCCTCGCCAAACGAGAGCACGAACGCCTTGCTGGCGCCGTAGACCGCGTAGTTGGGGACCGCCTGGTAAGCCGCCGTCGACGCGACCAGCATGATCCGTCCGTAGCCGCGCGCCGCCATAGCCGGCAGGAACAGCTTGGTCAGCTGCACCAGGGTGGCGATGTTCACGCGGATCAACGCCTCTTCACGCGACCAATGGTTGTCGATGAACGCGCCGCGCACGCCGAACCCGGCGTTGTTGATGAGCACGTTCGCCGAGATGTCCTTCTCTGCCAGCCGCAGGTAGAGATCGCCGGCCGCATCCGGATCGCAGAGATCCAGCGGCACCACTTCCACCTTAACATCGTGCTCGCCCGTCAGTTCCTCCGCCAGCACCAGCAACCTGTCTTCCCGCCGCGCCACCAGAACCACATGGCTGCCACGCTTCGCCATCTCCCGCGCGAAGTCCGCACCCAAACCGCTGGATGCCCCCGTCACCAGGCTCCACCGACCACGTATCGGGACGTCGCCCACCTAATCCCCCCCTGTTCGTTCAGTTAGACCCTGCCGAACTGGCCATGCGAAACGCGAATGCCAAGATGCGTCTCCGGCGGATCGAGGCGCAACCTGAAGCAGTGAGTAGACAGGTAGACGAGTAGACGAGTGGACAAGACCGGTGTCACTCGTCAACTTGTCTACTCGTCTACTAGTCTACTAGTCATGTACAAGACCTGCATCTACTGCAATCGCGATCTCGGCCTCAACGAGTCGGTCGAGAATTTCCCCGTCGGCCGCAAGCTCGCCTTCGACGGCGAGAAGGGCCGCCTTTGGGTGGTTTGCGACCAGTGCAGGCGCTGGAACCTCACGCCGCTGGAAGAACGTTGGGAAGCGATCGAGGAGTGCGAGCGCCACTACCGCGACACCCGGACCCGATACTCCACCGACAACGTCGGGCTCGCCAGACTGGGCGAGGGGCTCGACCTGGTGCGTATCGGCCGCCCGCTCAGGCCCGAGTACGCCGCCTGGCGCTACGGTAAGGAGTTCTTGAAACGACATGTCGCCGTCGAGGCTTCCATCGCCTACAACGCTTTCGTCATGTTCTACGAGTCCCTCGTCTTTACCTTCACCGGCAAGCAGTCGATCATCACGCGTGTCCGCGACGAGGAAGGGAAGACGCTGCCGCTCACGCGCGTCGACCTGAAGGAGGTCCGCCTGGTGACAGCCGAGTCCGAGGAGGGCTGGCAACTGAGCGTGCCTCACCGGACCGGCGTCGCCTTGAGGGAATGGTGGCGCGACTGGGTGATCAGCGACGGCGACCGGACGGTGCTCCACGGTTCTGCCGCCATGCACGCCGCCGGCAAGATCCTGTCGAAGCTGAACTTCCTTGGCGGCAACGACCGGCACGTTCGCGGCGCCGTGCAGGTCATCGAAGAAGCGCGCAATGCGAAGCGGCTGTTCGAGAGTACGTCGACCGGCGAAGGCTATGCGGCCGGCGCACTGTTCGATCGCGACGCCAGCATACTACGGACGATGCGACCCGAGGTACGGTTGGCTTTGGAGATGGCCGCCAACGAGGAGGGCGAGCGACGCGCCTTCGAAGGCGAGCTGCGCGAGCTGGAAGCGGCGTGGCGCGAGGCCGAAGAGATCGCCGCTATCGCCGATCAGTTGCTGGTGCCTGAGGAGATCGAGGAGTGGATCCGTAAGCATCGCAGTCTCAACCCGATCAGCGGAGAGAGTGGTTCCGATGATTCGTGAACTGGAGGAACGACTCGAGGATTTCGAGTTCGCTCGCCATGAGTTGATCGAGATCGTTAGCGGACTCGATGACGAGAGCTTCAACCGTCGGCCCGATGAAAAGAGCTGGTCGATGGCCGAATGCATCGATCACCTGCTCGTCGTCGGCTGGAAGATGGCGCCGCGCCTCGACACCGCCATCATCGAAGCGCGCGGGAAGGGCTGGTTCTCCGATGGGCCGTTCGAGTATGGCGCGCTGAGTAACTGGTTCGTCAGGGCGACCGGCGCCGACGAGCTGCCGCCACGCGGCACCTTCAAAGTGCCGCGCCTCTACAAGCCGGAACAGAAAACCGATTGGAAGATCCCGCAGGCCGTGCAGGAGTTCACCAACTTGCAGGAGAAGCTCACCACCATCGTCCACTCCGCCGACGGCCTCGATCTCGCGCGCATCAAGGTCACTTCAGCCGCCGCCTGGTTCCTGCGCATCAGCCTCGGTCAGTGGCTGAGGGAGCTGGGCGGCCATCAGCGGCGGCATCT
>JBDHHX010000040.1:0-16408 GCA_039589155.1 Gemmatimonadota bacterium | reverse complement strand
GACCTGATCATGTCGCTGGCGCCCGGTTGGCTGTCGGTGCTCTACCCGGCCTACTTCTTCATCGGCGCCTGGCTGTCGGCGCTGGCCGGGATGGCGGTCATGGCAGCACTTTTCCGTAAGTACAACAGCTTCGATTTCTTCGCGACCAACCAGTGGCACGACCTGGGCAAGCTGATCTTCGCCTTCTCAGTCTTCTGGGCTTATCTCTGGTTCTCTCAGTTCCTGCCCATCTGGTACGGCAACCTGCCGCGCGAGACATTCTTCATCGAGGTTCGATCCGTACCGCCGTGGGAATCAGTTTCCATCGCTTTCTTCGCCCTGGTCTTCGTCATTCCGTTCCTGCTGTTGCTCTGGCAGAAGGTCAAGACGATCCCGGGCTACCTGGCGTCGGTGGCGGTCATCATCATGGCGGGCTTGTGGCTGGAGCGCTTCAACGAAGTGATCGCGTCGATCTGGACCGAGGGCGTACCGCTGGGCTGGATCGAGCTGCTGGTGACCGTCGGCTTCCTCGGCGCCTTCGGACTCTGCTACGCGCTCTATGCGTCGACTTTCCCGATGGTGCCGCTGCGCGAGAGCTTGATCGTCGGTCAGGCGCGGAAGGGTCCGTATTAGTGGTGCGGTGGTGAGTGGTGCGGTGGTGCGGTGGTGAGTGGTGCGGTGGTGCGGTGGTGAGTGGTGCGGTGGTGCGGTGGTAGGGAGTAGGGGGTATGGTCGCTGAGTTGAGAGGATAACGGTTGATGGTTCGAACAAGCCCGCTGGTTGAGATTCACTATGCGCTCTGGGGTGTACTCGCGGTGCCGTTGGGGTTCGCGGGTGTGTTCTTCCTGATGGGGCTGCTGCTGGTCCAGGGCTTCGTCCTAATGGCGGTCGCCGGTGCCATCCTCTTCTACATCAACGACCTCACGCGCTTGCGGCGTTCCGCCTGGATGCTTGGCCTCTTCGTCCACGCCGCCCTGCTCGTCGGCGCCATCTACTACGTCCCGCGCTGGCCGCAGCTCCTCGGTGTGCCGCTGGCTGTTCTCAATCTCTATTCGCTGTCCGTGCTGCTGGTGTACCGTTCGCTCTGGAGCGGAGAGGAGGCGGCGCGTTTGGACGTACTGGCGGGTTAGTGGTGCGGTGGTGTGGTGGTGCGGTGGTGAGTGGTGCGGTGGTGCGGTGGTGGACAAGTCGCAACTCCCGAACTCCCCGAATCCCCGATTCCCCGAATGCTATTCGAGAATTCCCACTACAAACACTAAACAGAAAAGTACTTCGCCTCCGGATGATGAATCACCAACGCGGCAGTGGCCAACTCCGGAACAAGCGCCCCCGCTTCCGTGAGCTCCATCCCCAACTTCTCCCGCGCCGGTAACAGCTCGAACACGATCCCGTGCTGCCGGTGGTCGGGGCAGGCGCCGTAACCCCAGGAATACCGCAACCCACGGTCGGCCTCGATACCCAGCTCTTCGCGTATCCGCCGGTGAACGTACTCGGCGCCGGCCTCCGCCAGCCGCACGCCGAACCCGTGCAGGTAATAGCCCTCCGAGTAGTCACCTGACTTCATCATCGCGTCTGACTTCTCGAGCAGCGCGTCGCCCACGGTGACGATCTGGAACGCGACGACATCACGGGCGCCGCCGGCCGCCGGGGCCAGGTAGTCCGCCAGACTCAGCTTGTCGTACTCCTTCTGGCGCGGGAACGGGAAGCGGGCGATCTCGCGTTGCCTCTGCTTGGCGTCGAAGACGACCAGGTCGTCGCCGGCGGAGGCCGCCGGGAAGAAGCCGTAGGCCGCCTGCGTCCTCAGCCAACCGCCCGCCAGCGCCTCGTGCTTGTAGCGCTCCAAGCGCGGCTCGAACTCCTCGCGTAGCAGCCGCTCCCACTCCGCGCCCTTCGCGTTCTTGGCGCCCCAGTGCAGTCGATAGAGCGTGTTCAGGTCGATTAGCGGGAACAGCTCGGCCAGCGGCAACCGCTCCAGGACTTTGACGCCCCAGAACGCGGGCTCCGGGATCTCGATCTCTCGGGACGGTCCCCCGGAACCCTTCAGTTCCGCGCGCTGCGCTTTCGCCTGCTCTTGCAGCGCGGCGCGCCGCACGATACCCTCGCGAATCTCGACCAGGCGCGCGTTGACGAAGCTCTCCCTGCCCTCTTTGTCGCTCAGCGAATCCATCGTCGCCAAGCCGGCGAACGCGTCCTTGCAGTAGAAGAGACCCGACGGGAAGAGCGTTTCCTTCGCTTCGTCGACGAAGGCGGCGTTACGAACGAACGACGGGTTGATCGCCGCGCCGCCGACCAGGACGGGATACTCGAGCCCCCGCGAATACAGCTCCTGCACGCAGAGCGGCATCTGTTTCGACGTCGAGACGAGCAAAGCCGAGAGCCCGATGGCGTGGGCGCCCAGCTCTTCCGCCTTCTCGATGATGGTGTTGACCGGGACCTGCTTGCCCAGGTCGTACACAGTGTAGCCGTTGTTGGCGAGTATCGTACCTACCAGGTTCTTGCCGATGTCGTGCACGTCGCCGTAGACCGTCGCCAGCACGACTTTTCCCTTGGTCTCGCCTTCCATGTGATCCAGGTAGCTCTCCAGCCGCGAGACCGCCTTCTTCATCACCTCGGCGGATTGCAGCACGAAGGGCAGGATCAACTCGCCGGCGCCGAATTTGTCGCCCACCTCTTTCATCGCCGGCAGCAGCACGTTGTTCAGCACCCAAACCGCGGCGTCGTTGTCGCCGCCGCGGTCGGCGATCGCCGTATCGATGAGATCCTCGATCCCTTCCTTCTTCCGGTGCAGGATCATCCAGTGGATCGCTTCCTCCGAGCTCATCTCCGCCGTCGGGTCGGCCCGCTCGATCTCTTCCGCCTTGTGCTCCTCGAAGTACTCGATGAAGCGGGCCAGCGCGTCGTCGCGGCGATCGAAGATCAGATCGTCGGCCAGCGCCCGCTGCTCGGCATCGACCTCGGCGTAGGGCGTGATGTGGGCGGCGTTGACGATCGCCATGTCGAGGCCCGCCTCGACGCAGTGGTGCATGAAGACGGAGTTCAGGGCGGCTCGTGCGTGCGGACGCAGGCCGAAGGAAACGTTGGAGACGCCCAGGCTGGTGAAGACGCCCGGCAGCTGGGTCTTGATGCTGCGGATCCCGTCTATCGTGTCGACGGCTGACCGCCTGAATTCCGCGTCGCCGGTGGCCAGCGTGAACGTGAGCGCATCGAAGATCAAGTCGGCCGACCGTAGACCGTGCTCGCTTACGCAAAGGTCGTGGATGCGCCGCGCGACTTCCAGCTTCCGCTCCGCCGTCTTCGCCATCCCCTCCTCGTCGATGGTGAGCGCGATGACGGCGGCTCCGTGCTCGACAGCCTGCGGGACGACGGCGTCGATACGACCGCGCCCGCTCTCCAGGTTGATCGAGTTGATGATCGCCCGGCCCGGGTTCGCCTCCAGCGCCGCCGTCACCACATCGATCTCGGTGGTGTCGATGACCAGCGGCGACGGGACGCCCTGGGCGAGCAGCTTGACCACAGCGCGCATCTGCTCGGCCTCGTCCTGCCGCTCGGTGAGCGCCGTACAGACATCCAGCAGGTGCGCGCCACCCTCGACCTGCTGGCGGGCGACGCCGAGGATGTCGTCGTACCTGTCCTCCAGCAGCATCTGCTTCACCGCCCGCGAGCCCTGGCTGTTCACCCGCTCGCCGATGATCGTCGGTCCCGGCTGCTGGGCGATGTCGAACGCCTCCATCGCACTGGAGACACGGGGCGCCAGCTGCGCCTCGCGCGCGAGCGGTGCAGCGCCCCACACGCGATCGACCACCGCCGCCAGGTGCGCCGGCGTCGTGCCGCAGCAGCCGCCCACGATGCTGGCGCCGAACTTGGCGACGAATTCCTCGTGGGCGTCGGCAAGTTCCTTCGGCGTGAGCCCATAGACGGCGACGCCGTCGACGTTGTGTGGGATCCCGGCGTTCGGGATGACGCTCACCGGCAGCCGCGTGTTGTCGCACAGGTAGCGGATCGGCTGCCGCATGTGCTCCGGGCCCGTGGAACAGTTGAGTCCGATCGCGTCGACTCCAACGGCTTCCAGCGTGACCAGCGCCGCCTCGATGTTGGTGCCCAGAAGCATGCGACCCGACGTGTCGAGCGTCGGCTGGACCTGCACCGGCAGCCAGTTGTCGAGATCCTTCATCGCCCGCCGGCATCCGGTCACCGCCGCCCTCAGCTCCAGGATGTCCTGGCCTGTCTCGACGATCAGCAGATCGGCGCCGCCCTCGATCAGACCGCTGGCCTGCTCGCGGAAGAGCTCTACTAGCTCGGCGTAGGTGACGTTGCCCAGCGTCGGGTCCGATGTGCTGGGTAGGTACCCGGAAGGTCCAATGCTCCCGGCAACGAACCGCGGTCGATCGGGTGTGGCGAAGCCGTCGGCCACTTCCCGGGCGATGCGGGCGGCCGCACGGTTCATCTCGACCGTCACCTCGCCCAGACCGTACTCGCTAAGCGTCAGTCGGTTGGCGCGGAAGCTGTCGGTCTCGACGACGTCGCAGCCGACCTCGAGGAATGAGGAGTGGATCTCGCGGATCGCGTCCGGCTTCGACAGCACGAGATGATCGTTGCACCCTTCCAGCGCCGGTCCGCCGAAGTCGTCGGCGGTGAGTTCCATCTCCTGGACGCTCGTCCCCATCGCCCCGTCATAGACAAGGACTCTCTCGTTGAGTGTCTCGAGATACCGACTTCTCTCCATCAATCCACCAACGTTCCGTTTCAAGTCCTAGTCCCAGTTCTAGTCGTAATCCTCTCGTAGTCCTAGTCCTGGACTACGACTACGATAGGACTACGACTAGAACTGGAACTAAGACAAAAACAAAAATGCCCCGTGCGCGTCCATCTGAATCGGTCCTCCGCGCGCGGGGCGTCGTATCGCCTATACTGGATATTCTGACCCGGCACTTTAGACCATTTGTTTCGGCGCCCATCGGGCCGCCCGGCGGTGGCAAGCGTCCACAAATCCGTCCGCCGACAACAACTTCATTTCTCGAACCCAAGTATCGCCCTGCCGCCGGGGCCGGTCAAGCCCGGGGGGATCACAAAGTCTGGCGTAGAACGGCGGCTCACGTAACTTTGAGGCGTCTGCGGCGCCACCCCGGCGCCGTTTCCCGATACTATCGCGGCTTCCCCGCCGAGACGCTGGATAGGACTTGAGGGAGGAAGAGGAGGATGATGATGAGAGCTATTCGCGTGGCGTGTGGGATCCTCGTTTTGACCCTGATCCCTGCTGCCGCCTTCGCACAGGATGGGACGACCCCGTTCCTCACGATCCCCGCACCGCTGGCCAAAGGCGAGTCGGATATCGGAGGCTACGTCTCCATCGAGGACAATATAGACCTGTTCGGGGTCTACCGCCGTGGGCTGGGGGACCGCTTCGACGGCGGCCTGCGCGGCGGATACACCGCCGCTTGGAACGGCGGCGTCAATCTGGGCGCTGACTTTCGCTACTTGATCGCAGGCTCCTCGAAAGATCTGCCGCTGGAGTTCTCGCTGGTGGCCAGCACGCAGTTCTCCTTCATGGATGCCGCCTTCCTATTCGCCATACCATTCGGCGTTTCCCTCGGCGCTCAGATCCAGGCCGGCGAAGGCCGGCCGCTCTGGCTGTACGGAATACCCTACGGGATTTTCGGCTACTTCAAACCGGACGGCGTGGATTCGACGACCGACTGGGACTTCGGCGCCGAGCTGGGCGGCCAGCTCTACCTGAGCGGCATGCTCTGGCTGACCGCCGCGCTAACCGTCCAGAACGATGTGGCGTTCGCCATCGGGCTCAGCTATAGGGAATAGTGGAATAGTGAAGTAATGAATAATGGAGTGATGGATTAGAGATTCCAGTCCATCACTCCATTATTCTACGATTCCCCGAATCCCCGAATCTAGAACGCTTCCCTCATCGCGGTACGGATCACGTTACCCACGTTCGGTGTCCCCGGAGGCAGAAGCTCCGGGTTCCGGAAATCCGTATCGAACGCCCAGTCGCGCTGCGGCGGTCGATAGTAGGTGCCGTTCCAGGTACCGGTTGTCTTCTGGCTGGTGAACGGACTGATCAGCGCGCCGCGATAGTGGAAGAGCACCTTGCCGCCGTCGCGCCATGTCTCCAGGAAGCGTGGGAAGTTCTCGATGCCGCCGCCGTACCAGTCGCTGTAGTACGTGTCGCTGCCATCGGCGGCGCAACCGATCGCGTGATGATCGCACGGCGTCGCCCAGTGGCCGGCGATGACGCCGGCGTTGACCGTCGTCTCTTTCGCTTTCTCGTAATACCAGGTGGGCACCCAGCTCAGGTACTCGGGGCACGGGTTGCCCGGCGATACGGTCCCCTCACATTCCTCGTCATCATCGTCAATCGCGGGCCGGTTTTCATCGTCGCGCCAACCTTGGGACAGGATCGTGATCCCGTCAGCGGCGAAAGCGGCGGGTCGCTTCGGGACCGTGTTGTAGTTCCCCTCGACGTAGAGCGGCCACTCCATCGCTATCGTCAGCGGTCCCGGCAGCATGTCCCCGTTCTTCACCCGCACCGCCGGATCGAACGTCGCGTCTATGACGGCGTCAGCCTGATCCTGGTTATATCCGCTGATGTCGGCCGGTACGCGAAACTCGAAGTAGATGATCTCGATCGACCGTGACGGGTTGCCGCCGATCCAATCGTACAGTTCGCGCACGTCGAGGGTCAGGACGTCCTTCATTTCATCTTCACGGCCGTCGTAGAACGCCGACCACTCCCACTGCAGGATATCGCATATCGCTTTCTTGTTCGGCACCACGCCGCTCGCCCGCTCCACGGTGATGTCGGGCCACCAGAGGACCTGCTCGTCATCATCGGGGTCATAGCCACATACAGAGGCCCGGTTCTTCGGGTATCCCAAGTCGATGATCACGTAGGTGTCGGCGTTCCAGGCGAACTTCACCGATTTCTCCGCCGGTCCGTCATCGAGATCGCGCGGGCGCAGTAGCTCATACGGCTGCACGCCGCCCGGCAGCGGCAAGTTGAGCGAGTCCACGTCAAAGGCGTCGGTTTGTAGCCGGCAGTCGAAATCGGCACAGCTGCGCGCCTTGAAGGCCTCGACGCCGGGGATCGAACGGCTATCGAAGGTCAGCTGTACCTCGTTGCCTTCAGCGTCGTTGATGTACACGCCGGTCTGTATGTCGTGGAAGTCTTTGCGGTCGTTGACCACCTGGTTCGGCGTAGTGATCAGCTCGCGGTACCAGGCGTTGGGTTCGCTGTCGTCGTCGCCGCCGCCGGAACTCAGGTAGATGTGGCCGTTGGCGTGTACGCGGCCAACGAATTCGAGCGGCGGCCCGTTGGTCGCCTCCAGGTCTTGCTCGAAGAAGACTCCGAACTGGAATATCGGGATCGCCTGCGCCTTGGCATCGAGCACGACGCCGCCCAGGTTGCCGCTCGCGTCCTGGGCCAGAGAGATGACCTCTATGTTCTGAGTGATCGCGTAGAGGCCGGCGTACGCACCGTCGGTGATCGTCTCCACGACGGCCTCGCCCGTCTTCCTCACGCTGAAGCTGTCATAGCTGAAGCCCTCGAGCACCGGCGGCATCACGGCGGCTAGCTCTGAGTCCTCGAGCAGGCCGTCTTGCAGAGCCAGCTTGATCTGAGCCAGCGCCGCCTCGCCGCCCGCCTCCGCCGCGTAGAATACCCGGCCTTCACGGTACTCCAGCCCGGCCGTTCGCACCGACGCCATGGCCATCGTGATCAGGGCGCCGATGACGGTGCCGACCACCGCCAGCACCATGATCGTCGTGATGAGCGCCAGGCCGGTCCGCTCGTGCAAGTGCGATCGTACTGTCTTCAGTTGCGACATACTTCAGACCTCGTGATCTATAGTCGGTTCTTCTCGTAGCGCAGGTTGCGCGGCGCGATCGTCCACACAAACGTCCGTTCCAGCGGTTCACCGCCGTTTACAAGCGGGTGTACGCGATCCGCCTTCAGCGTCACTGTGATCTTGAGCGCCGACACATCGTCGTAGTCGTTGCTGTCGTCGGTATCCAGGACGTTCACCCGCTCGTAGACGTCGCCGTCGAAGAACACGAGTTCTACGTCGAAATCCTCCACCCCGTAGGCCAGCACCTGGCCGGCCGGCGAGCCGTCGAGGTTGAGACGAACCGCCCGCATCAACCGATCTTCGTCCAGGTAGTAGACCACCGGCTGCAGTTCTTGCGCGTAGGTGCCGAAGCGGTCGAGGCTGAGATCCGCCATGCCGGCTCGTTGACCCAGCAGCGTCGCCGCGTCGGTGAACTTCAGCTCGACGCTGGTGTCGCTGGTCACGTTGGTCGACTCGATCAGGACAAGCCGCCGGCCCGCCAGCACCTGGAGCCGGCCCAGGCTGCCCGCCTCGAGTTCGAGTGCAGGCTCGGCTTCTTTCGTGACCTCGATGCACTGAAGCCCGCAGGTGCTGCCTGGTGGCAACGGGTTCTCCGTCACTCCATCAGGCGGCACGATGGTGTGGGGCGGAGCCGGTCGTGGGATGTAGGGGACGTACAGGACGACCAGGGTATCGCCGTATGTCCCCGGCCACGTATCGACGGTGCCAAAGGTCGTTGTCGTCTCGATGCCGACGCCGGCCCGCTGCAAATCGCGGCGCACCGCCACACCGATATAGCGGCCGTTCCGCGCCACGACTTCGCGCACGTCGTTCGCGGCCAGCACGCGGAATTCGGTCATGAAGTACTGGATCGCCGCGCTGACCACGATCACGCCCAGCGTCAGCGCGATCAGCATTTCCACCAGAGTGAAGCCGGCACGGCGATTCTCGTTCACGGTCAGGTGCCCACGTAGATGATTGTAACGACTTCGATTTCTCTCCAGCGGCCCATGCCGCTGGGATAGCGCACCCAAACCGCGAGCTTTACGGCGTCGACCACGCTGGGCTCCGGATCGACCATGAGCCGCCTCACGAATTTTCCGCTTTCGTCCGGCTCGCCGATCGCGTTCACTCGTACCGGCTCCTCCGGGGCCAGGCTAGTGCGCTCACGCGTCTTCACTTCTTCCATGTACCCGAGGGCGATTGACGAAGCGATCGATCGCGTCTGCGCATCCGTCTGGATCGATGTGATGAACAAGGAGGAGCTGGAAAGCACGACGACGCCGGCCGAAAGCAGCACGATGGCCACCAGGACGGAGACCATGCCGAACCCGGCCTCGGATGACGGAGCACGAATCCAACGCCTCACTGTACCCACTTCCCGTTCCGGTAGCGCCACGCACGCACGGCGCCCGCACCGCTGATCGTCACCGCCGCCACCGCCGACGGATCATCCTCGTGCGCCAGGAAGACCACTCCGCCGACCCCTTCCGGGATCACCATTCCCGCCGCATCGAACTCGACCCTGTCATTCTCGAACGCGATCGCGTCGCCCGCCGTCAGGTCGCCTGGCCCGCTTCCCGCTTCGCCGGTGGCGAAGACGACCCCGTCCCCTAGCTTGACCCCCGGTTTTCCGCCCGAAGAGCCACGCGCGACGATGCGGCTGGCATGCACTTCCTCTTTCGTCTCCACTAAGTCGCCCTGGCGACCCGGGCTTACATCCATGAACGCGGTGTAGAATGCTCTCTCCTCGTCAAAGCTCACCCGCACAACCCGCTTCGCTGCCATCGCCCGCATCCGGACCAGCTCGATGTCCCGGACAAGCGACCGTGCCGCCGTATCGACCTGAAAAAGTGGACTCCGCCGACCCGTCCGCGGCATGGCAAACGTCGCCACCACGCCGAGCACGACGATCACCACCATGATCTCGATCAGGCTGAATCCACTTCGGTTACCCATACACTGATTCGGTCATCTTGACCGGCTCGGAGGAACAATTTAACCATTCGCGCCCCGCCAATTCGGCGGCGGCCGGGGACTTCCCCTGGCTCTTCCGTGGCGGGAAGTGTTTACAGGGGCGAGACTTAGCGCGTGGAGCCCGCGTGGGGCGCCGGCCTGGCAAGGACGCGCCAACTCAGCGGCGCGCATACTAAGAGAGCAATTGGCAGACCAGAGGGAATATTGGAATAGTGGAGTGATGGAATAATGGAGTGATGGATTAGAGATTCCAGTCCATCACTCCATTATTTTACAATTCCCCGACTCCCCGAATCTAAAAGGCTTCCCTCATCGCGGTCCGAACCACGTTGCCGACGTTGGGTGTGCCGGGCGGTAATTTCTCCGGATCGCGGAAGTCGGTGTCGAACGACCAGTCACGCTGCGGCGGCCGGTAATACGAGCCGTTCCACGTCCCGGTCGTCTTCTTGCTGGTGAACGGACTGACCAGCGCGCCCTTGTAGTGGAAGGTGATGAAGTCGGCGTTCGTTGCGCCGCGCCAGCGCTCGATGAAGCGCGGGAAGTTTTCGATCCCACCGCCGTAGAAGTCACCGTATCCGGGTGTACATCCCGCGACCTCGTGGTCGCACGGCGTCGGCCAATGGCCGGCCAGGATCGCCGCGTTCACCGTCGTTTCGCCGGCATTGAAGTAGTCCCAAGCGTTGGCCCAGTTCATGTAGTCGATGCAGGGTGTCGTGTTCTCACAATCGGCGAACTCGGTACCGGGCCGGTTCTGCGTGTCCACCCAGAAGCGTGAGAGAATCGTGATCCCGTCACCGGCCACCGCGGCGGGTTGCTTCAGCACGCTGTTGTAGTCGCCCCGCACATACATCGGCCAGGCTGTGGCGATGGTCATGCGGTTGGGAAGCTGCGCGCCGTTGTCCACTCTGACCGCGGGGTCGACGACCCCATCCAGTATCTGGTTGCGGGTCGGAACGTTGAAGCCCGAAAGGTTGGCCGGCGCTTCGATCTCGACGTAGATGATCTCCATCTGCCGGCTCGGGTCGCCGGCCACCCAGGCGGCGATCTCGTCGATTCTGATCTGGACGATGTCCTTGAGTTCGTCCTCGCGCCCGTCGTAGAAGGCCGCCCACTGCCACTGAAACATCCGGCACAGCTGGGTCTCGTTCGGCACCGGCCGCCCACCGGATCGCACCGCCGTGATGGTGGGAATCTCCACGTTGCCGCCGACGTCCTTCCACCAGCTGCAGCTGGCGTTCCAGTCCTTCATGTTCGTGAAGTCGACCGTCACGTACATGTCGGCGTTCCAGGCGAACTTCACCGATTTCTCCGCGTCGCCGTCGTCGCCTTCCCGCGGCAGGATCAGCTCGTAGGCCGGCACCCCGGGCGGCAGCGGCAGCTCCAGCGAATCGACATCGAAGGCGTCGGTCATCAGCCGGCAACTGAACTGCTGGCAGCTGCGCGTCTTGAACGCCTCGGGTCCCGGGATGGAGCGGCTATCGAAGTCCAGCGGCGCCTCGACACCCATAGCGTCGTTGATGAAGACGCCGTTATAAACGGTGTGGTTGTCTTTACGATCGTGGAACACCTTGTTCGGCGTGGTGATCGGTTCCCGGTACCAGGCGTTTCTCGAGCTCAGGTAGATGTTGCCGTTCGAGTGCACACGCCCGAGGAATTCGAGCGGCGGTCCGTTGGTCGCCTCCAGGTCTTCTTCGTAGAAGACGCCGAACTGAAAGATCGGGATCGCCTGCGCCTTGGCACGCAACACCACTCCGGCCACCGTCCCGTTTGCGTCCTCGGCCAGCGAGTAGATGTCGACCTTCTGCGTCAGCGAATAAAGACCGGTGTAGGGTCCGTCCGTGATGTCCTCGACCAGGGCGGCGCCTACCTTCGCGACGGAGAAGCTGTCGAAGCTGAACCCATCCATGATAGGCGGCTGGATGCTGGCCAGCTCGTCGTCCTTCAGCACTCCGTCCTGCAACGCCAACTTCAGTTGTGAGAGCGCCGTTTCGCCGCCCGCCTCGGCGGCGTAGAAGGCGCGGGCTTCCTGGTAGTCGAGGCCCGAGGTCCGCAGTGCCGTCAACGCCGACCTCACGGCACCGGTGATAACGACACCCATCACCGCCAGCACTATGAGCGTGGCGACCAGTGCCAGGCCGCTCCTGTCGCCAAGCTGGCGCGTCTCGGCCTTTCGATGAAGCGATTGCATCTTACGTCGTCTCCTTCGCACGAGGGCAGTACACCGTCGCTCAAATCCGATACTTCTCGTACCGCAGGTTGCGTGGCGAGATCGTCCACTCGTACGACCGGCGCAGCAGGTCGCCGCCGCTAACGCGCGGGTCGGCGCGGTCCGCCTTGATCGTTACCAGCACCCTGACGGCGATGATGTCGTCGTAGTCGTTGCTATTATCGGCATCGAATGGATCGGCTCGTTCAAGCTCGTCACCATCGGCGAACAGGAGCTTCACATCGAATTCCTCCACGCCGTAGGCCAACACGTAGCCTTCGGGCGAGCCGCTCAGGTTCAGCCGCGTGGCCCTGATGAGCTGCTCCTGGTCATCGACGTAGTAGATGACAGGTGTGAGCTCCTGGATGAAGGTACTGTAGCGGTCCAACGCCATGTTGTCGGTCAGGCTGGCCGGCTGGTGAAGCACCGTGTCGATCGATGTGAACGTCACCTGCACCGAAGTGTCGCTGGTGACATCGAGCTGCTGGATCATGATGAGCTGACGCTGGCCGGGAATCTGCACCCTGGCAAGGTCGCCGGGCTGCAGCTCGAGCGGCGCGACGGCGTCAGGTAGTTTGACGACCTCTATGCATTCCGTCCCACAGGTGCCGCCCGGCGGCAGCGGGTTGTCGTTGCCGGCCGGCGGGACGAGCGAATGGGGCGGTGCCAGGTCCGGCGTATACGGCACGTGAAGGATGATCAGGGTGTCGCCGTATGCACCGGGCCAGACGGCGACGGTACCGAACGTCCCGGTACTGGCGACTTCGATGCCGGCCCTCTGGATGTCGTGGCGCAGCGATATTCCGACGTAGCGGCCGTTGCGGCTCAGGCTCTGGCGGATCTCGCTGCCCGCGAGGTTCCGCATTTCGCGGACGACGAAGGCAATGGCAGCGGCCAGCACGAGAACGCCGAGCACCAGCGCAATCACCAGCTCGAGGAAGGTGAAGCCGCCGAGCCTGGAGCGTCGCATCTCGCGAGACCGATTCATTCCGCGCATCAGATGCCCCCGGTGAAGATGACTGTTACGAGGGCGAGGGTGCGGCTGCGGCCGAATCCCGACGGGTAGCGGACCTCCACCGTGGCACGCACCGCATCCGTGGTGCTCGCCTCCGGCTCCACGGTCAGGCTACGCACGAACGGACCGCCGGTGTCGGGCACACCCGTCTCGCTGACGCGGACCTCGGACTCCGAGACGATCTGGTCGGGCGGCCGCGTCTTCACGTTCTCCATGTAGGCCACGGCGATGGCGGAGGCGCGCGTGCGCTCCGCGGCGTCCGTCTGCATCGAGACCATGAAGGCGCTGGAACTGGATAGCGCGACCACGCCGATGGCGATCAGCATGATGGCCACCAGCACTGAGACGATGCCGAAGCCGCGCTCGGACCGCAGAGCCACCGTCGTGTGCCTCACTTGACCCACGCTCCTTCGATCAGGCGAAAGGTGCGGAAGGCGCTGGCGCCCGAGATGGTGATCGCCGATACCGCGCTCGGGTCCTCCTCGTGCACGAGGTAGATCACGCCACCACCGCCGTCGGGAATCACCAGGCCCCTGGCGTTGAACTCCAGGTAGTCGGCGCCCACGTCGATCGCGCCCTGGATCGAACCGCCCAGCGGGCTGCTCGTCGCCGCGCCCGGCCCAAACCTCACACCTTTGAGAAGCTCGACGCCCGGAAGGCCACCCTTCGACCCGCGGGTCAGTAACCCGCTGGCACGGACCTCTTCCGCCACCTCGGAAACGGTGCCGCTGCGGTCCGCCGTCATGTCGATGAAGGCGCTGTAGAAGGCATCGCTCTCGTAGAAGCGGACGCGCATCGTACGCTTCGCGGCGATGGCGCCCATGCGGATCTGCTCCAGGTCGCGCATCAGCGAGCGAGCGGCCCGGTCGACCTGCTGGGCCGGGCTGACCCTGATGGCGCGCGGCACCGTGATCGATGCGATCACCGCGAGCAAGATGATGACCACGACCATCTCGATGAGTGTGAAGCCCCGCTCTTTTAGCCGCATATTGAGTTCTTCGCGCCGTTGCCCGGGTCCGTGTGCTCCAAGCGAAAGGCGACCACGTCGCCGACACGACGACGCCGGTCAGGTCGTTTCCCGGTCATTCCTGACCACTCGGCGGGTAAGTCCCAGCCGGCAAGTATGTTGGCCTATCGCCCGGCAGCACGAGCGAAAATGGTGTCGCCGCGGGACATCAGCTGGGGGAGTCACCCCAAGATGGGAGCCCGGCGGCGGCCGGTCAATGTCCGCCGGGGGGCCAGATTGCAAGCGGCATTGCATTCCGCCAGACCGCCCATCCTGGCCCCGCCGGGCACTCCCGGCTGAACTCGCCTGCGGACAAGGGCTTAGGCGCGTGCCGGGGCTCGGCCCCCGGTTTGCATATCCGGCTTTAACGAAGCCCCCTTCCGCCGCGTCTTACGTAACGGAGGGGAGACCCCCCACTACTCTGCTGGCCTCCCACCGGCTGCCTTGCCAGGAGTGATAGCAGCCGTGCCGTTCATAGAATACGACAAGCGTCTCTTCCGCCTCAAAGACGGGTCCAACGTGCTGGCGTCTGACGAAGCAGCCACCATCCGGCTGCCGGACTCGGTCGGCGACTACAAGCTGACCATCAGCGTCGAAGATCTGGGTACGTTCGCCTGGTCGCCCAACGACAGCGGCCGCATCGTGCTCAACGGTCGCCCTTTGAAGAAAGAGCCGATCCCGCTGTTTCACGGCGACCGCTTCACACTCAACGGATCGGCCCTCGTCTTCATCGACGATGGCGGTGAGAACACGATAAGGGTCGATAGCCCTCCGCCATTGGCCGACGCGCCAACGGTCGCCGAGGTGGATCGGAGAGCAGAGATGGTCGAGCTCGAACGGATGATGCGTATGACGCCACCCGAGCCCGAGGTGAGGCTCGTCGCTGTACTACGCCGGCTCGACAACAACCAGGCCTACATCATCGACCAGGCGGGCTTTCGTATCGGCCGCGAGAAGCGGTCCGACCTTCTCATTCCCGACCGGTCGATCTCACGGCTGCACGCCGAGATTACCTGCGACCACGGTCAGTACTTTATCCGTTGCCTCGGGCGTACCGCGACGAAGGTCAACGGCAAGCGCATCGATGGACTTCACAAGCTGCAGGTGGGCGACGTCATTAAGGTCGGCAACTACGAGTTCGCTTTCTCGCGCCGGCCGCTGGGCGCCGAGGAAATCGTGCAGTCAGGCATGGTGACGCCGATCCGCAGCGCCGTGCCCGAGGCACCTACAGTCGGACCCCAGCGCTCGGGCGGCAGCTGGCTGTTCACGATCTTGATAGTTATCGGCGGCTCCGGCCTGGCCATCTGGATGCTGCTGTCCTAGGGCTGACCGGTATCCTGCAACGCTTCCGCCGCGCGCTGTATCTCCTCAGTGGCGCGGCGCGCACGATCGGCCGCTTCCTCGCCCGTCTCTTTCAACCGCTCCAACTCGGAGCGCGTCTGCTCGTAAGTTTCCTCGAGCTGTTCGTATCGATTCTGCAGCTCGTCCTGGTATTGGTCACGCACGTAGTAGCCGGCCGCGAAGCCGAGCGCCAGGATGAACAGTCGCGTGAGGATCCATCGGTAGACCCGCGTTCTTCTCTCGGCCATCAACTACCCCCTCGGCCAGCGATCCTCTTCCGGGATCTTGTCTTCTGCCATTTCCTCTTCCACATCGACCTGCTCTTCGTGCCACAACTGCTCCCAGCCCGCCTCCTCGCCTTCGACCAGTCGCGCGTCCACGTCTTCTTTGAGGGCGCGCCAGACCTCCTCGCTCAACAGGCCGCGACGCAGCGCTTCGTCCAGCGCGGCGCGCTCGGCGCTGAATAGCTGTACGCTTACCCGCCCCAGCTGGCGCCGCCGCACCGCGCCGTGGTCCGCCGTCATCATTCCTAGTGTCGCCGTCGCCTCCACCCGCTTGCGCTCGAAGTAGCGGCTCAGCTTCCGGTACAGCTGATCGGAGATCTCGCCCCGTTGGTTCAGGACCTCGAGCTCGGCCATGGCCGCCCGCGCCGCCATCGCACGGCCCTGCGCCAGCTCGAACTCCTCCTGCTCCTGTGACCGCCGCATCAGCCCCAGCCAGCGCAAGAACGGCTTGATCGTTATTCCCTGGATCATCAGCGATAGGAAGACCGCGCCCAGCGTGATCGCCCTCAGCTTCGCCACCTCCGGCACGTCCGCCGGCAGGCCCAGCGCGAGGGCGACCGGGATGCTGCCTCGCAGACCGGCCCAGTTGACCGCATGGATCCAGTTGCCCGGGAAGAAGCGGTTGGCCGTCATTCTATAGGTGCCGAGCTGCGAGTAGACGGCGATCGATCGTGCCAGCACCATGACGGCGAAGACGATGGCGATCTGGCTTGAGTAACCCAGCAGCTGGCCGCGCTCGACGCTGAGTCCGATGAGCAGGAA